>JBEKLU010000014.1:0-59526 GCA_050010035.1 Roseiarcus sp.
CTCGGCTGGCGCTGGCGCGCCATCGACTCGGTCGGGCTCTACGTTCCCGGCGGCGGCGCGAGCTATCCGTCCTCGGTGATCATGAACGCGGCGCCGGCCAAGGTGGCGGGCTGTCGGCGCATCGCGATGGTCGTGCCGACGCCCGACGGCAAGCTCAACCCGCTGGTGCTGGCGGCGGCGAAAATCGCCGGCGTCTCGGAAATCTATCGCCTCGGCGGCGCGCAGGCGATCGCGGCGCTCGCCTACGGCACGGCGAGCGTCGAGCCGGTGGCGAAGATCGTCGGGCCGGGCAACGCCTATGTCGCGGCCGCCAAGCGGCGCGTGTTCGGCGTGGTCGGCATCGACATGATCGCCGGCCCCTCGGAGGTCGTCGTCCTCGCCGATTCCAGCGCCGATCCCCGCTTCGTCGCCGCCGACCTGCTCGCCCAGGCCGAACACGACGAAGCCGCGCAATCGATTCTCATCACCGACGACGCGGCGTTGGCGCGGGCGGTGAGCGCGGCTCTCGAGGCCCAGCTCGCCGATTTGCCGCGGGCAAGAATCGCCGGCGCCAGTTGGCGCGATTACGGCGCGATCATCCTCGCGCCGAGTCTGGCCGCGGCCGCGCCGCTCGTCGATCGGCTCGCCCCCGAGCACCTCGAGATCATCGCGCGGGACGCCGACGCCTTGAGCCGATCGATCGCCAACGCCGGCGCGATCTTCATCGGCCCCTATACGCCCGAGGCGATCGGCGACTATGTCGGCGGCTCCAACCACGTCCTGCCGACTTCGCGTTCGGCGCGCTTTTCCTCGGGACTCGGCGTGCTCGATTTTCTCAAGCGCACGTCGATCCTCAAGTGCGACGCCAAATCGCTGGCCGCGCTGGGGCCGGCCGCCGTCGTCCTGGGCGAGGCGGAGGGCCTTAGCGCCCATGCCCGCTCGGTGGCCCTGCGCCTGGCGGGGGAAGGCGCGGGATGAGCCGCGCCCCGCGATCGCGCAACCGCCTCGCCGAGGTGTCGCTCGACGAGGCGTCGATTCCGCGCGGCGTCGCCGACCGGGATCACGAGCGCGACGTCGCGATCTTCGATCTCGTGGAGGACAACAGTTTCGGCGTCAAAGGCCGCGACGAGGGTCCCTACTGCCTGACGATCGCGCAGTCGGAATCGCGGCTGACGTTCGAGGTGCGCTCGCAGGCCGGCGAACGAATCGTCGAATTCGTGGTGTCGATGACGCCTTTCCGCCCGTTGCTGAAAGACTACTTCCTGGTGTGCGAGACCTATTATTCCGCCATCCGGACCGCGAGCCCGCGTCAGATCGAGGCGATCGATCGCGAGCGCAGCGCGCTTCACAACGAGGGGGCGGCGCTCATCGCCGCGCGCATCGACGAGAGGATCGAGATCGACGAGGCCACGTCGCGCCGCCTGTTCACGCTGATCTCTGCCCTGCATTGGAAGACATGAGCCGGCGGACCCGCGAGCGGGCGGCGTTCGTTCGCGCCAATACGCGCCTTGTCGCGCCGCCGCTGGCGCCGGCCCTGTGGCTGCATCTGGCCGACGAGGCCGTCGAGTTGTGGGGCAGGACCGAGCGGGAATTGGACGAGATCGGCTTGCCGCCGCCGTTCTGGGCTTTCGCCTGGGCGGGCGGACAGGCGCTCGCGCGTTACGTCGGCGACAATCCCGAATGCGTCGCGGGCAAATGCGTGCTCGACTTCGCCTCCGGCTCGGGCCTCGTCGCGATCGCCGCCGCGAAGGCCGGCGCCGCGCGCGTCGAGGCCAGCGAGATCGACGAGTTCGCGCAAGTCGCGATCGGCTTGAACGCCCGGCAGAACGGCGTCGCCGTTTGCGTGCTGGCCGAGGACGTCGTCGGCGCCGATCGCGGCTGGGACGTGATTCTCGCCGGCGACGTCTGTTATCAGAAGGACATGGCCGAAGCCGTGACGCTCTGGCTCGAAGGGCTGGCGCGCCGCGGCGCGCTCGTCCTCATCGGCGATCCCCGTCGCAGCTATCTCGCGCTCGATCGCCTGGAGTGCCTGATCGAGTACCGCGTGCCGGTGACGCGCGCGCTGGAAGACGCGGACGTCAAGCGCGCCGGCGTCTTCGCCTTCCGCGCGCCGCTCGCCGGCCTCAAGGGATGACGGCGAAGCCCTGGCGGGCAAAGAACGCGCGGCCGTCCGGCGATTTCAGATAGGCGAAAAAGGCCTCCGCGGCCGGATTGGCCGACGTCGCCGTCAACGCGAAGGGATAGCGGATGGGCGGATGGGAATCGTCGGGAAACGTCGCGACGATCTTGACCGCGGGCTCCGCGGCGGCGTCCGTCGCATAGACGACGCCCAGCGCCGCCTCGCCGCGCGCGACGAAGGCGAGCGCCGTGCGCACGTCGCTCGTCATCGCCAAATGAGGCTCGACGACGCTCCACAGGCCGAGCTTGGTCAGCGACGCCTTGGCGTATTTGCCCACGGGAACGGTGGCGACCTCGCCGGTCACCAGTTTTCCCGCGCCGATCGCCCCTGCGAGCGCCTCGGGCGCCAGCGCGAGGGCGTCGATCGGCGCCGCCTTGGGCGCGATCAGGACCAGACGATTGCCCAAGAGATCGACGCGGCTGTCGGCGCGAATGACTCCGGCCTTCGCGGCGACGTCCATGGATTCCTCGTCGGCGGAGGCGAAGAGGTCGGCTGGGGCGCCGGCGGCGATCTGCCGCTCCAGGCCCAGCGATCCGCCGTAGCTGATCGCGACCTCGGCGCCGCCGTGGGCGTGAAAATCCGCCGCCGCCCCGTCGAGCGCCGTCTTCAGGCTCGCCGCGGCGAAGACGACGATTCTCTCCTGCGCCAGCGCGCCCGCGGGCGCCAGGGCGAGAAGCAACGACAGAAGAGCCGACGGCAGGCGGCGCACGGGAGACCTTTCGTGATCGGGCGCGCCGGAGCGCCAGCTCTATATGCGGCAGGATATAGCGGCGGGGCGGGTCGTCAAGGGCGGGCGCGAGTCTTCTAGGCGCGCCGCGAGATCTTTTCTCGCGCCGCGCCGGCCGGAAAGGCCGATCGGGTCAGGCCGCGTTCTTCGCCTGCCTTGTCGGTCGCGTCGAGCCGCGCCGCGTCGAAGCTCACGTGGGCGCCGACGGCGCCGCCGGAGTCGAGGAAGGAACAATGTCAATCAGTTGAAATGGCGCTGCAAGAGAGGATTGAACTTTGGGCATGTCTCCAACTGTAGCGGGGACGCCATACCCAGCGTCGCCGCGAGGCCCGGAACTGAGGAAAGAATGACGCGAAGAGCCATCTCGCCCTCCCCTCCGATTTCCGCCGCCAACACTCGCATGCGAATCCTCGGGACGGCAGCGCACTCTCTCGTGTTGAGCTAATTGCATATTTTTGATGGGACAATAGTGACGAACGTCAACGTTCGACCAAGACTTTATAGTTTTATGTCAAAAGGCGATATTCCGACTGCAGCGGGCGAGGAAGGCCAAGGTGCGCGAGGTCTCTTGAAACGGTCGGCCCCACGCCGCTCATCCGCACAACGCGACCACGATGTCCGGCGCCAGGGGATCGATGGCGCTGAGTTCGGCCGTGCATGCATCGACCGTCTCAATTGTAAAGCCGGAGCGCGTCAGCTCCGGCGCCAGCGAACCGAGCCCTTCAAAAGCGACGTGCGTTATCGCCAAGGCCTTCCGCATCGCGTTCTCCCGCTGTTCCCCCGGCCGCTTGATCCCTTCGAAGGTGTCGGCGTCATAGACAATCGGCGCGCCCCCTCAAGTCGCGAACGGCGCGAGTTATCATGATCCCCCGACCCAACGATGCAAGATCATCATCGGAGGGGGCGGCGGCCTCCTTGACCCCGGTTAAGTCGAAAAATGCCGGACGCGCAGCAGGACTGCCGACTCGCGGCCGGCTTAAGGCGCGCGGCTCGAAGGGTTCAGACGCGGGCCAGCGCGCGCGGCCGCCTCGCAAGTCGGTGAATCCGCAGCAATGCCGGGGGCGGATTGCGACGTCAGTTCGGCGCCCGCGAACGCTCTTTGCGACCGTCGACGAAGGCGGTGAGTCTGGCAAGATCGCTTATGCATACGCTTTCACGGTCAACGGTGACGCCAAACGCCTCCAATTTGCCAAGCGCGCGCGAAAAGCTCTCCGGCTTCATGCCGAGGCGATTGGCGATCAGGGCCTTTTCATAGGGCAAGGCGATCTCCGCCCGACCCGAGTCCGCAGCGGCCTGCTTGAGAAAAAAATCGGCGATGCGTTGCGGCGCCGATTGCGCTTTCAGCCTTTCGATCTCGTCGACAAGTTCCCTGAGGCGCAGCGAAGCGGCTGCGAGCATGTCGAAGGCGAGCTGCGGCTGCGCGAGAATTGCGCGTCGCAAGACGGCGGCGTCCACCTTGAGGATGCGCGCCGGCGAGACCGCTTCGCAGCTCGCGGGATAACGGCCGCCGAGGAACATGGCGACTTCAGCGAAGGTTTCGCCGGCGGAGAAGATCGCGACGACCACTTCCTCGCCGTCGTCCCGTAGGCGAAGGAGTTTCGCCCAGCCCTCTATCACGACAAAGAATCCTTCCGCCGGATCGCCCTCCTGGAAGATTTGCTCTCCGCGCGCATAACGCCGAGGCGCCCGATCCTGAATTATCGCGCGCGAGATCGTCGGCCCCATCGCCTTGAACAGCGGCGCCTGCAATACGATGTCCCAATCGTGAGCCGAAAGGCCCATATCTCTTTCCCGCGGATGAGCGTGCTTAGCAGGCTTGGCGTCCGTTTGCACGCGCGGGCGGCGCGGGCGAGATTCCGCTCCTGGTCGCGCGCGTAGGGTCGGGGCGGTTGGCGTAGATTCCGTCAGCCGGGCGGTCGGCGCCAGTTCGCGCGGCGACTCGGTAGCGAAGGCGTGATCCTGCGCGCCCGCGAGTCGCGTCAGGGCGCCTAGCCCGAATTTAGCGAAGGCGCTGCGACGGACCGTCGTTCGCTTAAAGTCGCATTTGCAATGCCCATTATATCGAGCTATATAGGAATATCAAATACCAGTTCAAGGTGCTGATTGATGGCGGCGACCCGATCGGCGGCGCAACGCCGCGAGCGGATCAGGACCGAGATCGTGACGCCGACAGGCTTCGACGAGGCGATGGTCGAGCGCCTCGCGAAGACCGACCCGGACGTCTGCGCCCCTCCCGCTGAAGCGCATTTCGGCGAGGGCGCTCGGCGCATCGCGGAAAGTCTCGACCTCGCAATCACGAGCGTAGTCGCCACCTCGACCATCACGAAGGAGAGCTGCAATGACTGCCCAGACCCAGAATGTCTCCCTGCGCAATCGAACGATAGGCGAGCTAGCCGCGACGATGCCCGGCGCAACTGCGGTGTTTCGAAAATTCAGAGTTGATTTCTGCTGTCATGGCGACATCGCGCTGAGCGAAGCGGCTCGGCAGCGTGGCATCGATGTCGATGATGTCGAGCATGAACTTCGCGCCCTCGAAGCCTCAAGCGCCACGCTGCCGGAATCCTGGGAGACCGGGTGGTTGATCGATCACATTCTGGCCCGGTATCACGAAACGCACCGACGCGAACTGCCCGAACTCATCGAACTCGCGAGAAAAGTGGAGGCGGTCCATATCGATCATCCGCAGGCGCCGCGCGGCCTTGCGGTCTTGCTGAAGCAGATGCAGGGCGAGCTTGAAGTTCACATGAAGAAGGAGGAACTCATTTTGTTCCCCGCGATGCGGCGACGCAGTGGAGGCGGACTCGACGCGCCGATCGCGCAGATGCGTCACGATCATGCCGAGCATGGCGAGCACCTGCAACGGATGCAGGAGATCACGAGCGGATTTGCCCAGCCCGAAGGGGCATGCCGTTCCTGGCAAGCGCTTTATTTCGGCGCAGCAAAGCTGGCGGACGACCTGACGAAACACATTCACTTGGAAAACAATGTTCTGTTTCCGCGATATCAGGAATCGGGAACGGCATGAATGCAACCGCGCGCATCTTTGGCCAATCCAAGGCTCGTGAGGCGCCGTCGCGTAGCGATTTCGGAGCCGGCGCCCCGACGCGGCGCATGGCGGCTCAGGCCGCGGCCCGTCCAGCCTCCCGGCGGAAACCCGCCGCAGCCTGACAATGCTCTGGAACGCTTCGCGCGCGGACTGCGACCTCGGATCGAGCGCGCCCGTCGCGGCGGCGGCCGGAGCATGACCGCCGGGTCGGTCGGGAACCCGGCCGCTCGCATTCGCTTCGGGTGCTTCACCGGGCCGGCCTCTACTCGCTGAAGGTGCTCAGAGGCGTGATTTAAATCACGTTTTACAATGACAATACCTGAACGTCATCTTGACCATAATCAAGGCAGATGCCGCGGTGATTTGCAGGATGCGACCCTAGCCGTCATGGGGCGCCTCGGCGGGTGACCGCGAACCGCAGGAAAGCAAAATGAGTCACCTTCTCGACCGGCTGACCTTCTTCAAACGTCCCGCGGAGGCGTTTTCGCAGGGCCACGGCATCACGACACACGAGGACCGTTCCTGGGAGGACGGCTACCGCAAGCGCTGGCAGCACGACAAAATCGTGCGCTCGACCCATGGCGTGAATTGCACCGGCTCCTGCTCGTGGAAGGTCTATGTCAAAGGCGGAATCGTCACCTGGGAGACCCAGCAGACCGACTATCCGCGCACAAGACCGGACATGCCCAACCACGAGCCGCGCGGTTGCGCGCGCGGGGCGAGCTACAGTTGGTATCTCTATTCCGGCAACCGGGTGAAATACCCGCTGATCCGCTCGCGCCTCGTCAAGGCGTGGCGCGAAGCCCGCGCGACGGCAACGCCAGTCGCCGCGTGGAAAAGCATTGTCGAAAACCCTGAGAAGCGCGCGTCCTATGTCTCCAAGCGCGGTCTCGGCGGCTTTGTCCGCGCCAACTGGGACGAGGTCAACGAGATCATCGCCGCCGCCAACGCCCACACGGCGAAGACCTACGGGCCGGACCGCATCTTCGGCTTTTCGCCCATCCCGGCGATGTCGATGGTCAGCTACGCCGCAGGCGCGCGATATCTGTCGCTGCTGGGCGGCGTCTGCCTGTCCTTTTACGATTGGTATTGCGATCTGCCGCCCGCCAGCCCGCAGACCTGGGGCGAGCAGACCGACGTGCCGGAATCGGCCGACTGGTACAATTCCGGCTTCCTGATCCTTTGGGGCTCCAACGTGCCGCAGACGCGCACGCCGGACGCGCATTTCTACACCGAGGTGCGTTACAAGGGCGCGAAAAGCGTCGTCATCTGCCCGGACTATTCCGAAGCCTCGAAATTCGCCGATCTCTGGATATCGCCCAAGCAGGGCACTGACGCAGCGCTCGCCATGGCCATGGGCCACGTGATCCTGCGCGAATTCCATATCGATCGGCAGGCGGATTATTTTCGCGACTATATCAGGCAATACACCGACATGCCGATGTTGGTGCGTCTCGTGAAGCAAGGCGAATATTACGCGCCCGAGCGCTTCCTGCGCGCCTCGGACCTCACCGGCGGACTGGGGGAGACGAACAATCCGGAATGGAAGACGCTGGCGTTCGACGAGATCGCCGGCGCACTGGTCGTCCCCAAGGGCTCGGTCGGCTTCCGCTGGGGCGAAAAGGGCCGCTGGAACCTGGAGGAGAAGGACGCCTCCGGCAAGGACGTCAAGCTGCGCCTGTCGCTCGCCGACACGAAGGACGCGATCGCCGAAGTCGGCTTTCCCTATTTCGGCGCCCGCGAGCACGATCATTTCGCGGGCACGGACCATCCCGGCGTGCTGGTGCGCAATGTCCCGGCCAAGACGCTGCAAACCGCCGACGGCGAGATATTGGTCGCTTCGGTGTTCGATCTGTTCGCGGCGAATTACGGCGTCGATCGCGGCTTCGGCGGCAAGCACGTCGCCAAGAGCTACGACGACATGGAGCCCTACACTCCCGCGTGGGCGGAAAGAATCAGCGGCGTCCCGCGCGCGCAAATCATCACGGTGGCGCGCGAGTTCGCCAGAAACGCCGAGAAGACCAGGGGCCGCTCCATGGTCATCGTCGGCGCCGGGTTGAACCACTGGTACCACATGGACATGAACTACCGCGGCATCATCAACATGCTGGTGATGTGCGGCTGCGTCGGCCAATCGGGCGGGGGATGGTCACATTATGTCGGCCAGGAAAAACTGCGCCCGCAATCAGGCTGGCTGCCGCTCGCCTTCGGTCTCGACTGGGGCCGCCCGCCGCGCCAGATGAATGCGACGTCCGCCTTTTATGCCCACACGGATCAATGGCGCTACGAAACGCTGACGACCGCGGACATCATCTCCCCTACCGCCCCGGCGGGTCCGTGGGACGGAGCGATGATCGACTACAACGTCCGGGCCGAGCGCATGGGCTGGCTGCCCTCCGCTCCGCAATTGCAGGCCAATCCGCTGGAGATCGCCCGACAGGCGGCGGCCGCCGGGCTGGAGGCGAAGGACTACGTCGCGCAATCGCTGAAATCGGGAGCGCTGAAGCTGTCGTGCGAGGATCCGGACCATTCGAAAAACTGGCCGCGCAATCTCTTCGTCTGGCGCTCCAATCTCCTGGGCGCCTCCGGCAAAGGGCACGAATATTTCCTCAAACATCTCGTCGGCGCCGCCCATGGCGTCATTGGCAAGGAAATGGGCGAGGAAGGGCACGTGAAGCCCAGCGAAGTTGTCTGGAATGACAAGGCCCCTGAAGGCAAGCTCGATCTGATGGTGACGCTCGACTTCCGCATGTCCACGACCTGCATGTATTCCGACATCGTCCTGCCCACCGCCACCTGGTATGAGAAGGACGATCTCAACACTTCCGACATGCATCCCTTCATCCATCCGCTCACTGCGGCCGTCGACCCGGCATGGCAGTCGCGCAGCGATTGGGAGATCTACAAGGGCATCGCCAAGGCCTTTTCAAAAGTCGCGCCCGAAGTTCTGGGCGTCGAGACGGACGTCGTGCTCACGCCGATCCTGCACGACACGCCCGGCGAGATCGCGCAGGCGATGGACGTCAAAGATTGGAAAATGGGCGAGGTCGAGCCTATCCCCGGCAAGACGGCGCCCAGCGTCACCGTCGTCCAGCGAGACTATCCGCATATATACGAGCGCTTCACCTCGCTCGGCCCGCTGATGGATAAGCTCGGCAACGGCGGCAAGGGGATCGCCTGGAACACGCAGCATGAAGTGGAGTTCCTCAAGAAGCTGAACGGTGAAGTGGCGTCGGGGTCTTCCAAGGGCCTGGCGCGCATCGACAGCGCCATCGACGCCGCAGAAGTGTTGCTGTCGCTCGCGCCCGAAACCAACGGCGAGGTCGCGGTGAAGGCCTGGGCTTCGCTCGGCGGGTTCACCGGCCTGGACCACACGCATCTCGCGATCCCGAAAGAGGATGAAAAAATCCGCTTCCGCGACGTCGTGGCGCAGCCGCGCAAGATCATTTCCTCGCCGATCTGGTCGGGCCTGGAGTCCGAGAAGGTCTGTTACAACGCCGGCTACACCAATGTGCACGAGCTGATCCCGTGGCGCACGCTGACCGGCCGCCAGCAACTCTATCAGGATCATCTGTGGATGCGCGCCTTCGGCGAAGGGTTTTGCGTCTATCGCCCGCCCATCGACACGAAGACAATTCGTCCGGTCATCGACCTGCGCCCGAACGGCGCCAAGCAGATCGTGCTGAACTTCATCACGCCGCATCAGAAATGGGGCATCCACTCCACCTACACCGACAATCTCCTCATGCTGACCCTGTCGCGCGGCGGACCGATCGTCTGGATGAGCGAGCAGGACGCCGCCAAGGCCGGCATCGTCGATAACGACTGGATCGAGGCTTACAACGCCAACGGCGCGCTGATCGCCCGCGCAGTCGTCTCGCAGCGCGTCAAGAACGGCATGTGCATGATGTATCATGCGCAGGAGAAGATCGTGAATGTGCCGGGCTCGGAAATGACCGGGCTGCGCGGCGGCATCCATAATTCCGTGACGCGCGTGGTGCTGAAGCCGACGCACATGATCGGCGGCTACGCCCAGCAATCCTATGGCTTCAACTATTACGGCACCGTCGGCTCCAACCGCGACGAATTCGTCATCGTCCGCAAGATGTCGAAGATCGACTGGATGGACGAGGAAGCCGGTCCGCAACTCGAGCTGGAGCCCGCACAATGAAAATCCGCGCCCAGATCGCCATGGTGCTGAACCTCGACAAGTGCATCGGCTGCCACACCTGTTCCGTCACCTGCAAGAACGTCTGGACCAGCCGCGAGGGCATGGAATACGCCTGGTTCAACAATGTCGAGACCAAGCCCGGCGTCGGCTATCCCAAGCAATGGGAAAACCAGAAACGGTGGAACGGCGGCTGGACGCGCAAGGCGAACGGCAAGATCGAGCCGAAGATCGGCGCCAAATGGCGCGTGCTCGCCAAGATTTTCGCCAATCCGGACCTGCCGGAAATCGACGATTATTACGAGCCTTTCACCTTCGACTACGAGCATCTCCAGAACGCCGGCGAGAGCCGGACGATGCCGACCGCCCGGCCGCGCTCGCTGGTGTCGGGCGAGCGGATGGAAAAGATCGAATGGGGGCCGAACTGGGAGGAACTCCTCGGCGGCGAATTCGCCAAGCGTTCGGCTGACGTCAATTTCGAGGGCGTGCAGAAGGACATCTACGGCGCGTTCGAAAACACCTTCATGATGTATCTGCCGCGCCTGTGCGAGCACTGCCTCAACCCCGCGTGCGTCGCCTCCTGCCCGTCGGGCGCGATCTACAAGCGCGAGGAGGACGGCATCGTCCTGATCGACCAGGACAAATGCCGGGGCTGGCGCATGTGCGTCTCCGGCTGCCCCTACAAGAAGATTTATTACAACTGGTCGAGCGGAAAATCGGAAAAATGCATCTTCTGCTATCCGCGCATCGAGGCGGGACAGCCGACCGTCTGCTCGGAAACCTGCGTCGGCCGCATCCGCTATCTCGGCGTGGTCCTCTACGACGCCGACCGCATCGAAGAAGCCGCCAGCGTTAGGGACGAGACCGATCTCTACGCGGCGCAGCTCTCGATTTTCCTCGATCCCAACGACCCCGAAGTCATTGCGCAGGCGCGGGCGGACGGCGTTTCCGACGCCTGGATCGAGGGGGCGAAAAAATCGCCGATCTGGAAGATGGCGATGGAGTGGAAGGTCGCCTTCCCGCTGCACCCCGAATACCGGACGTTGCCGATGGTCTGGTACGTGCCGCCGCTGTCGCCGATCCAATCGGCGGCGGAAGCGGGAAAGATGGGACTGGACGGCGAAATGCCGGACGTGCGCTCGCTGCGCATTCCCCTCAAATATCTCGCCAACCTCCTGACGGCGGGAGACGAGGCTCCTGTCGCCACCGCGCTGGAACGGATGCTGGCCATGCGCGCCTACATGCGCGCCAAGACCATCGACGGCGTGATCGATGAGAATATCGCGCGCAGGGTTGGCCTCACCGGCGCGCAGATCGACGAGATGTACCAAATCATGGCCATCGCCAATTACGAAGACCGTTTCGTCATCCCCACCGCGCATCGCGAGCAGGGCGTCGACCTCCAGCAATTGCGCGGCGAATGCGGCTTCTCCTTCGGCAACGGCTGCTCGGACGGCAGCACGCCGGAGAATCTGTTCGGTCAGCCCAAACGGGCGAAGAACCCGATGGAGATCGTGTGATGGACAATGACAAATCCACTCTCACGTTCAAGGTTCTCTCGGCGCTGCTGTCCTACCCCGAACAGGAGATGATCGCCGCCATCCCGGAGATGCGCGCCGCGCTTGCCGCCGAGGCGCTGCTCGCCGCGCCGCAGCGCAAAGCGCTTCAAGCATTCTTGGCCGAGCTGGAGGCAGGCGATCTCTATGACCTGCAAGAGCGCTACGTGCTGTTGTTCGACCGCACGCGCTCGCTCTCGCTCCACATCTTCGAGCATGTCCATGGCGAGAGCCGGGATCGCGGGCAGGCGATGGTCGATCTGATGGCGCTCTACGAGAAGGGCGGGCTGACGATGGCGCCGGGCGAACTGCCGGACTTCCTGCCGCTCTTTCTCGAATACTGCGCCACGCGTCCACTGACCGAGGCGCGCGAGCTTCTCGGCCAGCCCGCGCACGTGTTGGCCGCCCTGGCGGAGCGGCTGCGCAAGCGCGGGTCGTCTTACGAAGTCGTTTTTCGCTGCCTCGCTTCTCTTGCCGCGGCCGCGCCGCGCGCCGAAGACCTCGCCGCCGTTCTCGCCGAGCCGGAAACCGACCCGGACGACATGATCGCGCTCGATAAAATCTGGGAAGAGGAAGCGGTGACCTTCGGGCCGGGCGCGGACGGACAGGGCGCTCAATCCGCCATGGGCGGGTGCGGCGCCGACGCGCTGGCCGCTCGGATGCGCCACGCCCGCCGCGCCGTGCCGACCCACGACAATCCGATGAGCCCAGGGGGCCGACCATGAGCGCGTTTCTCAACCACGCGGCCTTCGGCTGGTATCCCTATCTCGCGCTGACCGTGTTCCTGCTCGGCAGCCTGATGCGGTTCGAGCGCGAGCAATACACCTGGAAATCGAGTTCCAGCCAGTTGCTGCGCCGGCGGGAACTGATGTGGGGGTCGAACCTGTTTCACATCGGAATTCTCGTCATCTTCGCCGGCCATTTCGTCGGGCTTCTGACGCCGATCTGGATTTTCGAAATGCTGGGCGTCAGCCTCGCCTTCAAGCAGGTGCTGGCGATCGGCATCGGCAGCGTCGCGGGGCTCATGTGCCTTATCGGCGTCGGCCTCCTCACGCATCGGCGTCTGACCGACCCGCGCATCCGCCGCAATTCGTCATACGGCGACATCGCGGTCCTGCTGCTGCTGTCCGCCCAGCTTGTGCTCGGCCTCTCCACCATCCCCGTCTCGCTCGGCCACATGGACGGCAGCGAGATCGTGAAGTTCATGAGCTGGGCGCAGAGCATCGTGACGTTGCAGCCCGACGCTTCGGACATCATCGCCGACGTCAACCCGATCTACAAAGCGCATTTGATCCTGGGCATGACGATTTTCCTCGTCTTTCCCTTCACCCGCCTCGTCCATGTCTGGAGCGCGCCGGTCTGGTATCTCGGGCGCCGCGGTTACCAGATCGTGCGCTCCGCCCGCAAAGAGGGGCGCGCCATGCCGACGCAGCCGGCGGAATGAGCGCCATGTCCTGCACGAGCGTAGCCGCTGGCGTGAAGCCGAAAACGAACGTCGTCCGCGTCAATGGCGCCGTCATTCCACGCGAGGCGATCGCGCGGGAGGCGCAGCACCATCCCGCCGCGAACCCCGCCGCCGCCTTCGCTCAGGCCGCCCGGGCGCTGGCGATCCGCCAGCTTCTGCTCGACGAGGCGCGGCGCCTGGAACTGGCGCCGCATCCGCTCGACGATGGCGAAGGGCGCCGCGAGACCGATGAGGAAGCCTTGATGCGCCAGGTCGTCGATCGCGAAGTCAGACTGCCGCAGACGGACGAGGCGACATGCCGCCGCTATTTCGAGCAGAACCGCAGGAAATTCCGCTCGCCGGACATCTTTGAGGCCGCGCACATCCTCTTTGCCGCCGCCCCGGGAGACCGCGCCGCCCGCGCCAAAGCGAGGGGCGACGCCATTGCCGCCATCGAAGCGTTGCGCGGCGAACCGGATCGCTTTTCCGAATTGGCCCGCGCGCATTCCGCCTGCGCCTCCGCGCAACAGGGCGGCAATCTGGGCCAGATCACCCGTGGCGCGACGACGCGAGAATTTGATGCGGCGATGGCCGCGCTGGCGCCCGGGGAGACAAGCCAGGCGCCGGTCGAGACGCGCTACGGCTTCCACGTCATTCGGCTGCAAAGGCGCGTCGAGGGCGCCGACCTGCCGTACGAGGCCGTTCGCGACAAAATTTCCGCATATCTCGCCGACGCCGTCGAGCGACGCGCCCTCGCCCAATATGTCGCGATTCTCGCGGGCCGCGCTGATATTTCCGGGGTCGACTTCGGCGCCGCCCAATCGCCTCTCGTCCAATAGGCGCGAGCCCATGCTTCTCGGCGACGTGCTGCGCGATTTGCAAGACGAGACGCTGGCCATGCAGACCTTGGCCGCGATGAACGATTTGCTGCTCCTGACTCGCGTGCGGAACGCCGCCGGGCTGCTTGGCGAGACGCCCGGCGAATATGCGGCCAATTCGGTGCGCGGCTTCGCCAATCGGGCTGGCGATGAGGATTGGCTAGCCCTGATGACAGTTATCGAAACCTCCGGGGATGCCGGACAAGCCTGCCTCGCGTGCATGATCAATTGGGCGTTGCAGCGCGACGCCGCTGGGCGGACGCACGCGGGATGCGCGTGCGAGCGCCATGCAGACCGACGAGACGCGCCATGACCATCCTGGATTTCCGACCCGTGCCGGGCGCCGAAGGCGGAAGCGACGATCACGCCTTGCCGCTCGCCTTCATGCGCTATGATACGGCTCCAGACGGCGATCGAATGCTCGCGCGCTGCGCGCGCAACCTGCAAGAGGCAGGCTACCGAGTCGCGGGCGTCGTTCAGAGCAACCGACAGCGGCCGGAACGTCGCGCCTGCGACATGTTTCTGGAAAATCTTACAACCGGCGAGAACGTCTGCATATCGGCGGATCGCGGCAATGGCGCACGGGGCTGCCGCCTTGACCACGCCGCGCTGGCGCAAGCTACGCTTTGGGCCGAACAGGCGCTGACGCTGAAGCCGCAGCTCTTAATCCTGAACAAATTTGGCAAGGAGGAAGCTTTGGGGCGTGGCTTCTTTCCCGTCATGGCCGAAGCGCTTGTCCTCGACATTCCCGTTCTCTCCGGCGTTTCCGCTCTGAATTTCGCTGCGGCGCAGGCCATCACCGGCGGCGCCGCCGTGCAGATCGAACCGACTGAGGATGCAATAGAGTTCTGGCTGCAATCGATCATGCGAATGCGCCGCGATTCGCCTCGTCGCGCCATCTCGTAGATCGTGGCGTCCGACAGCGGCGCGATCTATCTGAGTTCCCTGCGACGCATTGTCCGCCGAACGCATTATTCAACATCGGCTGTAGCGGGCCGTGGGACCTGGTCCGGCTTATCGACCGCGAGACGGGCTCGAACCGATCAGGGCATGACGCAAGCCCTGAACCCAGTTTCAGCCACGTGGTCGGGATGTCGATCGCCCCGGAAAGAAAGGCGGCCATAGGGCCATGCCGACGAGCGCGCAAACGCCGCCGCCTGGAAAGAACGGGCGGAAGCCTCGACTCCAGATCGCCGCGCCCTTCCAGGATCGTCGTGCGACGGACGAACGTTGGGTAGGGGTAGGTTCGCTCGAAGTCATTTCAGTTGAACAACCCGCCATGCGCGCCGGCGACGGCGCCGAAGATCGCCACGATCGCGGCCGCCGACAAAATGAGATGCGCGCGCAGCAGGCGCCGCAGGGCGCCGCGGGCGTCGCGCGCCGCCATCGCCGCCAGCCTCGCATGGGCGAGCGGCTCGCCAACGAAGACGATCAGCATGAACAGCGCCCACAGCCCGAACATGGCGCCCATCCACCAGAACGCGGCGTCGGCGAAGCGGCTCCATAGATCGAGGCGCCAAGTCATCCATAGCCCCGTCGCGCCGGCGAGCGGAATCGAGACGCGGACCTGGGCCGCGAAGCGTCGCTCGATCGCCTCGAACAGCGTCCAGCCCCGGGCGCCGTCCGCGCTCGCGAGCGCGAGCGGCAGCGCGACGAACGTGATGAAGGCGACGCCGCCAATCCAGTGTGTGACGAAGAGCACATGCAGTGCGCGAGCGAGCGCGATGTCGTCGATCACTTGATCCTCCAAGTCGAGCGCGGCCGTACTGCCTCGCGGGCAGCACGGCCAAACCGCCTAATCTGCCCACTCCAGATCTGGACGACGCGGCGCCTCGTCACCGACCCGGATATTCCCCGCATGGGCGCTAGTGCGCCTCGGACATGCGACTTGCTCCTGACTATGCCGCCGCAGCGGCTTTCGGCCGGCCGGCTGGGCGCGAGCGTTCGACGTCGTAGAGCAGCCCGCCCTTTCGCGCGTAGACCGCCCAGGTGATGACGAGGCAACTGACGTAGAAGAGCAGGAATCCCCACAGCGCCCCCTGCGCCCCGCCCGTCAGCGCGATCGACGTGCCGTAGCTCTTGGGGATGAAGAAGGCGCCGAAGGCGGCGATCGCCGAGGTGAAGCCGGTGATGGCGGCCGATTCCTTCTCCGCCTGGATGCGGCGAGCGTCGCTGTCGGCGTTCGGCATCAGCCGCTCCATCTCCTTGCGCATGATCGAGGGGATCATTTGGAAGGTCGAGGCGTTGCCGACGCCGCTGGCGAAGAACAGCAAGAGGAAGCTGGCGAAGAAACCCCAAAACGCGCCCGGCTGGTCCTTGGCGCCGATGAACCACAGCACGCCCGCCGCGCCGACCATCATCAGCGCGAACACCCAGAGGGTGACGCGCGCGCCGCCGTAGCGATCCGACAGCTTGCCGGTCATCGAGCGCGACAGCGCGCCGACTAGTGGGCCGAGAAAGGCGAGCTGCAGCGCATTGACGTCGGGAAACAGAATCTTGGCGAGCAACGGGAAACCCGCGGAAAAGCCGATGAAGGAACCGAAAGTGCCGGTGTAGAGCCAGCACATGATCCAGTTGTGCGCGCGCCGGAAGATGATCGCCTGTTCGGCGAACGAAGCCTTGGCCGAGGCGATGTCGTTCATGCCGAACCACGTCGTGAAGGCCGAGACGACGATGAAGGGCACGAAGATGAAGCCCGCGTTCTGCGGCCAGAGCAGGGTCTGCCCGCTCGCGCCCTTCACCATGATCGGGTCGCCGCCGAGCCATCCGAACACGCCCGCCGTGATGATCAGCGGCACGACAAATTGCACGACGCTGACGCCGAGATTGCCGAGGCCGGCGTTGAGCGCGAGCGCGTTGCCCTTTTCGGCCTTGGGGAAGAAGAACGAGATGTTCGCCATCGAGGAGGCGAAATTGCCGCCGCCGAGCCCGCACAGCAGCGCGAGGATCAGCAGGACGACATACGGCGTATTGGGGTTCTGCACCGCGAAGCCGATGCCGATCGCCGGGATCAGCAACGACCAGGTGGCGAGCGTCGTCCACAGCCGGCCGCCGAAGATCGGCACCATGAACGAATAGAAGATGCGCAACGTGGCGCCCGAGAGGCCGGGCAGCGCCGCGAGCCAAAACAGTTCGTCCGTCGACAGATTGAAGCCGGCCTGCGGCAGCTTGGCGACGACCACCGACCACACCTGCCAGATCGCGAAGGATAGCAGCAGCGCCGGGATCGAAATCCACAAGTTGCGCCGCGCGATGGCCCGGCCCTTGTTCGCCCAGAACGTCTGATCCTCGGGACGCCAGTCGGTGAGCACGCCATCGCCGGCGGGCGCCGCGGCCGCCGGCTGCGGCATGCCTTGCAACTCGGGCAGGGACGGCAACGCTTCCAGCGTGTTGCTGGCCGCTTCGCGCTCCATCTGGCGGATCGACAGATGCATCCAGGTCAACGCGCCCGTCACAAGCAGGAACAGCGCCATGAAGGCGCTGGTCCACAGGCCGGTGAGGTCGAGCGTGAGGCCGAAGAGGATCGGCAGCGCGAAGCCGCCGAGGCCGCCGATCGTGCCGACGAGGCCCCCGACCGAGGCGACATGTTCGGGATAGTAGGCGGGAGTGTGCGTGTCGACGGCCGCCCGGCCGAGAGCCATGAAGAAGCCGAGCACGAAGATGGCGATCGTGAACGGGATGAGGCCCATTTCGAAGTGGAAGGCGAACGCGCCGTTCGCGCCGTGGACGACGTAATCGGTCGGCGGGTAGGCAAGCACGAAGGTCGCCGCCATAGCGACGAGCAACGACCAGTACATCACCCGTCGGGCGCCATAGACGCCGGTGAGCCGACCCCCGTAAGGGCGCAATACGCTCGCCGCGATGGAGAAGAAGGCGGCGAGAGCGCCCGCCAAGCGAACGTCGAGACCGTAGACGCTGACGAAATAGTGCGGCAGCCACAGCGACAGGGCGACGAAGCCGCCGAACATGAAAAAATTATAGAGCGCAAAGCGCCAGACCTGGACGTTCTTCAGCGGTTCGAGTTCGAGCCGCACGCTACGTGGCTTGGCGCCCGCGCGACGTCGCTCGACGACGTCAGGATCGTCCTTGGCCGTGAGCCAGAATACGAGCGCCATCGCGACGAGCGCCGCGGCCCAGACCTGCGCCACCATCTGCCAGCCGTAAGCGACGAGAACGAAAGGCGCGAGAAAACTGGTGGCCGCGGCGCCGATGTTGCCGACGCCGAAAATGCCGAGCGCGGCGCCTTGCTTCGCCGGAGAATACCAGCGCGAAACATAGGCGATGCCGCCGGCGAACGAGCCGCCGGCGACGCCGACCCCCAACGCCGCTGCAAGCGCCTGCGGGTAGGTGTGCGCATAGGACAACAAGAACGTCGCCAACGCCGCCGCGAGCATATTGACGGTGAGGACGAGACGGCCGCCGTATTGGTCGGCCCAGACTGCGAGCGGGATGCGGATCAGCGATCCCGTCAGGATCGGCGCGCCGACGAGCAGCCCGAACCGCGTCTCGTCGAGGCCCAACTCCTGGCGAAGGCGCAGCCCGACGATCGCGAAGATGGTCCACGCCGCAAAGCACACGGCGAAGGCGATCGTGCTCATCGAGAGCGCTACGCGCTGGTCGGCGCGATCGACTTCCTTCGGCCCGGGCAAACGAAGCTCCCATATGCGGCGACGCCCCGCCGGCGCCGCCGCGAAGAATAGCGGGCCTGCGCCGCTAGTCCTTGACCATTGTTAAGAGGGAAGCGGACAATCGCGGCTAGAAAGACCGGGCTCGAACCGCGGACGAGCAACGGAGCCGGCGCAATCATGGTCATCGGTGGGCGACATGGCTGACGGGGCCAGCGTGCCTGGCGACGCCGCGCAGAGGACGAAGTTCGAGCCGCGCGCGCGCGAGTTCAGGACCATCGTCGCCATGCTGCGGATGTATTGCCGCGCCCATCACGGCCCGAAGGGGGCGCCGCTCTGCGCCGACTGCACGGCGCTGCACGATTACGCCCGCCGGCGCCTGGAGCGTTGCGTGTTCGGCGCGGCCAAGCCGACCTGCGCCAATTGCGCCGTGCATTGCTACAAGGCCGTCATGCGCGAACGCGTCAGGCGGGTGATGCGCTGGGCCGGCCCGCGCATGATCTGGCGCCACCCCGTGCTTGCGGTCTGGCACGTCCTCGACGGGCGACGGCCGACCTCGACGCTTCAACGGCGGCGATAGCGCTCCTGCAAGGGCGCACTGCGCAGAAGGAAGCCGGCCAGCACGCTGACGGCGGCGACGGCGGCCAGGATCAAGGCGGCGCGCAGCCAAGGTTCGCCGAAGGCCCGGCGCATCTCCGCAATTTGCCAGGCCGTCTCGACCCAGACGGCGGCCACGCCATAGGCCAGCCCTTGCAGAACAAGCAGGCTCCAGCGCCGGCGCAAGAGAAACAGCGCCGGCGCCGCCAGACACAGCGCAGTCGCGACGAGGTCGCCTGCGCGCAGGAAATGGGCGGCGATCAGGCAGGCGGCGACGAAGTAAAACACGATGCGGGCGATCATGGCGCCATCTCAATCCTATTATCGGGGATCCGCCTTGATTGCGGTTAAGTCCGCCCGAAGTTTCTGGATGGGCCGGTCGCCAAGACCGCGACTGGAGGCGCCATCGCAAATCGAGAATGCGCTTCGGGAACACGTCGACGCGGTCTCATATTCGGCGCCATGTCCCTGCTGGAAATGGAGAGCCGGTCCCGACGCTCTCTTGCGAGGTCGACCCGACGCCAAGCGCTCAACCGGTGCTCCAAGCGCGCGGCCTACGCATTCCCGCGATCTTGCAGGCCTGGCCGGGGTAGCCGAATGGGAACAGTTCGAAGAGACGGTTGCGCGGCGCGCCTCGCGTTTCGCTCAAATGGCGCATGACGAAGCGCGCGTCAGGTGCGACCTGATGCTCGTCATAGAATTTCCGCATGAAGCCAATCGCCTCCCAATGCTCGGCGGTCAAGGTGACGTTCATCGCGTTGGCTGTCGCGCGGGCCCAATCCTCGCTCCATTCGCCTGGATCGACGAGATAGCCATCCACATCGAGCGACGGAGCGTTCACGACTCTTCCTCCTTCAATTGGCCCGGCTGCGATGTCAGGACGCGCGAAAAGAAGCGAACCCGGACAACCGCGCCGCGACGCCAGACCGCGAATTCCACCGCAAATGTTAGCCGCGATCGCCGCCCGCTCTCTTGACGATGGTTAAGTACTGGCGCGACGCGTGGAGCCGGCTCACCGGGGCGTCGTCTCGGCGCCGGTTGGGCTTGGCAATCTGTTCGAGTCGATCGCGGCGGAACTCGAAAGGCATATGCAGAGGCAAGCACAGGTCATTATGTGCTCGTCCGATGCGGCCGACGGCCGCATCAGAACCCGCAGGGCCAGATCATTCGTGGTGAGCAATCGCATTTTGCGCTCCAAATTGATATTGACGATACCACATTTCCGGCATAAGGTAACTGGTATTTGAGATACCACATCAGTTTCCCAAAGGGAGGACCTCGATGAGCCGGGCCGAACAATCCTTAGCAGTGCGCAGTCTGGGCGACATCGCCGCCAGCCTTCCCGGCTCCACCGCCATTTTCCGTCGCCACAAGCTCGATTTCTGCTGTGGCGGATCAGAAAGCCTGGAGAAGGCTGCGCGGCGGAAGGGACTTGATCCGGCATCCATTGAGGCGGAGTTGGCGCGCCTATCGCCGGAGCAGGATTCCATTCCAGATAGCGTCGAAGACCTCGTCGGCTATATCGTCGAGCGCTATCATCAGGTGCACCGCCAGGAAATGCCTGAATTGCGCAAGCTCGCGATTCGCGTCGAGCGGGTGCATGCCGATCATCCCGCGGCGCCTGCGGGCCTTGCCGATCTCCTCGCGCGTATGCAGGCGGAACTCGAATCCCACATGGAGAAGGAAGAGCAGGTGCTCTTTCCGCTCATGCTCGCCGGCGGCAATCCGATGATCGTGCATCCCATCGGCATGATGCGCCACGAGCACGAGGAGCACGGCGAGCAGCTCAAGGCCCTTGCCGCTCTTACCGGCGACATGACGCCACCCGATGGCGCCTGCAATTCGTGGCGCGCTCTCTATGCTGGTCTTGCCAAGCTGGCCGAGGACCTGACCGAACACATACACATCGAGAACAACATCCTTTTCCCACGGTTCGAAGCCTGATCGAGAGGCGCGAGTGACCGCGGCGACGATTGTCGTCGGCGGCCATGAAGCCGTGCGCGGGGCCGGACTGGAACGAGACGACATCAAGTCCTAAGCGCCGTCGGCGCGCGGTCGCACGAGCATCGGCCCATAGTGCGCGACAAAACCGAGGAAAGCGACGATCCAGGCGAAGGCCGCGACGTTCATGAGCGATAGCGCGTAAGTCGGCGTCAGCGTCATGGCGACGCGCGCGCCCATAGCGACGATGATGGCCAGGTAGATTGCTTGGGTTCCCATGGACGCCTGCAAATCGCGCCCCGTATGGCCGAGGGTTGTGCGCGTCATCATCGCCAGAGTCATCGTTCCGACCGCGCCGACCGCCCAGACGTGGAGGCCCGCAGCCGCCGGGACAAAGTCCGGCAGTAAAGGCGCGGCGCCGACGATGATAAAACCAAGCCCGGCGAAGAAAAAGCCGAGGTGCAGGATCAAGACGAGACGATCGGATCGCGTGGCCCATCCTCTCCAGCGCGATAGACGCCAGAGGTTCGCGGCGCCCGCCGCAACGAGCACGGCGCCGACCACCGGCAGGTCGGGAAGAGCGACCCAAAGCGTCAACGCCAATCCCGAAAGGGCCATGACCAAGCCGTCGGAGCGACCCATTGAAACGGGTCGCGCCGCGATTGCCCGCTTGGCGAGCCAATTGTGCGTGAAACTCGGGACGACGCGCCCACCGATCAACAGGATGAGGAAGACGAGGATCGCCAGACCTATTCGCGCGGATATCGGAGCCGTCCCGGCGCGCGCCGCCTCGACGTGAAAGCCGACATTGGCCGCGGCGAGCACGAGCACAAGGATGACGACTTTCAAATTGCGCAAGTTTCGCGCGGCGATCACCTCCCGCCCCACAACACCGGCGAAGACGATAAGGAAGAGCGTGTCGCACACCGCGGCCGGCGCACGGCCGATGATCTCCGAAACGAACACGGCTCCACGGCCCAGCGCCCACAACGAGCACAGCAATGCAAGAGGACGTCCGGCGACGGGCAATCGGCCGGTCCAATTCGGGATGGCCGTCAGCAGGAAACCCGCCACCACCGCCGAACCGTAACCGTAGATCATCTCGTGGATATGCCAGTCGATCGGCGAGAAAGCCGTGGGAACGCTGACCTCGCCGGAGAAGTAAGGCGCCCAAATCGCCATGGCGATCACGGCCCACAGCCCGGCGGCGAGAAACAGTGGGCGGAACCCACGACTCCACACGGCCGCTCCCTTCCAGGCTCTCTGGGTTTCGGCGGTTCGCTTCACGGCGTATCGCTCGCTGACCTCATGTGGGTCGATTTCGTCCTCAGAAGAGACTGAACCCTTGCGCTCCCGCGACCGCGCCGAGCACGGTTATTGCGGCGAGCGTAAGCAGGGCTGCGTGGAGATCCGCCGCGCGGCGCAAAGTCGACAGGGGGGCTCGTCTCGCTTGGCGCTCGAACCGATCGTGCAGCAACGGGTCAAACACGAAGACCATCAGCATGAACACGAGCCAGAGTCCGAACATTGCCGGCATCCACCAGGAGCGCGGATCGGCGGAGCGGGCCCCGCTTCCGCAAATTCTCAAAGCGGCCGGCGAGGCGCGTCGTCTCTTGCGGGCGCGCCCAGCGCAAATCGTCGAGGAACGAGTCCGCGATCACGCCGCCGCCGTCCTCTTGGAAGCACCTTTTCGAGGATTGCCGGGATAGGCGCATTGCGCAAGCGTTGTCCCGTCAAGTTCGCGCAGAAAAGCTTCGCGAGCCTTTGCGAACCGGCCCTTGAGACGACATTTTGGCGTAAGAACGCACGCTCCACCGTCCACTCGAAAGCACTCCACCAGCGCTTGTCGCGATTCCAACGATCGGACCACTTCGCCGATCCGGATCTTTTCCGCGGGAAGGGCAAGACGAAAACCGCCGCCGGCGCCGCGTTGCGTAACCACAAACCCGGCACTGGCGAGTTCCTGAATCACCTTGACGAGATGGTTGCGCGAAATTGCGAACTCGGTCGCGATTTCGTCGGTCGTAAAGAGCCGGTCTGGATCGCCAGCCAACCGCATGAGCGCGCGCAATCCGAAATCGGTGAATGTCGTGAGACGCATGCCTGCCGCGGAGCGTTGATTGATACGCGTAATAAAGCATGTTAAACTAATATTGTAAATGCCGATTTCAGGCGAAAGAGAGCCTACTGGGGCGTCGCGCGCGAGCGGCTGTACAGCCACGGTTCATGGTAATCGGCCTCGATGTCCGGATTGGCTCGCGCGCGCCCATTTGGCGACCACGGACGGAACGTCGCCTATGGTGAAGGTTTTCGGACGCCGTCAGGCGTACGAAAAGATCGCCGCGCTGATGGCGCTTGGGGGCTGGCGCACGGTCGCGATGGTGCTGCGCTACGCCCACGTCAATGTCAGCCTTGGCGCCCGGCGTCATGAAATTAGGAGCGGCGGCGTGAACGAACAGAAAACAGACTTCCCGGGTTTCTCCCGTATTTGGGGCGGGAGTTTGCGCCATGTTCCGTATTCGCTCCGACGAAGTGAATCGGGAGCGTCCCAGAACCGTTTTATTTTTCAGTGTGTTAATGGTGCTGCAAGAGAGGATTGAACTCTCGACCTCTCCCTTACCAAGGGAGTGCTCTACCACTGAGCTACTGCAGCGTTTCGCTTCGCCGCGACAGGCCGCGACGCCGAGGCGAACGCCCGGCTTTTGCCATAGGCCGGCGGCCGACGCAAGGAAGCGAACACGTCTTCGCGCGTTTTGCGCGGCCGGCGGCTTAGCGCTAGGCCGCCCCCAGGCGCAGAAGATCGTGAAAATGGACGATGCCGACGACCCGGCCGTCCTCGACGACGAGCAGCGCGGAAATCTTGCGGCTGATGATCTCCAGCGCTTCCGCGACGAGGGCGTCGGGCGCGATCGTGCGCGGCGCGCGCGTCATCACCTCTTCGACCGGCGTGTCGACGAGCATGTTCGACTTCAGGTGCCGGCGTAAATCGCCGTCGGTGATGATGCCGACGAGCGTCTCCGAACCGTCGAAGACGCCGACGCAGCCGAAGCCCTTCGACGACATCTCGACGATGGCGTCCGCCATCCTCGCCCCGACGCGAATGCGCGGGACGCGCTCGCCGCTGTGCATGACGTCGCGCACGAAGGCGAGCTTGGCGCCCAATTTGCCCCCGGGATGGAACACCTGGAAGTCGCGCGCGGTGAAGCCCTTGGCCTCCAGGAGCGCGATCGCCAGCGCGTCGCCGAGCACGAGCTGCATCGTCGTCGAGGTGGTCGGCGCCAGGCCGTTCGGGCAGGCTTCCTGGGCCTTGGGCAGGCACAGGCGGACGTCGGCCTCGCGGCCGAGCGCGCTGTCGCCGTTGGCGGTGATCGCGATCAGGGGCATGGCGAAGCGCTTGGCGTAGGTAATGATCGCCGCCAGCTCCGCCGTTTCGCCCGACCACGAGACGGCGACCACGACGTCGCCGTTCTGCACCATGCCGAGATCGCCGTGGCTCGCCTCGGCGGCGTGGACGAAGCTGGCGGGCTGGCCGGTCGAGGCGAGCGTCGCCGCGATCTTGCGCGCGACGTGGCCGGACTTGCCCATGCCGGTCACGATCACGCGTCCCGGCGCGCGCGAGATCGTCTCGACGGCGCGGGCGAACGCCTGGCCGAGGCCGCCCTCGTCGGTCGCCGCCAAGGCGTCGGCGAGCGCCGAAAGTCCGAGCTGTTCGACCGATATCGCGCGCAAGGCCGAGGCGACGGCGCGGGAGTCTTGTTGCGTCATGGCGGGCTCTTAACACGGGGCGCGTTCCCGATGCACCCCCCGATCGCGTCTTCGCCTCGAGGCCGAGCGGGCCCGGCCCGGAGCGCCGGCTTTCTTAAGGCGGAATTAACCATACCGGCCTAACGCTCGCAGGGACTGCGCCGCCGGGCGGACGGGCGCGCGAAAGGAGTGATTGTGCCCTCGCGCCTTCGAAAGCTTGGCCGAGTTCGACGCATCGCTCTGGGCGCGCTGGCGCTGGCCGCTTGCGTCACGAGCGCGCCGGGCGTCGCGCAGGAGGCCTCGAGCGACGCCTTCGGGTTGCGCGGCGACGACGCGTCGCCGGCGGCCCCGGCGGAGGCGCCGGGCGCGCCCGGCCGGGGCGCGGCGGCGCCCGACGACGCCGACGCCGCGATGCCGAAGAACCTGAAGAAGAAGCCCCGCCTCGAGAAGGGCGCGAAGCCCCGGCCCGCGCTCAGCGTCTATTCCGGCGCCCAGCGGCTCGGCCTGCGCGGCGGCCCGCCCGATCTCGCCGACGGTCAGACGCCCTCGCCGACCATCGCCACGATCGCGCCGCCTCCCGCGCGCCGCCGCCCGGCGAGCGACGACAAGCCTTTCGATCCCCTAGGCGTCAGCGTCGGCGATCTCAAATTGACGCCCTATGTCGAAGAAGATTTCGGCTTCGCCTCGAATCCCGCCTTGGCCGCCGGTCCGCAAAAGGGCTCGGCCTTCGAGACGACCGAAGCCGGCCTGTCGCTGCAATCCGACTGGTCGCGCAGCGACCTGCACGGCGCGCTGAAAGGCAGCTACGCCGATTACTTTTCCGATCCCCAGGCCAACGCTCCCAACGCCAACGGCGTCTTGGACGGTCGGCTCGACGTGACGCGCGATCTGTCCTTCGACGCGGAGGGACGCTTCAACGTCAGCGAGCAGACCCTCGCCTCGCTCGGCCTGGTGTCGACCGGCGCGGTCGGCGCAACCGAGCATCCCCTGGTCGAGACTGTCGGCGCCACCCTCGGCGGCGCGCAGAAATTCGGCGATCTGACCCTGGCGCTGCACGGAACCCTCGACCGCACGATGTATCAGAACGCCACGCTCGCCGGAGGCGTCGTCGAGGATCTGGCCAGCGACGATTTCGACGATTGGGGCCTGCGCGCGCGCGCCTCCTACCGGATCAGCCCCGTCATTTCGCCCTTCGTCGAAGTCGACGTGGACGCGCGCCGCTACGACGCCGCCGTCGATTTCAGCGGCTACGCCCGCAGTTCCGACGGCGTCCAGGCGCTCGGCGGCGCGACGCTGGCCTTCTCCCAGCAATTGACCGGCGAAGCGAGCCTGGGCTACGGCGCGCGCGCCTATCGGGACGCGCGGCTGCCCGATATGCAGAGCCCGCTGATCGACGCCTCGCTGATCTGGTCGGCGACGCCGCTGACCACGCTCACGGCGAAGGCGCAGACCACGCTTGCGGACACGACGACGCCCGGCGCCTCGGGCACGGTGACGCGCGCCTACACCATCGACGTCTCTCACGCCCTGACGCGCCGCTTCACCTTGGGCGCCTCGGCGGGATACGCGAGCGACGACTATGTCGGCGTCGCGCTTCACGACTCCACCACCAGCTTCGGGCTGCGCGCCGAATATCGCCTGTCGCGCGACTTCGTTCTCAAGGCGAGCGCGACGCGCCAGCAGTACGAGTCGAGCGCCCCCAACTCGAACTATATCGCCAACGTCTTCATGCTGGGGCTGCGGCTGCAACGCTGAGCGAACGGCCTCGCGCCCCGCCGAACGTTCGGCGCCCGTCGCTCACAGGGTCAGTTTTCTGATCTCCTCGCGCAACGCCGCCGCCAGGTCCTCGCGCTGCAGCGCGAAGGCGATATTCGCCGTCAGGAAGCCCAATTTCGATCCGCAATCGTAGGTTCGTCCGTCGAACCGCACGCCGTGAAAGAACTGCGTCTTCGCCAGTTCGATCATGCCGTCGGTCAATTGGAATTCGCCGCCGGCGCCCTTCTCGAGGGAGTGCAGGATCTTGAAGATCTCCGGCTGCAGAATGTATCGGCCTGATATGATCAGATTCGAGGGCGCCGAGCCGGGCGCCGGTTTCTCCACCATGCCCTTGATTTCGAAGGTATGTCCGAAGTCGGCGCCGACGGCGACGATGCCGTAGTATTGCGTCTCCTCCGGGCGAACCGCCTCGGCCGCGACGACGTTGCCGCCGAACTGGCCGTAGGCTTCGACGCACTGCGCCAGGCACCGGCTGCCTCGCGGTCCGGCCGCGGTGATCATGTCGGGCAAGAGCAGCGCGAAAGGCTCGTCGCCGACGAGGTCCCTCGCGCACCACACGGCGTGCCCGAGGCCGAGCGGCGCCTGCTGGCGGGTGAAGCTCGCCGCGCCCTCCGGCAGCATGTCGGCCGCGAGGGCCGCGATCTGCTTATGCTTGCCGCGCTTTCTGAGCGTGTCTTCGAGTTCGTAAGCGATGTCGAAATGGTCCTCGATGACGCCCTTGTTGCGTCCGGTGACGAAAATGAATTGCTCGACGCCCGCCGCCCGCGCTTCGTCGACGACGTGTTGCAGGATCGGCCGGTCGACGACCGTGAGCATCTCTTTGGGCATCGCCTTGGTCGCGGGCAGGAACCGCGTGCCGAGGCCGGCGACCGGCAGGACCGCCTTGCGGATGGGTTTGAACATTCGAGGGAAACCTTTCGAGACGATTTCTCGAGCGCGGCGATAAAAAACCGGCGACGCGCCCGAATCCAGCCATTAAACCGTTCGCGGCGAGATTCCCACTAGACGATCGGTTCGAGGCTGCGGTTCGTTGATTGAGGCAGTCTTGCTAAAATGCCGTTGGGCGAAAGGAATTGCGAGGCGAAAAAATGGCGGTCTTGGTCACCGGCGGCGCCGGCTACATCGGCGGCCACATGAATCTGGGCCTGCTCGACGCGGGCGAGAAGGTGGTGGTGCTCGACAATCTGTCGACGGGTTTCGCCTGGGCGGTTGCGGAGCCGGCGAAACTCGTGGTCGGCGATTTCGGCGACGCCGAATTGGTCTCGCGCCTCCTCGAGGAGCACGAAATCGACGCCATCGCCCATTTCGCCGCGAAAATCGTCGTGCCCGAGTCGGTCGCCGATCCCCTCGGCTACTACCTCAACAATACGGCCAAGGCGCTTTCCCTGCTCCAGTGCGCCGTCAAGGGCGGCGTGCATAACTTCATCTTCTCCTCCACCGCGGCGGTCTACGGCGAGACGTCCGCCGAGCCGGTCGGCGAGGACGACCCGCTCAACCCGATCTCTCCCTATGGCCGCTCCAAGCTGATGGTCGAGTGGATGCTGCAGGACGCGAGCCGCGCCCACGATCTGCGCTATGTCGCGCTGCGCTATTTCAACGTCGCCGGCGCCGATCCCAAGGGGCGCCTGGGGCAGTCGACGCCGAACGCCACGCATTTGATCAAGCGCGGCGTTCAGACCGCGCTCGGGCGCTATCCGAGCATGGACATATACGGCGAGGACTATCCCACCCGCGATGGCACCTGCGTGCGCGACTACATCCAGGTCAGCGATCTCATCGACGCGCATCTGGCGGCCCTCGCCTATCTGCGCGGCGGCGGCGAAAGCCTGACGTGCAATTGCGGCTACGGCCACGGCGCGACGGTTAGGGAAGTCATCGACGTCGTCAAGCGCGTTTCCGGCGTCGATTTCAAGGTCAACCACGTCGGCCGGCGCGCCGGCGATCCCGCCGCCATCGTCGCCAAGGCCGAGCGGGTGCGGCGCGTGCTGGGCTGGCGCCCCAGTCGCGACAACCTCGAGGATATCGTCAGGCAGGCGCTGGATTGGGAACGGCGTTTGCATAACCGGCCGAGCTGACCGATCCGGGCGTCGAGTTTCGCCCGCCGCCCAACCTTCGGGCTTTACAATGACATGAACACCGTCTTGAGTAGGTTCAACGACACTCCGGGGGCGAACGGCCATGCAGGCGGGCGGTCGGCGGCGATGAGCGAGGACGACATCCTTGTCACCGAGCGCCTGGGGAAGTCGTTTGGCGACTTCGCCGCGGTGAGCGACGTCAACCTGCGGGTCAAGCGCGGCTCGATCCACGCCTTGATCGGCCCCAACGGGGCGGGGAAGACGACCTGCTTCAACATGCTGACCAAATTCGTCAATCCGAGTTCCGGCCGCATCCTCTTCAACGGCCGCGACATCACGGCGTTTCGCCCCGCCGACGTCGCGCGTCTGGGGCTGGTGCGCTCCTTCCAGATTTCCGCGGTGTTCCCGCATCTGACCGCGCTGGAGAACGTGCGCGTCGCGTTGCAGCGCAAGCGCGGCGATTCGTTCGATTTCTGGCGCTCGAAGCGGGTTCTCGCCCCGCTCAACGAGCGGGCGATGGCGCTGCTCGACGACGTCGGGCTCGCCGACTGGGCCGGCTCGATCGCCGTCGAGATCTCCTACGGCCGCAAGCGCGCCCTGGAGATCGCCACGACGCTCGCGCTCGATCCGGAAATGCTGCTGCTCGACGAACCCACGGCGGGGATGGGCCACGAGGACATCGACCGCATCGCCGCCCTCGTCCGGCGCGTCTCGGCCAATCGCACGATCCTGATGGTCGAGCACAACCTGCAGGTGGTGGCGAACCTGTCGGATCGCATCACCGTGCTGACGCGCGGGCGTGTGCTGGCGGAGGGAGATTACAGAAGCGTGTCGGAAAACGCCGAAGTGAAGCAGGCCTATCTGGGGGTCGGCCATGACTGATCTCTCTGGGGCCGCGGCGAGGCCGGCGGCGGCCGCGCCGATCCTCGCCGTGGCGGGCCTGCAAGCCTGGTACGGCGAATCGCACATCCTGCACGGCGTCGATTTCGACGTGCGGCCGGGCGAGGTCGTCACGCTGCTCGGGCGCAACGGGGCGGGCAAGACGACGACGCTGAAGTCGATCATGGGGATCGTCGTCAAGCGCAAGGGCTCGGCGAAGTTCTCGGGGACCGAGACGGTCGGGCTTTCCTCGGATCGGATCGCGCGGCTCGGCGTCGCGATCTGCCCGGAAGAACGAGGCATTTTCGCCAGCCTGAACGTGCGCGAAAACCTCATGCTGCCGCCGAAGATCACAAAAGAAGGCGGGTTAACGCTCGAACGCATCTTCGCGCTGTTCCCGAATCTCGAGGAGCGCCTCGGCAGCGGCGGCGGCAAACTGTCGGGCGGCGAGCAGCAGATGCTGGCGGTCGCGCGGATCCTGCGCACCGGCGCGCGCTTCCTGATGCTCGACGAACCGACCGAAGGCCTGGCGCCGGTCATCATCCAGCAGATCGGGCGGACGATCGCCGAGCTCAAGCGCGAGGGCTTCACGATCCTGCTGGTCGAGCAGAATTTCCGTTTTGCCGCGACGATCGCCGACCGCTATTTCGTCATGGAGCACGGCCGGGTGATCGACGCCTTCGCCAATTCCGAGCTGAGCGCGAATATGGGAAAGCTGCATGAATACCTCGGCGTTTGAGCGGCGCCCGATCGCCCGCGCGCCGGACGCGCTCGACGAGCGCGTCTACAAGTCGACTCGGGTCGGGGAGTGAGACGATGTTCTTCGGGCACTCCATTTCGGCGCAGGAACTTTTCGGGCAATTGCTGATCGGGCTCATCAACGGCTCGTTCTATGCAATGCTGAGTCTCGGCCTCGCCGTGATTTTCGGCATGCTGAACATCGTCAATTTCGCCCATGGCGCGCTTTACATGGTCGGCGCGTTCGCCGCGTACTTCGTCCTGCACGGGCTGGGCCTCAACTATTGGTGGGCGCTCATCCTGTCGCCGTTGATGGTGGGAGCGCTCGGCGCCGTCATCGAGCGCACGCTTCTCTATCGGCTGAGGGGCCTCGATCCGCTCTACAGCCTGCTGCTCACCTTCGGCCTCGCCCTGGTGATCCAGGGCCTGTTTCAGAATTACTACGGCGCGTCGGGAATGCCCTACGCGATCCCGCCGGAGTTGTCCGGCGTGCGCAATCTCGGGTTCATGTACCTGCCGAACTATCGCGCCTGGGTCATCGTCTTCTCGGCGGCCGTATGCCTGGCGACATGGTTCATGATCGAGAAGACGAGGCTCGGCGCCTACTTGCGCGCGGCGACGGAAAACCCGACCCTGGTGCGCGCGTTCGGCGTCAACGTGCCGCGCATGATCACGCTGACCTATGGCTTCGGGGTGGGGCTGGCCGCGCTCGCCGGCGTGCTCGCGGCGCCGATCAACCAGGTGCGCCCCGGCATGGGCGCAGACGTCATCGCCGTCGTCTTCGCCGTCGTGGTGATCGGCGGCATGGGCTCGATCCTCGGTTCGATCGTGACCGGCTTCGTGCTCGGGGTGATCGAGGGCCTGACCAAGGTGTTCTACCCCGAAGCGTCGAACACCGTCGTTTTCGTCATCATGGCGATCGTCCTGCTCATCAAGCCGGCCGGTCTGTTTGGAAAAGTCGCCTGAAATGAGCACAAACCCGGTCGCCGCGGCGACGACGCCGTTCATGCGCGAAGGCCGAGAATTCGGCATCGTCTTTCTCTTCATGTTGGTCCTGATCGGCGCGGCGCCGTTCTTCGCCTATCCCTTCTTCATCATGGAGGCGCTCTGCTTCGCGCTGTTCGCCTGCGCGTTCAACCTGCTGATCGGCTACGTCGGCCTATTGTCGTTCGGCCACGCGATGTTCCTGGGGCTGGCGAGCTACGTGTGCGCCCACGCCGCCAAGGTCTGGGGGCTCGAGCCGGAGCTGGCGATTCTGACCGGCGTCGCTTGCTCGGCGACGCTCGGCCTGATCGCGGGCGCCCTGTCGATCCGCTCCCAGGGCATCTACTTCGCGATGATCACCGTGGCCCTGTCGCAGATGATCTATTTCTTCTGCGTCGAGGCGCCGTTCACCCACGGCGAGGACGGCATCCAGGCGGTGCCGCAGGGCCACGCCTTCGGCGTGATCGATTTGTCGCGGCCGATGGCGCTCTATCTGTTCACCGCGGCGGTCTTCCTCTTCGGGTTTCTGGCGATCTATCGCACCGTCAATTCGCCGTTCGGCGAAATCCTCAAGGCGATCCGCGAGAACGAGCCGCGCGCGATTTCGCTGGGCTACCGCGTCGCCCGCTACAAACTCGCCGCGTTCGTCCTTTCGGCCGCGTTGGCCGGGTTGGCGGGCGCGACGAAGGCGATCGTGGTGCAGAACGCGTCCCTGTCGGACGTCACCTTCTCCATGTCGGGCGAAGTGGTGCTGATGACCCTCGTGGGCGGCATGGGCACGCTCTACGGCCCGGTGGTCGGCGCGGTCATCGTCGTTTCCATGCAGAACTATCTCGCGCAATACGGCGAGTGGGTCACGGTGATCCAGGGCGTCGTCTTCGTCGCCTGCGTGCTGGTGTTCCGCCGCGGCGTGGTCGGCGAGATCGCCCACGCGCTCAAATGGTCGATCTGAGGCTTTCCCGCCCGCCGTCGAGGCGGCGCGTGGCGCGCCTCAAGGCTTTCCCGACAGCGCCAGCCTGCGCAGGTCGAATTGCGGGTCGGCGGCCTCATCGGGGGTCAGCGGCAGGGCGCCGGCGATGATCCGCCGCGCCGCCATGTGGTCGCCGCCGCGGTTGACCGTCTCCACCGCGGCGAGCGCCCGCCCGCGAAAGCCGAACACGGCGAAGGCGCGCGATTTCGGGTCCCCGCGCAGAACCCAGCGGTCCACCCCGTGCGACAGGCCGGCGATCTGCAGCTTGAGGTCGCCCTGATCGCTCCAGAACCAGGGCAGCGCCGCATAGGTCTGCGCTTTGCCGGTCAGCCGCCGGGCGACGCAGCGCGCCTGGTCGGTGGCGTTCTGCACCGATTCGAGGCGCAGGGGAACGCCGAGCGAAGGGTGGGGGAATTGCGCGCAGTCGCCGATCGCGGAGACCGCGGGATCGGAGGCCAGCAGCCGCCCGTCGACGACGACGCCGTTGGCGCAGGCGAGGCCCGCCACGCGCGCCAGACGGTCCTCGGCGAAGACGCCGACGCCGACGATGACGACGTCGGCGCGCAGGCGCTCGCCGTTCGACAACACGACCGTTTCGGCTTCGCCCGCCGATCCTTCGATCGCGGCGACGCCGACGCCGAAGCGGAACTTCGCGCCGAACGCCTCGTGCGCCTCGAGAAAGAACGAGGAGATCAGAGGCGAAACGGCGCGCCCGAGCGGGCGGTCGGCGATCTCGACGATCGTCACCTCGCCGCCCAGCGCCAGCGCGGTGGCGGCGATCTCCAGGCCGATGAAGCCGGCGCCGATCACGACGACGCGGCGACCCGGCCCCAGCCGCTCGCGAATGGCCTGGGCGTCGACCATGGCGCGCAGGCCGAGGACGTCGCCGAGATCGACGCCGGGGATTTCGAGCGGGCGCGGCCGTGCGCCGGTCGCCAGGACCAGATGGTCGAACGGCGCCGTCCCACCCGAGGAAAGCTCGACGCGCTTGGCGCTTAGATCGATCCGCAAGGCCTGCACGCCCAGGCGCAATTCGATGTCGTGGTCGCGATAGAACGATTCGGCGCGCAGCGGCAGGCCGGCGAGGTCCATTTCGCCCTTGAGAAACGCCTTCGACAGCGGCGGGCGCTGGTAGGGCAGCTCCGCCTCGCCCGAAAGCAGGACGATCGCGTCGTCGCTCCCCTCTTCGCGCAGGCTCGCGGCGGCCTGGACGCCCGCGTGGCCGGCGCCGACGACGACGATAGAACCGCGCGACATGACTTCTCCAAGGGGCGAGACGATCGCGCGACGCCCTATCACGAGTTCCCCGTCGGGCGATAGTCGCGCCCGAGGACGGGGGCTTAACCGTTTCTCACAGCAATTGCCGTCGCAAGGACCGGCCGAAGACGAGCGCCGCCGCCGCGTAGATCGCCGTGTAGAGGACGGCGGCGCCGACGGCGGTTAGCACGATGTCGAGTTCGTTTCTCATGAAATGGAGACGATGAACGATCCCGTCGACGGTGTGGAACAGATAGGGCGCCGCGATCGCGGCGGCGCCGGCGCAGAACGTCGTGATCGCGACGTTCTCGAACAGCTTGGCGTCGGGCCGCAGCCAGTCGCGGCGCATGCCGATGAGAACGAGCAGGCAGAAATTGATCCAGGCGCCGGCGGCCGTCGCGAGCGCGAGGCCGACGGCGCCGTATGCGCGATAGAGGCCGATCTTGAGCGCGAGGTTGATCGCGAGCCCGGCGAAGAAGCACAGCATCGGCGTCTTGGTGTCGCCGCGCGACTGGAAGCCGGCGACCGCGGTGCGGATGAGCACCATCGGGATCAGGCCGAGCCCGTAGGCTTCCAGCACCGCGGCCGAGCGCAGCGCGTCACCGGCCTCGAACCTGTCGCGCATGAACGCGCCGCGCACGACCTCGTCGGGCAAGATCAGGAACGCCACGAGGAAGGGGGCCGTGAGGGCGAGGGTGAGCGCGATCGAGCGGTTCTGCGAGCCGGCCGCCCCCGCCGCGTCGCCGGCCGCGAGGCGGCGGCTCATCTCCGGCAACAGCACGGTTCCGGCCGCGACGCCGATGACCCCGAGCGGCAATTGGTAGAGCCGCTCCGCGTAATAGATCGAGGAAACGGCGCCGGTGGGCAGCAGCGAGGCGAGGATGGTGTCGGCCAGAATGGCGATCTGCTGGCCCGCCGAGCCGATCACCGACGGCCCGAGCGCGGAGAAGAATTGCCGCACGTCGGCGTCGAACCTGGGAACGGCGAGGCGCTCGAGAACGCCGCGTCGACGCGCCTCGGCCATCAAGAGGACGAGCTGGGCGAGGCCGGAGGCGGCGACGCCCCAGCTCGCGGCGAGGCCGGCGTCGGGAAACAGGAACGCCAGGGCGAGAAAAGCCATCATGAAGAGATTGAGCAGCACTGGGGCGAAAGCCGCCACGCCGAAGAACCCGTGCGCGTTCAGGGTTCCCGTGTGCAGGGTCACCAGGGTGATGAACGCCAGATAGGGAAACGTGACGCGCGTCATGGCGACGGCGAAGGCGAATTTCTGCGGGTCCTTTTCGAAGCCGGGCGCGATGAGTTCGACGAGTTGGCTCGTGTAGATGTAGGCAAGGGCCAGCAGCGCCAATTGCGAGATCAAGAGCAGCGTGAAGATGCGACTCGAAAAGATCTTCGCGCGGTCCTCGCCCTGCGCGACCAGCACGCGAGAATAGGTCGGCACATAGGCCGAACTGAACGCGCCCTCGCCGAAGATGGCGCGAAATTGGTTCGGCAGGCGAAGGGCGACGAAAAAGGCGTCGGCCAACGGTCCGGCGCCCAGGATCGCCGCGATCATCAGGTCGCGCGCGAATCCGGTCAGCCGCGACAGCGCGGTGAAGCCGCCTACGGAAATGAAGTTTCGATACATGCCTTGGCTTCGAATCACCGGCCGGAGGAGTAGCGCTCAAATCGCAGATTGACGCCTTTATCCCGAATATTGCGTTTCGCGTAGTCGGGATTTTTCGGCCGCGAATCTGGCTTTTCGTCGCGGCGGGGCCGCCGCGTCGGCCCTCGGCGTCCCCGAGCGCCGCGCGATCCCGGCATTGGCGCCGCCCGAACGGTCAGGTAAAGAACCTCGCCGCGTCGGGGGCGCCCAGGGGTCGCAACGGCTCCGCGGACGGCGGGCCGGCGATTGACGACGACGATTCGAAGGAAGCGCGATGGCAGAGGCAGAAACGACGCAAGATGGCGATGCGCCCGTCGACGCGCCGTCTGCGAAGGCCTTGGACCTGACCAACATTCGCGGCTTTCAGGTCTTGCCCGTCGCGGGCGGGGCCCCGCCCGCGGCGAGCGAGGAGGGCGAGGCGGATCGGCTCGACGAGGAAACGCGCAAGCTCGAGCTGGCCAAGGAGTTCGCGGCGCGCGCCAGGCGCCTCGCCGAAGCGGTCGACGAAGCGCTGGTGCTCGCCAACGACGGCACGATCCGCTGGCTCGGCGACCCGATCGCCAAGCTCGTCGCCGGCGAAGAGACGCTGAAGCCGAGAGCCGTCATCCTGGCGGACGACGCGCTGTCCGCGGAAGGCAGGGAAGCGGTGCAACAGCGCGTCGCGCTCTGGCTCGTCGCGCACGTCCGCAAGGCGCTCGGCCCGCTGCTGTCGCTGGCCGAGCCCGAGACCGTTCCCGAGGGGGTGCGCGATCTCGCGCTCAAGCTCTCGCAATCGCTGGGGGTTCTCGAGCGCGAGCGCGTCAGGGCGCAAGTGAAGGCGCTCGATCAGAACGCGCGCGGCGCGCTGAGGAAGTTGGGCGTCCGCTTCGGCGCGTTCTACATCTATGTTCCCGCCCTCCTCAAGCCGGCGTCGCGGACCCTGTGCACGCAGTTGTGGGCGCTGATTCGCAGGGACGCGGAGAAAGAGGCGGCCGCCGAGCGGCTGCTGCATTTCGCGTCGTCGGGACGAACCTCGTTCGCGGTTGAGGCTCCGGCGTCGGGGGACGTCTACCGCGTCGCCGGGTTCCGCCTCTGCGGCGATCGCGCCGTTCGCGTCGATATCGTCGAGCGCTTGATGGATTTGATCCGCGCCGCGCTGCCGCGTCAGACGCATTCGGGGGGGCGCGCGCCGACCGACGAAGGCGTCGCGGGATTCGTCGTCACCAATCAGATGACGTCCTTGACCGGCTGTTCGGGCGAACATTTCGCTTCGATCCTGCGCTCGCTCGGGTTTGCCGACCACAAGGTGAAAAAGTCGGAGTTTCTCGCCGCGGCGCGCAAGGCCGCCGCCGCGCCGCCGCCTCCGGCGCAGGACGGGGCGAGCGCAGCGCCCGAGGCGGGGAGCGCGGCGCCGGCGGCGCCCGAAGCGGATTGCGCACCGCCGCCTCCCGCCGCGAGCGAGGAATCGGCGACTGGCCGAAGCGAGGCGGAGAGCGCCGAAAGCCCGCCTGCCGGCGAGGCCGGCGACGGCGCCGACGCGCCGACCCCGACCGAGGCCGCGACCAGCCAAGCCCGAGACGAGGTCGCGAGCGCCCCGCAGGAGGGCGCGAGCGCGCAAGCGCAAGCCCCGCCCGCCGAGGAGGAAAAGACCGGCGAAGACGAACTGATCGAGGTTTGGCGGCCGGCCCCGCGGCGCGCGCGCCATGTCGGCAGGGACCACGGCCGACCGTCGCCGGGCGTCGAGGCGGCGGAGTCTCCCGAGGGACGCGCCCAGCCGCAGGACGCCGCGCGAAAGTCCTGGCGAGGTCGACGGCGCGCCGCGGGGCCGACGCCGGCGCAGGCCGAATCGGCGCGGCCGGCCGATCGAAATCCGTCGGACGGCGCGCCAGCGCCTGCGGCCGAACCGGCGCGCGAGCCGCGTCGGCCCGCCTGGCGACGCGACGCGCCCAAAGGCGCCAGATCCGACGACCGGCGAGGCGTCGATCCGGCGCGCGCCGACAAGGCGCGAGAGCGCCCGCCGCCGCCCGAACCGCGCAAGTCGAGCGTGAATCTCGATTCGCCGTTCGCGAAATTGCTCGACCTGAGACCGTTGCTGAAGCCGCGCGACACGACGAAATAGGAAGTCCCGGCGTCCGGGGAGCCGAGGCGCCTGCGGATCGGGGTGGCGAAAGAGGGGGACGACACTCAAATACACAACCTCTCGCCGGCGGGGACGGCGATGCGGCGACTGATCGCCTTGGCCTGCGAACTTATTGTTGACAGGCAATTCCCCTATGTAGTCTTTTCGCCCGCCAAGCCCCGCGACGCGCTGGGCCGCGTCGGCGTCGGCATTCGATCGGGCAAGGGACAGCTCAATGACATATGTGGTCGTCGAAAACTGCATCAAATGCAAGTACATGGACTGCGTCGAAGTCTGTCCCGTCGATTGTTTCTACGAAGGCGAAAACATGCTCGTCATCCATCCCGACGAGTGCATCGACTGCGGGGTTTGCGAGCCGGAATGTCCAGCCGAAGCAATCAAGCCCGACACCGAGCCGAACCTCGAGTCCTGGCTTCGCGTCAACGCCGAATATTCGAAGATTTGGCCGAACATCACCACCAAGAAGGAGCCGCCGGCCGACGCGAAGGACTTCGACGGGCGGCCCGGAAAATTCGGCGAGTTCTTCTCGCCCAAACCCGGCGAAGGCGATTGAGCCCTCCCGAGGGAGGGGATTCGCCCGAAAATTGGCGCGTCGGCCGCGAGTTAACGCTAAGGCTCTGTCGTTTTTGATTCTTCCGGAAATTTGTGCTAAAGAGTTTATTAATAGGCCGTTACCGGCCGGCCCGCGTTTTCCTTGTCCCTCGAAGCCCGCGTGCTCGAGGGCGTACTGCGTTGACAATCGGATGATTGCGCGCTGGCGTCGGATTACGCCGGGAGCGATTTGTCTTGTGTTTGGAGAGTTTTAGCCATGGCGGCGCGAAAGAAGGCGAACAAGAAATCGTCCAGGACCGTTTCTAAGAAGGGCAAGGCGTCCGCCGCATCGGCCCCGTCCCGCAAGCGCAAGGTCGTCGCCGGTTCCGCCGCCGCCTCGCGGCCGTCCCGGTCCGCGGCCAAGAGCAAGGCCGCGCGTTCGGCGAAGGCGAAGTCCGGCAAGACCGCAAGCGCGCGGCGCTCCAGCGCCGCGGCCAAGACGGCGCGTGCGTCGAAGAGCGCGACGACGAAGACCAGAACGGCGCGCACCGCGGCGCGCGCGGCCCCCGCGAAGAAGCCAGGAAAATCAGTGGATATGAAATTGCAGGTCGGCGAAAACCAGGCAAGAGGAACTTCGAAGGCGCTCGGCCAAAAGCCGGCGGCCGCGATCGAAGTCAAGGTCCCGCGCGAAACTCCCGTTGCCGCGGCGCCGGCAGGGTTGGCGGCGCCCGTGCTCGCCGGAGCGAGCGCTGCGCCTCTCGCCAAGCGCGCGCCGGTCGCGGCGAAAGCGCCCAAGCCGGGCGCGCCCGACGCCGGCGTCGAGCGCGACGAGGGCGGCGCCGCGGCGAAGGCCGTGAAGCCGTCGAACCATCGCCAAGGCTTCAAGCTGAACGAATTCGTCGTCTATCCCGCGCACGGCGTCGGGCAGATCGTGGCGGTCGAAGATCAGGAAGTGGCCGGCTTTCGGCTCGAGCTCTTCGTCATCAACTTCGCGAAGGACAAGATGACGCTTCGCGTGCCCACCGCGAAAGTGGTCGGCGTCGGGATGCGCAAGCTCTCGGAGCCGGACGTAGCCAAGCGGTCTCTCGACATCTTGACCGGTCGGGCTCGGATCAAGCGCACGATGTGGTCGCGGCGCGCGCAGGAATACGAAGCCAAGATCAACTCGGGCGACATCAACGCCATCGCGGAAGTCGTGCGCGATCTCTATCGCTCGGACGCCCAGCCCGAGCAGTCGTATTCCGAGCGGCAGCTCTACGAAGCGGCGTTGGACCGAATGATGAGAGAAATCGCCGCGGTGCAGAAACTGAGCGAGATCGACGCCTTGAAGGTGATCGAGGGCCAGTTGAAGAAGGCGCTGCGCCGAGGCGCGAAGCCCGAGACCGCCGACGGCGAAGACGCGGCGATCGAGGAAGCCGCGTAATCACGAGCGGACCGAACAAGGCGGGATCTCGACCGGTCCCGTCGGGGCCCGCAACCTCTTGCGTTGCGGATAGCGCGGCTGGGGCGGACGTCTCGCTTGGTCGTGACCGGCCGGGATGGGCGCCGCCGACCTGCGCGAAGAGCCATCTTCCGCGGTCATTGCAGCCGGCGCTGCGGCATGTTCTTTGAAGCGGCGCGCGAAGCGGACCGTCGTCGCCGCGCGCATCCGCACAAGCGCATGCTTTGGGCTTACGGCCACTCTCGAGCTGGCGCTTTTCGCCTCGAGGACGACAGCCCCGCGGCCGTGGCGCGCTGGTGCGCGCCTAAAGAAAATCCCGGCGCGCTCCGGCGTCGTCATCGTGCGCAAACCCCTGATCGGCGCAGCGTTTCGGACGTCGGCGGCGTTACCGAAAACAGGACGTGTGTTGCAAATTTGACGACCTAATTCTCGTCGTTCGGCTACAGGCGCCGGGATCGCGTTTTCTCGCTATACAGGCCGCGATCGAGACGCTTATGGTCTCTTCGTTGTCGTCGAGCGGCCCAAGAGAAGGGGGATGCAATGAAGAGGATTGTCGTCTGGAGCGCGCTGGCGCTTTCGCTCAGCGTCTGCACCGGCTGCCTGAGCAATCGCGAGGCGAATGGCGCGCTGCTGGGCGGGGCCGGCGGCGCGCTCGTCGGCGGCGTCGCCTCGCACTCGGTGGGCGGCGCGTTGGTGGGCGGCGCTGTCGGCGCCGCCGCCGGCGTCCTCGTGGCCGACCTCACCCGGCCGCACTATTATCACCGCCACTGCTACTACAGCAGCGCCGCGGGGCGTCGCGTCTGCCGCTATTGGTGAGGCGAGCCCCTTAAGGGCTCGGCGCCGCGCCGACCTGGCGCCCGCCTTACTGCGCGGGCGCCGTCTCCGTCAGAGCGAAACCTTCGCGTAACGCGGCGAGATTGAGGGCGGCGAATTTCGCCGGGGTCTCCAGCCGCACCGCCTGCTCCAGCGAGTCGGCGCGGCACACGCGCGACAGGCGCGCCAGCGCCCCGAGCGCGACGACGTTGGCGATGCGCGAACTGCCGGCGGCGACCGCCCGCTGGCTGATCGGCAGGACGTGCAGATCGAAGCCGCGCCTGGGCGGTTCGGGAACCAGCCGTTCGTCGACGATGACGAGCGCGCCCGGCTCGAGAAGCGCCAGCGAGCGGTCGAGGCCGACCTGCGACAGCGCGGCGATCATGTCGAGCTTCGTCGCCAGGGGATAATCCGCGCCGTCGTCGCAAACGACCAGATCCGAATAGCAGAAGCCGCCGCGCGACGTCGGCTCGTAGCTTTGCGACTGCGCGGCGCGCCTGCCCTCCAGCGCGAACGCGCGCAAGAGAATGTGCATGCCGGTGATGAGGCCCTGGCCGCCGCTGCCGGCGAGGCGGATTTCGACTCGGGTTCCGCTCATCGTCTTTGCCTGTCGCGCTCGATCGCCGCGCGCTGGCGATAGACCCGCCCGTATTCGGGCCGATCGCGCTCGGCGAGGATTCCGGTGTTGAGGCGATGCGGCCGGAACGGCTCGTCGATCGCGTCCGCGTGGGCCCCGGGGCGCATCTCGCTCTTCTGGCTGAGGATCATTTCCGGGGATTCGCCGAGGTCGTTCTTGCGACCGTAGATTTCGGTGCAGTCCGAAATCGCCTCGACGAAGGAGAAGCCCTCGTGGGCGATCGCCGCCTTGATCAGGTTCTTCAGCGCCGGCGCCTGGCGCGTCACCTCGCGCCCGACGAAGCTCGCGCCCGCCGCCTCGGCGAGCGTGCAGGCGTCGAAGGTCGGCTCGGCGTTGCCGTGCGGCGTCGTCGTGGTGAGGCGGTCGATCGAGGTGGTCGGCGAAACCTGGCCGCCGGTCATGCCGTAGATCTCGTTGTTGAGCATCAGGCAGGTGAGGTCGAGATTGCGCCGGCAGGCGTGGATGAGATGATTGCCGCCGATCGCCAAGCAGTCGCCGTCGCCGGTGATGACGACGACGTGAAGATCGGGACGGGCGAGCTTCAGCCCGGTGGCGAAGGCGAGCGGCCGCCCGTGCGTGGTGTGGTAGGTGTTGGCGTCGATATAGGCGCCGACGCGGCCCGAACAGCCGATGCCGGAAACGACGGCGAGCTTGTTCTTGTCGAGGCCCAGTTCGTGCACCGCCCAAAGCAGGGCGCGCAAGGCGATGCCGTGGCCGCAGCCGGGGCACATGAAGTGCGGCATCAGTTGCAGCCTGAGATAGTCGTTGATGTCGAAGGGAGTGCGGACGACCTCATTCATCGGCGACGAGCTCCCTTATCTTGGCGACGATTTGAGCGGGCGTGATCGGCTCGCCGTCGATGCGATTGAGGCCGACGACCTTGCCGCGCGCGCCGGCCAGGCGCTCGACTTCGAGCACGAGCTGGCCGGCGTTCATCTCCGGCACGAGGACGCGGCGCGCGCGCGTCGCCGCGGCGCGCACCGCGGCTTCGGGGAACGGCCAGAGCGTGACCGGGCGCAACAGGCCGGCCTTGATCCCTTCGGCGCGCAGGTCCTGCACCGCGCGGCGCGCGGCGCGCGCGACGATGCCGATGGCGACGATGACGACGTCGGCGTCCTCCGTCCCCAGCGTCTCGAAGCTTTCGATGCGCTCGCGATGACGTTCGATCTTGTCGAGGATGCGTTGCAGCGCGCGCGAGGCGAGCTCGGGTTTCTGCGTGGGAAAGCCGTCGGCCATGTGGGTGAGGCCGGTGACATGCGCGCGCAGGCCTTCGCCCGGCCGCGGCATGAACGGCACGAGATCGTCGGTCTCGGCGTAGGGCGCGAACTCGCGCTCCGTTCCGGCCGCCCATTTTCGATCCACGGTCACGATCGTCGGCGCGGCCGGAATCTCGATCGACTCGATGAGATGCGCGACGGTTTCGTCGTAGAGCACGACGACCGGCGTGCGGAATTCCTCGGCGAGATTGAAGGCGCGAATGGTCTCCATGTAGATTTCCTGCACCGAGGCCGGGGTCACGACGATGATCGGGTGATCGCCGTGGGTTCCCCATCGCGCCTGCATGATGTCGCCTTGGGCCGGCCGCGTCGGCATGCCGGTCGAGGGGCCGCCGCGCATCACGTTGACGATGACGCACGGCGTCTCGGTCATCGCGGCGTAGCCGAGATTCTCCTGCATCAGCGAAAAGCCGGGCCCGCTGGTGGCGGTCATCGCCTTGGCGCCGCCGAGCGAGGCGCCGATGACGGCGGCGAGCGAGCCGATCTCGTCCTCCATCTGGATGAAGACGCCGTCGACGCGCGGCAGCTCGCGCGACAACTGTTCGGCAATTTCCGAGGAGGGCGTGATCGGATAGCCGGCGAAGAAGCGGCATCCCGCGGCGAGAGCGCCGAGCGCGCAGGCGCGGTTGCCGGGAAGCGAGGCGAGCGAAGACGACATTCAGGCGACCACCGGTTCGCGCAACTTCGTGCGGACGGAAATGGCGAAGTCCGGGCACAGCCATTCGCAGACATGGCAGCCCGTACAGGCTTCTGGGTTCTTGAGGACGGCGACCTGCTCGGCGTTGAGCGCCAGGCAGCGCTCGGGGCACAATTTCACGCAGATGTCGCAGCCCTTGCACCAGGCGGCGTTGATCTCCAGCTCGACGACGACGTCCGGCTGCGGCGACGGGGCGGCGGCGGGGACATGCGCGTCGAAGCGCAGGGACGGGTCGGCGCGCGCCGCCTCCGCCCAGGCGCGGCCGGCCTCGAACGCCCTGCGGTTGATCGCGCGCGACTTGCTCGGCGTCAGGGATTCGAGGGTCGAAAGCCAATCCTCGAGGGGGTAGTCCATCGACGCCGAGAGGATGCCGAGCAGCACGGTGTTTGCCGCGCGGGGTTCGCCCAGTTCCGTGGCGATGGTCGTCGCGTCGAGCGCGTAGCTCTCGGCGACCTTGTCGGCGATTTCGGCCGGCGTTTCCGAGGCGTACCGGGTCGCCGCGCCCCGCTTGCGGCTGCGGCAGGCGAAGGGCGGCACGATGCGGCGCGTGTCGGCGATGAAGACGCCCGTGCTCGGCCTGAGATAATCGAGCCAGCGCAGCCCCTCGGCCCATTCGAGCGCGATCAGGGCGTCCGCTTCGCCCATCGCGATCGTCGGCGACCACACCTGCTCGCCGAAGCGCACATGGCTGAAGACGACGCCGCCGCGCTTGGCCATGCCGTGCACCTCGCTCTGCTTGACCGAAAAGCCCTGCTTCTGGCCGATCAGCGCCAGCGCCTTGGAGATCATCAGCACGCCCTGACCGCCGACGCCGACGATCATGATGTTGCGCCCGGCGGCGGGCCTGTCGGCGAGGGCGGCGACGGTCGCCTGCGCCCGGTCGGCTGAAAGGGCGCTCACGAGGCCACCGGCTGAATGCAGTCGGAGGGGCACACCTGCGCGCACAACGTGCAGCCGATGCAGGTTCCCGGATCGATCTTCACCTTGTGGCGCCCGTCGTAGGTTTCATCCGCCCAGACGATCGAAGGGCAGCCGAGATTCATGCACGACTGACAGGCGACGCAGCCGGCGAGCGCGACCGCGAGCGGCGCGCCCTTGATCTTGACGGGATCGAGCACGCAGGGGCGCTCGGAGATGACCACCGAGACGCCCTTGTGGGCAATCGCCTCGCGTAGCGTCTGGTACATGTGGCCGACTTCGTATGGGTCGACGCGGCGCACCCAGTCGACGCCGACGGCGCGGCAGATCGCCTCGTAGTCGACCTTGGTGGTCTTTTCGCCGCGCAACGTGCGGCCGGTGCCGGGGTGGTCCTGGCCGCCGGTCATCGCCGTGATCGAATTGTCGAGAATGACGATCGTGACGTCGGCCTTGTTGTAGACGGCGTCGATGAGCGGCGCGATGCCCGAATGCAGGAACGTCGAATCGCCGATCGTCGCCACCACCGGCTTTTTTTCGCCGGCGGCCGCCATGCCGACGGCGTTGGCGATGCTCGCGCCCATGCACACGGTGGTGTCGATCGAGCGCAGCGGCTCCACGGCCGCGAGCGTGTAGCAACCGATGTCGCCCGCGACCCGCGCCTCGATGCCGCGTAGCGCCAGATAGGTCGCGGTGTGCGGGCAGCCCGGACACAGCACCGGCGGGCGCGCCATCGGCTCGATGTGAAACGAGATCGGCGTCGGCGCGGCCTCGACGACGCCGGCGGCCGCGAGGCCCGCGCGCACCAGTTCGGGCGAGAGTTCGCCGACCCGCGGAAAGTGCTTCTTGCCTTCCGCCGCCAGCCCCATCGCGCGGATTTCCTTTTCCAGCGCGGGCTCGAGCTCCTCCACCACCAGCAGGCGGTCGACGGAGGCGGCGAAATCGCGAATGACGCCTTCGGGCAGCGGGTAGGCGGCGCCGAGTTTCAGGATCGAGGCGTTCGGCGCGACCTCCTTGACGTAGAGATAGGCGGTCGAGCCGGTGACGACGCCGAAGCGGCGGTCGCCCTTTTCCCACCGGGTCAACGGCGAAGTTTCGAGATAGCGGCCGATCTTGGCCTCGCGCTCGATCACTTTGGGATGCAGGCGGCGCGCATTGGCCGGAATGGTCACCGTCTTCATCGGCGCGTCGACGAAGCCCTTGTCGGCGACGCTCTGGCGCGGGCCGACGCGCACGGCGCTGCGCGTGTGGGAAAGGCGCGTAGTCGAGCGCACGATCACCGGCGTGTCGAAGGCCTCGGAAATCTCGAACGCCAGCTTGGTGAAATCATGCGCCTCCTGCGCGTCGGACGGCTCGAGCACCGGAACGCCGGCGAAGCGCGCGAACAGCCGGGTGTCCTGCTCGTTCTGCGAGGAATGAATGCCCGGATCGTCGCACACGATCAGCACCAGGCCGGCGTGCGCGCCGATGTAGGAGAGCGACATCAGCGAATCGGCGGCGACGTTGAGGCCGACGTGCTTCATCGCGGCCAGAGCTCTGACGCCGGAAAGGGCGGCGCCGATCGCCACGTCGAGCGCCACCTTCTCGTTGGTCGACCACTCCGCGTAGACGTCGCTGGCGGGGTATTTCGCCAGGGTCTCGAGAATTTCCGTCGACGGCGTGCCGGGATAGGCCGCGGCGACGCGCACGCCCGCTTCCCAGGCGCCGCGCGCGATCGCTTCGTTGCCCATCAGCGGCTCGACTCGCGTCGCCGCTTCGGGTTCTGCGATCCGGACTCGTGGATTCATCGCGGCCTCGTTCCTCCCCAGCGCTCCGGTCTTTGCGCCAATCGGGCGCCGCCGCGCAATGGGATTATCGCGCCTGGGCGAAGAAAAACCCCGCACGGCGCGCCTTTTCGCCCGGCGACGCCCCGCCGCGTCGGGCGGACGCTGCCCGTTTCGCCGCCGCGGCAAATTGACATCGGTCAAAAACTACCAACCGCGACGCGCTAACGCCAGAGCTTTGGCAAGCCGCCGCCGGTCGCGAGCCGGGGCGAAGCCGCGCCCCGCGCCAACAGGGGCCGAGCAAATCGGGGGAGCGTCATGAAGGGCCACCTTTCGCAGCCGAACGGGCTGGAGCCGATCGAGACGGCTTCGCGCGACGAATTGACGGCGCTTCAGACCAGCCGATTGCAGTGGACGCTGGGCCACGTCTACCAGAACGTCCCCTATTATCGCGCCAAGTTCGACGCCGCCGGCGTTCACCCGAGCGACCTGAAGAGCCTCGCCGATCTCGCCAAGTTCCCGTTCACCAGCAAGCAGGATCTGCGCGAGAACTATCCTTTCGGCCTCAACGCGCTGCCGCGCGAGCAGATCGCGCGCGTCCACGCCTCCTCGGGCACCACGGGGCGCCCGACGGTGGTCGCCTATTCCAAGCGCGATCTCGACATCTGGGCGGACGTGATGGCGCGCTCGATGCGCGCGGCGGGCTGCCGGCCCGGCATGATGGTCCACATCGCCTACGGCTACGGCCTGTTCACCGGCGGCCTCGGCGTCCACGGCGGCGCGGAGCGGCTGGGTTGCATGGTGGTGCCGGTCTCCGGCGGCATGACCGAGCGCCAGGCGCAGCTCATCGCCGACTTCAAGCCCGACATCGTGATGGCGACGCCCTCCTACATGCTCGCCATTCTCGACGAGATGCGCAGGGTCGGCGCCAATCCGCGCAAGTCGAGCCTCAAGATCGGCATGTTCGGGGCCGAACCCTGGACCAACGCCATGCGCCAGGAGCTGGAGAACGCGCTCGACATCGACGCGCTCGACCTCTACGGCCTGTCGGAGGTGATCGGCCCGGGCGTCGCCAGCGAGTGCGTGGAGACCAAGGACGGCCCGACGCTGTGGGAGGACCACTTCTACCCCGAGGTCGTCGATCCCGCCACGGGCGTTCCGCTCGCCGACGGCGAACACGGCGAGATCGTCTTCACCTCGCTCACCAAGGACGCGATGCCGATCATCCGCTACCGCACGCGCGACCTGACGCGCCTGCTGCCGGGAACCGCCCGCACGATGCGCCGGATGGAGAGGATCGGCGGCCGCTCCGACGACATGATCATCCTGCGCGGCGTCAACGTGTTCCCGAGCCAGATCGAGGAGCAGATCCTGAAGTGCCGGGGCCTCGCGCCCCACTACGTCATCGAGCTCGGCCGCGACGGCCGGCTCGACACCATGAGCGTCCTCGTCGAGGCGCGCCCCGACGCGGTCGACGAGGCGATGCGAGCGCTGCAGTCGAAGGACCTCGTCCACCACGTCAAGGCGGTCATCGGCGTGTCGGTGCGCGTCAGCGTCGTCGATCCCGGCGCCATCGACCGCTCGCTCGGCAAGGCCAAGCGCGTGCTCGACATGCGGCCGAGGGAGTAGGGGGCGGGGCGCCGTTTTCGTACGCGATGGTTTGTTTTCAACGGCTTGCGTGACGGTTTTCCGCCGCGTTGGCGAGCGGCGAGCGTTTCGCTCGCCGGCGGCCGCCGGCCCATTTAGGGATTGAGTAAGCTGCTACCGTAATCTCCGTAATCTCTACCGTAATCTGAAGCCGTAATCAAAACCTCGATCGCGGCGAGCTGACGCCGGCTGAAGCGACGATCGCCCAAGCGCGGCTGAAGGAACTCGGTAGTGCGATTCATGAGAAAAAACGAGGGCCGGCGCCCGGCACGAGCGGACGCGGTAAGAAAGTCTCCCGCCAAATTGGCGGGCAACTAAAAAAGACCGGCAGCACCGCCAAAGCCGTTGCCGCCACCGCCGGCAAATCGCCGCAAATATGTGCTGTCAAATACTGGGCGCTCTGCGCGCAAAATAGTGAAACATAGGAATGCTAAGGGAGGAACGGATGTCCAAGTATCTGACTTTGTTCAAATACTCACCTGACGCAGCGAAGGGATTTCTCAAGGAGAAAGGCACGGGGCGGACGGCGACTTTATCAAAAGCGATTGAGAACATGGGTGGCCGACTGGAGTCTATCCATTGGACTGCGTCGGGCGATTATAGTGGCGTTGTGATCGGCCACTTCCCCGACTCAGCGACCTACACGGCCTTCATAACGAGCGTGGCGGCGTCGGGCACGTTGTCCAACTATCAGGGTTTCGAGCTGCTGACAGCGGCGGAGGTGGACCAGGCGTTCGCGAAGGTCGCGCCCTATAGGGCACCTGGAACTTAAGGATCTATGAATCCCCAGAACTGGCCTACGTCGCTGCACCGGCGGACGAAGTCGGGAATTTTGTCTTTGGTGTCCGGCTGCGCCGCGAAACTGCGACGAAGCTCCTTATAGGATGGGTCGCTGCTAAAACGTGAGCGCGTTTGCGTGGAACGGATTTCTCCCTCCCCCCTTGTGGGGGAGGGCCCGGGGGGGTCGCACTGACCTGTCCGAAGGTGGATTGCGTCTCAATTCGATAGAGTGGCGCGACCCCCCTCCCTAACCCTCGCCCACTTGGGGGAGGGAATATCGGCACCATTCAATTTGACTTGGCACAGGTCATTTGTGACGCAGTAGAATGAGAGCGTCCTGCATTTAGGTATGCGCGCCCCCTCTCCCCGCGCGCGGGGAGAGGGCAGGGGTGAGGGGCCAGGTGATTGTCCGCTCGGTTGCGGCTCATCACCCGGCCCCTCATCCTAACCTTCTCCCCGCAAGCGGGGAGAAGGGACTCCGCGCCCGCCCGCTCCATGGCGCAACGGCGGGCGAGCCTGTAGGCTCGCTTGCGCCCTTTCCTCGGAGACGTACGCCGTGACCGCCGCCATTCTCGTCGTCGATCAAGGCACGACTTCGACCCGCGCCATCCTCTACGACGAGCGCGCGGCGCCGCTCGCTTCGGCGCAGAAGGAGTTTCGCCAGATCTATCCCCATCCCGGCTGGATCGAACACGATCCCGCCGATCTCTGGGAGACGACGCGCGAGACGATGCGCGAGGTCCTCGCCTCGGGCGCGCTTCGTGAGCGCAAGCTCGCCGCTTTCGGCCTGACCAACCAGCGCGAAACGACGCTGGTGTGGAGCCGCGCCGACGGCGAGCCGATCTACAACGCCATCGTCTGGCAGGACCGGCGCACCGCCGAACATTGCGCGCGGCTGAAGGCGGAAGGGCGCGAGCCGATGATCCGCGCGCGCACCGGCCTGCTCATCGATCCCTATTTCTCGGCCACCAAGATCGCCTGGATTCTCGATCACGTCCCCGGCGCGCGGGCGCGGGCGCGAAACGGCGAGCTGGCGTTCGGCACCGTCGATTCCTTTCTCTTGTGGCGGCTGACGAACGGCGCCGTCCACGCCACCGACGCGACCAACGCCTCGCGCACCCTGCTCCTCGACATCGAGACGGGTGCCTGGGACGAGGAGCTGCTGGCGCTGTTCGACATTCCCGTTGCGATGCTGCCCGAGGTGCGCGACACCGCGGGCGAGTTCGGCCGCATCGCCGCCGGCCACCCGGGCGCGCACGTTCCGATCCGCGCCATGGCGGGCGATCAGCAGGCGGCGCTGATCGGGCAGGCCTGCATGCGTCCCGGCATGATCAAGGCCACCTACGGCACCGGCGGCTTCGTCCTGCTCAACGCCGGGCGACGAATCGTGCGCTCGCAGAGCGGCCTGTTGACCACCATCGCCTACCAGTTCGACGGCGCGCGCCATTACGCGCTGGAAGGATCGATCTTCGCCGCCGGCGCAGCGGTGCAATGGCTGCGCGACGGCCTGGGGGTTCTCGCCTCCTCGGCCGAGGCGGGCCGGCTGGCGGCCGAGTCCGATCCCGAGCAGCCGGTCTATCTCGTGCCGGCCTTCGCGGGACTGGGCGCGCCCTATTGGAACAGCGAAGCGCGCGCCGCGATCGTCGGCCTGACGCGCGGCGCGACGCGCAAGGAGCTGGCGCGCGCGGCGCTGGAGAGCGTCGGCTACCAGTCGCGCGATCTGATGGCGGCGATGCGCGCCGATTGCGATCGTGCGGGCGGGACGACGCCGCTCGGCGCCGTGGTGCGCGTCGATGGCGGCATGGCGGCCAGCGACTGGACGATGCAGTTCCTCGCCGACATGCTCGAGGCGCCGGTCGAGCGGCCGCGCAATCTGGAGACGACGGCGCTCGGCGCCGCCTTTCTCGCGGGATGGCGCGCCGGCGTCTTCGCCGGGCCGGAGAGCTTCTCCGACGCCTGGCGGCTCGATCGCGCTTTTCTCCCTGATATGCCCGAAGCGACGCGCGCGGCGCGCCTCGCCGGCTGGCGCGACGCGCTCGCCCGCACGCTTCTGCGGCCCGCGCCCTGACGAACGCGTGCGGCGAGGCGCCCGTCGCCGGCGCCTCGGGCGAAGGCGCGCATTGACAGATCGGCGCGAGCGCCCTTATGAAGCGCGCCGTGCCCAGGTGGCGGAATTGGTAGACGCACTGGTTTCAGGTACCAGCGGTGCAAGCCGTGAAGGTTCGAGTCCTTTCCTGGGCACCATATCGACGTGCATGAGCGTCCGCATTCGTCCAAAAACGCCAAAAAATCAATGATTTAGCGCGAAACGCCGTCCAAAAGCGTCCGGCGGCGTTCGCTTGTGTCCAACAAAAACGTTGGTATGCTCGTTGGTATGCCTCGATACCAGCACGAGTCGATACCAACATGCCGCTGAACGACTTAGCCATCAAGCGCGCGAAGCCCGGCCCGAAAATCATCAAGCTTTCGGACGGCGGCGGCCTTCAATTGTGGATCACCCCCGACTCGGCCAAGCGTTGGCGGCTCGCCTACCGCTTTGGCGGCGCGCAAAAGGTGCTGGCAATCGGAGTCTATCCGGCCGTCGGCTTGAAAGAAGCGCGTATGGCGCGCGACGCCGCGAAACTCATTCTGGCGCAAGGTCGAGACCTCATGCAGGCCAAGCGCGGCGACAAGGCCGCTAAAGCCGAGCAAGACGCAAATACGTTTGATGCCATCGCAGCCGAGTTGATGGACAAGAAGCGACGCGACGGCAAATCTCCCGTCACGCTGAAAAAACTTGACTGGCTTTTGAGTTTTGCGCGGCCGGCCATTGGCTCGCGGCCGATTGCGGAAATATCGGCGCGGGACGTGTTGGGCGTGCTGAAATCGGTCGAGGCTCGCGGCACTCACGAAACGGCCCGCAAGCTGCGGACGGCGATTGGCGATGTCTTCCGCTACGCGATTTCTAGCGCGCGGTGCGAAAATGATCCGACCACGGCTTTGCGAGGCGCGCTTGTCACGCCAACGGTGACGCCGCGTGCCGCCATCGTTGAGCCGAAGGCGTTTGGCGGCCTCTTGCGAGCCATTGCGGGCTACCGGGGCGCTCCCGAGACGTGCGCAGCGCTCGAATTACTCGCGCTAACTTTTGTGCGGCCCGGCGAGCTTCGCGGCGCGGCATGGGCTGAGCTGGATTTGGAAAATGCCGTTTGGACGATCAACGCCGAGCGAATGAAAATGAAACGCGCCCATCGCATCCCGCTCGCGCCCCGCGCCGTGGCGATCCTACGCGGACTTCGCGAGATGACAGGACGCGGCAAGCTACTCTTTCCGTCGGTCATGTCCTCAGAGCGCCCAATGTCCGAAAATACGTTGAACACCTCCTTGAGGCGAATGGGTTTCAAGCACGCCGAGATGACCTCGCACGGCTTCCGCGCTTCGGCGTCGTCAATGTTGAACGAAAGCGGCCTCTGGAATCCCGACGCTATCGAAAGACAACTGGCGCACGCCGACGCGGATAGCGTCCGACGCGCCTACGCTCGCGCCGAATTTTGGGACGAACGGGTCAAGATGATGACTTGGTGGGCCGACCGCTGCGAAGAAATGCGGCAAGCCGCTTGAACGCACGCTACGGCGCAAATGATTTTCGTCCGCAGCGTCCGGGTAAGGGGCTCTAGCGTGGGTTCAGGAGAGATCATGGCTAGCTTGGGTTGGTACGGAATATTCATGTCGTTTCATCATTGCAAAAATCCGAAGGACGCCACCCGAATTCTCACTGATGCGCTTCGATCGGACAAGCCACTCACGAAACAGGATCGCGAGGGTTTGGCGCGATTGATTGAAGGTAGCGACAATCCGCTCTTTGAATCGCATTGCGAGATAGAAATTCGACGTCGCAGGAGTCGAAAACGGGAGGAGAATCAGAATGCGAAATATGAAGCGCTAGAACGAGTTCATGAACTCGTCAAAGCAGGGATGAAGCTCGACAAAGCGACCGAGACCGTCTGCGACGGAATCTCTAAAATGAATTTGCAGCCGGAAACCCTGAGAAAGGAATATCCGTCCTATCTCAAAGCCATTTTCGTCGAGGAATAGTGATAAGACGACTAGAGGCAAGGATTTACCGGCGATTTTCTGCCGTGACGCACGCGAACTTATGCGCTTAATAGCGGGCTCCTCTAAACCGGAGCAGCCCCATGCAAACCAATCAGGTCAAAGCAATTTACCGCCGCGCGGTTAGCGTCCGCGAAGCGGCTACTTCATATTCGATCGGTCGCTCATCGCTTTACAAGCTGATAGCGACCGGCGAACTGCGAACCGTTAAAGTTTTGAATCGGCGTCTTGTTCCGATCGATGCTTTGGAAGCTCTGATTTCCGGCGGTGGGAAATGAGCGGCTTGGCAATGCGAAGCTCGGCATCGCCTGTTAGCGGAAAACAAGCCGATAGACCGCCGCTCGGGAGCGAAGCTAGCTCGACGAAGCTCGCGAATCCCATGGAAATAGTTCTCTTGCAACGAATCGGGTTTCGCCGAATGGCGAACACCGGAAATATAAATCTTCCTAGCCAAAGAGAATTAGAAATAGCCGTGAGTGAAGCGAGTACCGCAATTGGCTTAAACTTCAGACTTCGAGGGGTGCGGGCTCCGCTCGGAGGGGCTTGTCATTTATATACCAGAACACAAAGCGAATTTATTGCACCGGGGTCGGGAGGGGTTGAATACTCAGTTATTCCAATTTACAACGAGAAATGCGTAATCACTGATATTTTTTGGTTTGGTGGCCCCTTCGTCGCGGGTGACTGGATTCGAGGGTCGGACCTCTCGGAGCCTTGGTTCTTATCGACCGGGCGGGGAGCAGTGCTCAACGGCGCGGCGTTATCGGCGATATATACAAAGGATAACCCGCTAAAGATGTTCGACAGCCCCAAGGAATGGGCGGTCCACCGCACAGGCGTCATGCCCCTGAAGCGTAAGGCTATCGCTTCGATCCTCAAAGCCGGTTTCGTCGAGTGCGAAAGTTGGGACAGGGCGAAAGAGCTAGATGATGGATGGGAATGCGACGACGAACAGCCGCCGCGATTTCTGACCGGGCCACAGGATGAACAATCTAAGCTAGCCTACGTCTTTCGCCGCCGGCTAGCCGCGCTTCGGCTCGCACAATGGGAAATAAGTGAACCGCCGAAAGCAGAGGCTAGGCGGGCGGACGCTCAAAGGCGTCATGAGACAACTCACGGTCCCGACCTCGGCGGTCGGCTTCGCTATGTCAACGGCACGCTACACGAATGGCAAAGACGCCTAAGCCCCGCATATTGGCGCGGTGAAGCTCTATGCGGCTTTGTGGCCTCAATCAAGGATTCAGCACAATGCGGCCAATGAGCATAACAAGCCTCGCCGCGCTCGACGCAATAGCGGCGGCCGGCGAACGCGACGACCTAGCGCGACTCGAAGCTCACCACGCTAGGGACGCAGCGTTCTTCGCAAAGCACGGCCGGCACGTTCCGGCAAACGACGACGCGCCCAAAGACAAGGGCACGTTTCGGTTCGAAATGCTCGCCGAGCTTGATCCCAACCCCCGCAAAGATTGGACGGTCTACGGGTTTCTCGGCAAGGGGGAATTCTCAACCCTCTACGGCGAGCCGGGCTCCGGCAAGTCGATAGTTGCGGCGGACATTGCCTTGCATGTCGCGGCAGGGCTCGCCTGGTTTGACAGGGCAGTAACAGAAGGTCCGGTGATTTATTTTGCGGCCGAGCGCGGCGGCTTGATGGCTCGCCGACTAGCGGGCTTACAGAGGTGTCGCGAGGTGTCGCCGGACATTCCGCTTTGCCTCGCGAGCGGAACGCTAGATATTCGAGCCGACGCGGCTGCGCGCAAATTCATCGACGAAATTCGCCGCTTAGAAGATGACCTTGGCGACGCTGTTGGGCTTGTCGTTTTGGACACGTTTTCCAGGGCGTTGAGCGGCGGCGATGAAAATTCTTCGGTCGACGTGGGAAATGCCGTCAAGAACATCGAACAAATTCGCGAACGGACCGGCTCGCACATAATGGCCGTGCATCACGTTGGCGTGTCTGCGGAAGCGAAGACGAGGATGCGAGGCAGTTCGCTAATTTTAGGCGCGATCGATTCCGGCGCGCTTGTCACGAAGGGCAACCAAGGCGTGACAGTGAAGGTCACCAAATCGAACGACGGCCCGGATGATTTCGAGCTTCGGGTGGGCGTCGCGAGCTTCGTGACGGGGATCGATGCGGAGGGGAACGACGTTACCATTCCTCACCTTGTCGAGGCCGTCGGGAACATGGTTGGCCGGCCGCCAATAGTCAGCCTCTCCAAGAAGCTCACGAAGACCGGAGCGGCCGGCCTTGCCGCGCTCGCGAAGGCAATTGCGCAGAGCGGGGAACTACCGCCAGACGACGCGCCGGATTGCCCCGCCGGGGTTCCGTCAGTCTCGTTTGAAGCTTGGCAGGCGGCCCTTCACGTCGACGGGCAAAAAGAACAGCCCATACCTTCGCCTGACGCCATACGAATGCGGCTCAGACGCGCGTCGGGCGAATTGGCTGAGACCGGGCACGTTGGCTCGAATGGTTCACGCTTCTGGATTGCGAAATAGCGCGAACATCCCGAACATGTTCGGAACATTGGCGAACATGTTCCGGCGAACAAGGAACAGAACGAACAGCGGTCTTTAGACCGCGTTCGGATGTTCGCCGATTTGAAGTTTTTGCTTGAAAGGAAATCCTGTGGCGAAAAAATACCGAATCCATCCGACTTACACGGCGCTCAAATCGGGCGGCCAGATTAAGACGGCCCGAAAGCTGGCCGGGCTGACGCAAGCCGGGCTCGCGAAGCTGGCGCGCGTCAGCAAACGGTCGGTAGCGCGTTGGGAAGCCAAGACCGGCCAGCCGGCGTCTCCCCCGGTTGACGGTTGGATATGCGACGCCTTCGAATCGGTCGGCGTCGAGTTCGTTGCCACGCCGACGCTCGGCGCGCGCCTGGCAGAGCAAGCCGGCTAGATAAGTCACCGCATGGTGACATTATCAGCGCCCCTAACGCGCGCGCGTGCCCGCGCGCGAGGCGGGTCTTTGGTCGACGCGGGGCGAGAAACCGGCAACGTCGCGCCGCAGTCTCACGACCAGCCCCGACCGCCGCCATGCGCGCGGCCGGGCGCTACCACCGTAGCCGGCGAGCCCGGAAGCTGCCCACGGCCAGCGTAGGGGGCTACGCGGCGCGGGCCAAGACGTTCGAAACCGACATTGCCGCCCATTCGCCACCGCGCGGCGTCTTGAAGCCGCGACGGTTCAGAGCGTGCGCGATGGCCCGCAGGGTTGTCGCGCCAGTGGCCTGGATTTCCGCGATGGCGGGAAGGACGGTTGCGGCGAAGTCGTCGGCGAGCTTGCCGCGGACGCTGTTCGCGGTTTCGCGGGCGGCTTCAAGGTTCGGGTTGCCGAGCTTCTTGAAGTCGGGGCGCTTCTTTTGCCCGACAACGGCGACGCGCTTGCGCGCTTCGACCAACGCCGACTTTGTGCGGCTCGAAATCAAGGCCCGCTCTTTCTCGGCGAGGGCGGCGAACAAGTGGAGCATGAAGGGGTCGGCGTCCGCGCCAAGCTCGGCGACGATGAACGGCACGCGATGCGTCATCAAGCCGGAAACAAAATGCACGTGGCGCGAGAGGCGATCGAGCTTCGCGACGCCGACGGCGCAGCCCAAGCGCTTCGCCTTCGCCAGCGCGGCGGCGAGTTGAGGGCGACGGTCGAGGGCGTCGGAACCTTTGCCCGATTCGAACTCGACAAACTCGCCGACGATTTCGAAGCCGTTGGCGTTGGCGAAAGCCGACATGGTCGCGCGCTGCGCTTCGATACCGAGGCCGCTTTTCTTTTGCTTGGCGGTGGAAACGCGAAGGTAGCTGACGAGCGGGCGCATGGTCGTTTTCCCTGTCTGTAAAGACACTATACAACCATTTAGAAAGTTGACAAGCGCTAAAACGCCTCAACGATACGAAACATTCCTAGCCAAGGATTGACGACACCGGCCTGGGTTACGGCCTAGGGCGCGCGCGTCCTGAGCGCGGCTTTCGCAATTCGGATTCGCCCGACCCTCAGCGTTTGACATTCGCGAACAATGCGCCGCGTCATCGTCAGCGCGCTTCAGTCCGTGAGGTGCAGCCCCCGATAGGAGGGCCAGATGAAATCAATCGCGCTTTTGGCCTTGTTACCGTCGATTGTTCTCGCATCGCCGTCCTTCTGCCAGGAAACGAGCCATACAATCGGCAGTTTCGTTCTTACAGTCGAAAACAACCCCTTTGGACACGGGCGCAATGCCTTCGCCGACACTGGCGTTTACAACGATCACGGGATGTTTCTTAGGTGTCTTGATAATGTCTTGTCCGTCGCAATCGTCACAGAAGATCAAAAATGGACGCCCGGCGATCGTAATTTTAGGATCGCGTTTCGCGCAGACGACAAAGACATAATCTACAGGAATGGCGTTGCTCTAACTGATACTTTAATCGAAATTCTAGATTCGGGTAGTCTCCTTGACGCCATGTCAGGTGCCAAGTCGGCAGCATTTCGCTTAACTTCAGCAGTATCGGTTGAAACTTTCTCCATTCCACTTCGTCAATCAACCAAAGCAGTCGCCGTGATCAAGAACACTTGTGCTGACTTACCCGACGAAGAGACAGCGCCGCCTGCTGAAGAGACAACCGTCAACAAGCCTGCCTCGCCGCCGTTATCACCAAGTGGCTGCCGGACATTGTCCAATAAGCCTTGCATACCCTGGAACTAAAATCCGTCAAGCGATGCGTTCGGACGCCTTTGCAGGGCTTAAGACGCGATACACTGACGCTACGCCGACGCCCTCGCGTTCGCGCTGCGCTTCGACGGCCGCAAGCGGAAGCACGACTCGGGGGAGATCATGGCGCGCATCGTCGCAGAACGGCTTGTGAGGTATCTCGACGGTGCCGGCTTCGTCATTATGAGGAAGCCGACGGCGATCGGCGGGGCGTCGGCGCTCGGTCGCGGTTACGAGCCCTGACGAAACGAACCGCCAAAATTATCAGGCCACATGAGTAAAAACGCGGGGCCGCTGGTTGCCTTGGGCTTGTGCGCGGGTCGGAACTCCGCCACTGTCCGCATGCTCGAAATGTGCAAATCGCGGCGGCTCGAGTCGAGCAAGCGCCGTAGCGGCCAATAAAGGGGCGGGGATTTTGAAACACAAAATACTTTTGCTTGCGACCTTACTGGTTGTCGTCTCGGCGACCATCGCAGATGCGCGGTCACACAGGGGCGAGACATGCTGGCGCACAAATCGACACACCGGCGCGCATTTCCGTATTTGCTGACGCTACTTAGCGCCGCTTCGGCGGCGTACGGCCAGGAAGTTCACTACTCCCCCGAAGAAAAACTCGACAAGATCGACGCCGCGCTTATTTCGAGCGCGGCGCACTCGATTGATTTTGCGTCCTACTCCTTGACCGACTCAATCGTCTTGGACGCGCTGCTAGACGCCGACAAGCGGGGCGTCGCAATTCGGATCGTCTTGGACCCGCGCGAGCGGCACGACTTTGGCCGGCTTGGCGATCTGGCGGACAACGTCAGGATCAAGCGCTCGGGGCCGTTCATGCACCTGAAAGCCTACGCGGTCGACGGCGAATTGCTTCGAACCGGCTCCGCAAATTTCAGTTCAAGCGGCGAGCGGCAACAGGACAATGACTTGATCGTCATCCGCGACGCGAAGGCGGCGGCTCAGTTCGACGCGCACTTTGAGCGCATGTGGGATGCTGCGCAGCCGATGATAGATTTCGAGCCGGCGATAAAGGCCCTGGAGCCCAAATGAGCCCCGACGATTGTCGCGAAGCCCGCGAGCTTCTCCAGTGGAGTCAGCGCGACCTTGCCGCCGCCGCGGACGTGCCGTTGTGGTTCGTCGTCGCTTTCGAGGATGGGGACTCGCCGGCCTTCCTGGCGCACTATGAGATCGCGCTGCGCGAGGCGCTGGAGGCAGTCGGAATCGGCTTCCCGTTTGAGATCGAAGATGGGCAGATCGACCCGGCTGGCGTGACATATTCGCCGAGGGACAACGACGGATTGAATCAGGTGCCGCGGCGATTTCGAGGGATGCTGGTTAGGGGGACTCGTCATGGCGTTCAGTTGGTTCAGGAAGAAAAAGCCGGAAATCGATCCGTCTCGCATCGCGGAAGCAGCCTTCGCGATCGTCGATGGTTATGGGGAATTTCTTGAACGGAATCCTTGCGGCCCGGCGATCCGGGATGAGAAGCGCTTGCCGCATCCGAAGGAAATGATTCTCACGGCATTGGTCGTAACTATCGCGACGGGGCGTATTTCACCCGAGAGGCGCGAGGCCTTAGCCGCCGGCGCGTGGTTGCTTGCCCACTTCCAAAAGGGCGTCGGCGATCACCCCGTTTACCAATTGGGCTTCGACATTTCGCAATTCGACCCATCATCAATGAGTGGGGAAAATCTGGCATCGCTCATGTTGAGCAACCCCGCCGGTAAAGATAAATACGACCGCCTGTTCCCGCTCGTGCAGGCCGACATGACTCGCATCAACCGACGCGTCACTGAGGCCGAGCGTATGTGGGCGGAATCTGGAAACATCGGCTGAATCGCGCTGCGCTGCCGGCAAAAACAGGGCTTCCCGCCCGCCGCCGCGCTAGTTGCTGTTCTTGAAAATGTTTGGCGGGATAACTCGGAACCAGATAAATTTCTCGACGGCCGTATTCGCGATTGAGACGTCAAGATAGGGGCCGTCATAGAAGTCAGAAACCCCATTTTCATAATATAAAGAACGGCGTAAAGATACCGTTGGGCCTTCTTCTCCCCTATCCAGTCTCAGCTTCATTTCAGCATATGCAGAAGTTACCATATATTTGGCAAAATCGACGCAGCTATTGTATGTTCTATCCGTAATAGTATTAATTACTGTCGCAGAAAGACTAGTTCCAAATCTAGCGCTCTTGTTTTTTTCAGCAACTGTTTCATCGGAATATCTCAGTTGTATGTCTATATTATCGACGTATTTTGATCTACAATTCAACGCGCCTGTTAAGCCCGTTATTCCAACAGAAAAACTATAACTTTCTGCATCCCAACCTTTGTTTTCGAAGACCCAATTGCCGGGCTTTGTCACCGGATCGCCATCCGCTTCGATTTGCCGAGCCCAGACGTCGAGAAAATCGGTGCAGAGCATGGGCCATCTTGCCGCGTGCGCCACCGAAGGCATTAGGAGAGCGAGCGCAATCACGACCCACCGCATTGCATCCCCCCATTCGCGGAACAAGCGCGCCGTGCCGACGCGCGAATGTTGCGCCCAAAATTGGGAATTAGATAGCCGCCCGAAGCCGCGCGAGCTATCTTGGACCGAAGCGCCTAAAGCCGTTAGCGGTGACAAGCGAGCGAGTTGGTATAATAGATGGTATATTATTTTTCACTCCATATATTATATCGACGAATCAACGCCTTATGCTAAACATTCGAGTCCCTTCCTGACCATCGCCTCATTGATCCTTTAGCTATCAATAAGTTTAGCCCTTTCAAAGCGTTGCGCTATCCCGACTGTGTAACAAGGGTGCGCAACAATGCTGTTCCGGCTAGTACACCTCGCCGGAAGTGCTGACTCCGTTTTTTTTTGCGATGCAAAGTCGGAGGTGAGTCCGGTTTGCCACAGGTAGGCGAAATCGGATTGGGATTTGGTCTGCGTGCGCGGTTTTG
>JBEKLU010000015.1:0-73622 GCA_050010035.1 Roseiarcus sp.
TGTCTGGGCGCCGGCTACATCATGGTCGAGGTCGGGCTGATCGCGCATTTCGTCATGGCGCTCGGCAACCCGACCGTCTCCGCTTCGATCCTGATCACCGGGATGCTGGTGTTCTCGGGGCTGGGGGCGCTCGTTTCGGAGCGCATCCTGCCGCGCATGCGCGCCGTCATGCCGGTCATCTTCCTCGCCATCGCGGCGCTGCTGATCGGCTACGCGCTGTTCCTCAACTTCGCGCTCGACGCGATCGGCGCCTTGCCCTACCTGGCGCGGCTGCTGTTCTGCTTCCTCTTCATCGCGCCGCCGGCTTTCCTCATGGGTTTTCCCATGCCGACGGCGATGACGACGCTCGGCCGGCTCGGCAAGGAGCACCTGTTCATCTGGGCCTGGGGCGTCAACGGCTGCTTCTCCGTGATCGGCGCGGCGGCGGCGCCGGTCATCGCCACCAATTTCGGCCTCGGCGCGGTGATCGAGATCGCCGGGCTGGCCTATCTGCTGGCGCTGCCCGCGTTCTTCGGGGTAATATTGCCCGACGCGCCGAAACATCTCGCGCAGCAGGCGGCGTGAACGAGCCGGGGGTCCGACGATGAACGGTCGACCGTATCGCGCCATCGCTTGTCCCGTGGGCGTCGGCCTCGCCTTGGCGCTCGCCGGCTGCGCGAGCACGGGCGGGCCGCAGGCGAACTTGTCGGCGCCCTCCGCCTCGACCGGTTTCGTCCAGGCGGACGGCGCGAACGTCGCCCTCGCCGAGTTCAAGAACTCCGCCTTCCCCTATCGCGGCATGATCCCGCCCGACGAGGACAACGATCATGCGCGTCCCTTCCTCGACGCCGACGCCGGCGGGCGGCTCGGCCACACGTCGCCGCGTGGCGGCCTATTGTTCGAAGACACGACCTACAGCGACCGCCATGTGCTCATCGCCGCGGGCGACAATTTCGATCCCAATCGGCCGGGCGAACTCGTCGTGTTCTTCCACGGCAACCAGGCGACGTTGACGCGCGACGTCCTCGAGCGCCAGCAGACGGCGCGCCAGCTCGCGCAATCCGACCTCAACGCCGTCCTCGTCGCGCCGCAGCTCGCGGTCGACGCGGCGGACTCGAGCGCCGGCAATTTCTGGCGGCCCGGCGCCTTCGCGCAATTCCTCGATGAGGCCGAGAGCAAGCTGGCGAGCCTCTATCCCAACGCTTCGCGCGCCGCATTCCGCCGCATGCCGGTCGTCATCGTCGCCTACAGCGGCGGCTACATGCCCGCCGCCTATTCCCTGGCGCTGGGCGGCGCCGGCGATCGGATCCGCGGCGTCGTGCTGCTCGATGCGCTCTACGGCGAGGAGGACAAATTCGCCCATTGGATCGAAGGCGCGCGATACAGAGCGTTCTTCGTCAGCGCCTTTTCGAACTCCTCGCGAGACCAGAACCTTTCGCTGCGCACGCGCCTGGAGCGCGACGGCGTCGCGGTTCAGAGCAGCCTTCCCGACAGTTTACGCGCCGGAACCGTCGCGTTCGTCGATTCGGGCGACGTCCGCCACGAGGACTTCGTCAGCGCCGCGTGGACCAGCGATCCCCTGCGCGACGTTCTCGCGCGCGTCGAGCGGTGAACGGGCGCCGGCTCGTCAGTCTTGTTGGGCCTCGAACCCCGCGATGCGATCGCGAGCCGCGGCGACGCCGGCGGAGAGCGCGCGCGCATAGTAATCGCGCGCCCGCGACGCGTCGCCCTTGAGGCCGAGCGCCCCCATGCGCGCGAGCGTCGCGGGGTCGTAAGTGTCGCCGAGAACGAGCAGGGCGCGCGCGTCGCCGGCCTCGGCGGCGCGTTCGAGGAACGCCCGCGCCGCCGCGACGTCGCCGCCGGCCAGCGCGACGAGGCCTTGCGCGCGCATGCGAAGCGCCTGGTCCGTCGGGTCGGCGTCGGCGTCGGTCGCGTTCGTCGCCGTCGAGGACAGAGCGCGCGTCGGCGATGCGCCGTCGCCCGCGCTCTCCCGCGGGGCGGCTCGCAAGGCGAGCGCCAGTTTGTCGATCGCGGCTTTGCCGATCGCGGTCGGCGTCGCCGGCGCGGCGTTGGTCGCGGTCGCGCTGACGACGAACACCGGCTGCTCGACCGCCGGCCGCGCGGCGACGACGGCCGGTTCGATCCGCGGCAAGAAGGCGAACGTCAGGGCGCCGACGACGGCGCCGGCGGAAAGGCCGGCCAAGGCTTTCAGCAGGATCCACATTGCGCGCCTCCCGTCATTGCCCCGCGCTACGCCAACGCATCAGACTGTCGTAGAGGCGGTCGGAATCTTCCGCGCCCGGACCTCCATTCGTCAGGGCCGAGGTTTTGGCGACCGCGCGGAACGCGTCGAGCGAAGCGTTGGGCGAGGCCGCGTTGAGATCGATCCAGGCCTGCGCCGCGCGCAGGCGTGGCCACGGCGCGACGGCGGCGAGGTTGACGTCGCGCCAGCTCGCGTCGTTGTCGGGGCCGAGCAACTTGCCGAACCCCTCGAAGAAGGATCTGGTCAGCGCCGCCGATTGTTCGGCGCGCGGCGAGGAGGGCCCCGCGTCGAGCGCGATGAGCGCCATCGGCGCGCCGAGCGTATCGATCTTCTCGCCGGCGCCGATGAGGTTCGGCCGGTCCTTGGCGGTCAAGCGAGCCGGCGCGTAGAGCGCCTGCAGCGCCGGCGTCCACGCAATCGCGACGAGGTGAAAGCGCCCGTCCTTGCCGAAATCGGCCAGCGCCTGCGACGACTTGGCGCCGACCGCGACGACAGCGGCGAGCTTGCCCGCGGCCAGGTCGGCGAGCGCGGGCGCGAGCGGGGTGAAGGCGGGCTTCGGATCGACGCCCAGATGCGAGAACAGCGTCGCGGCGGTGGCCGCGCCCGCGCCGTCGGCGACGCCGAAGCCGACGTCGCGGCCGGCGAGCTGGCGGACGTCGACGACCGACCGCGGCGCAATGATTTCGATCGTTTCGGCCCCGAGGCGGGCGATATAGGGGGCGCGCTCGCGCCACTCCGCGGTCGCCTTGTCGTCGCCGGCGAGCGCGTCCATCGGCGCGAGCGCGAGATCGGCGCGGTCGCTGTTCACCGCCTCGGCGAGCGCGGCCGGGGAGGTTCGCCCGGCGATCACGCGGCCCTGCGGGCCTTGGGCGCGCAGCGCCGCGACGAGTTCGCCCGCCAGACGCGCGGCGCAAGAATCCTCGCCGTCGACCAGGATCGAATATTCGCCGGACCGGACGGGAGGCGTATTGGCGACGACGCTCCACGAGCCGTTCGCCGGCGCGGCGGCCGCCGGAGCCCGCGCCTCGCTTTTCTTCAGCCCTTTCGCCCGCCAGGTGCCGCGCCAAAGCACGCGACGCCCGTTCTGATACACGGGGTGATCGTAAGGGACCATGCCGGGCGGCGGTGTCGGGTCGCTGAAGGCCGGCAGGGGCGCCGAAAACAACGCAAGACCGGCAAGAGCCGGCCAAAACGCGCCCAAACCAGGCCTTCGCGCGGGTCTGCGCGGCTTCGATTTAACGGCCGACGCAGTGCTTTGGCCGAACTTCGGCCATCTCACGCTCGTTTCCATGCGCGCGACGGTGTCGACAAAATGAGGCGTTATCAAGGCGTTAGCATGGAGCGAATCGTCGCTGTCCACGGCGACGCGCGTCAGGGTCCCAATTCCGTTGCGAGATTCGTCAAAGCGTCGTCGAGCGCCGCGGGCGGGACTTCGACGACTTCCCCGGCGCCGAGCCAGACGAGGAAGGCGCGCACCGGCCGATCGGGATAGAGCGGCGCGAGGGCGGCGCGATAGAGCGCGAGCTGCGCGATCATTGCCGGCGGACTCGCTGCGCCGGCGGGCGAAGAACCGCTCTTGAAGTCGGCGATGGTCACGGCGTCCGGGCCGACCGCGATGCGGTCGATCCGTCCAGAGATTGGCACGGGCGATCGCCCGGGCCGAGGCAGGGCGCCCGCCACCGCCACTTCGGCGCGCGATCCAGCGGCGAACAAAGGCGCGAGCTCGGGGCGGGCGAGCGTCGCCAACGCGCTATCGACGAGCCGCCGGCGTTGTTCGGGCGTCAGCGCGCCGCCCCGCAAGGCCAGAAAGCGCTCCGCCGCCTGCCGGCGGCGCTCGGCGGGGACATCCGGCAGGCGCTGCAGCAGGACATGGGCGAGCAGCCCCTCCTGACGGCGGGCGCGGCCCGCTTCGCCCAAGCGAACGGGCGCGACGGCGCGCGAGGGACTGAGCGGCGCCGCCGCGGTCTCGTGGGCAGCGCGCTTCGCGAGCCATGTCGGCGCCTCTTCGCGGCGTGCGGGCGGGGGCGCGGCGGCGACCGCTTGGCCGCCCCATGTCTCGCCGAGCCGCAAAATCGTCGCCTCGCCGCCCCACGGCGCCGGGGCGGGCGCGAGGGCGTCGCCGAGGCCGGAACGGACGAGATCGAACCAGTTGTCCTGGGGACGCGCTCTGACGCCTTCGTAGCCCGCGACGACGAGACGCTGGGCGGCGCGCGTCATCGCGACGTAGAGCAGGCGGCGATGTTCGCCCGCGGCGGCCTCGCGCGCCCTTTGGCGCGCGGCCGCGAGCGGGGCAGAGTCGTCGCTCCGTTTCGTCGCCCAGACGAAGAGCGGCGGATCGCCGGCGCCGTCGTCGCCGAGGTCGAGGAGTTTGGCGTCGTTGCGCGCATGGGGCGCCGAACACGTGTCGGGCAGGAACACGATCGGCGCTTCCAGGCCCTTGGCGGCGTGGACGGTCATCACGCGCACGCTGTCGCCTTGGTCTTCCATGTCGCGCTTGATGGCGAAATCCGTCGCCTCGACTTCCGCGAGGAACGCGTTGAGCGACGGCGCGGCCTTTCGTTCGTGCGCGAGGGCGAGCGCCATGAATTCGTCGATCGCGTCGGCGGCCTCGGGTCCGAGCCGCGCAAGGAGCGCGCGCCGCCCGCCGTCCTCGCCGATGAGACGCGCGTAGAAGAGGTAGGGCGTATGATCGACGGCGCGCCGGCGCCACGCCTCGACGCGACTTCTCGCCGCCGCGAATCGCTCATCAACGCTTTGCGCCAACGCTTGCGCCAGCGAGCCGGCGCGCTTTGGCGCCAGCGCCATGAGATCGTCGTCGTCGAGGCCGGCGAGCGGCGACTTCAGCGCCGCGGCGAGGGTCAGATCGTCGTCGGGCAGCAGCGCGGAGCGGCCGACCGCGATCAGGTCCATCACCGCGATGGAGTCGCGCAAGGTCAGGCGGTCGGCCCCGGCGGTCTTGACGCGCGCTTCCTTGAGCGCGCGGATCATCGCTTCGAAGAAGGCGCCGCGCGAACGCACGAGGATCATGACGTCGCCGGCGGCGATCCGGCGCGGCGCGAGCGTGTCGGCGTCGCGCACGCGTTCGGGCGAATCCGGCGCGAGCCAGCCCTTGACGACCTCGGCGATGCGGCGCGCCAGCTCCACCGGCGGATCTGCGCTCGCGCTCGCGTCGAGCGGCATGCGCCAATCCTCGCGCTCGGGGGACTTCGCCGCCGCGATCGGCTCCCAAATTTCGATCATCCCCGGCAGGTCGGCGTGAAACGCGCCGTGCGGCGGCGGCTTCTCCTCGTCGCCGGTGAGGCCGCGCCAGGCCGTCTCGGCCGCGAAGACGCGATCGACGCCTTCGAGCACGCGCGGCGCGGAGCGGAACGACAACGCCAGGCGAACCCAGTCGAAACCGAGCTCGGCGTCGCGGTGCCGCCGTTCCAGTTCACGCCGTATCGAAGAGAACATCTTCGGCGCGGCGCCCTGGAAGGAGAAGATCGATTGCTTGTCGTCGCCGACCGCGAAGAAGGTGCGCCGCCGACCGCGCGCGCCGGCCCCGGAGAGAAACTCCTCGCAAAGCCGCATCAGAATCGCCCACTGCGGCTCGGAAGTGTCCTGCGCCTCGTCGACCAGAATGTGATCGACGCCGGCGTCGAGCTTGTAAAGCACCCAGGCCGCGTCGGCGCGCTCGAGCAGGAGAAGCGTGCGGGCGATCAGGTCGTCGAAATCGAGCAGGCCGCGTTCGCCCTTGAGGCACCCGTATTCGGTCAGGACCGCTTGCGCGACGTCGACGAGGGCGAGGCTGCGCTCGAGCGCCTCGGCGCCGCGCAGCCGATCGCGCAGCGCGATCAGCCGCTCCTGCTCGCCGCTCAGACGCTGGGGCAAATCGGGCAAGCGCTTGGCGAGCGTGTTGGTCACGAGTTTTCGCTGCTGGCCGCCGCGCGGCTTGCCTTCGCCCTTGTCGGTGAAGAAGGCTTCGAGATAGGCGGCGAGGCGTTCCTCGTCGTCGCTCGCCTGAGCGGCGCGAAGCAGGCTTGCGGCGACGCTCTGGTCGTTGGCGCTCCCCAGCGCGAGCTCGGCCGCCCATCCCGCCCACTGCGGCCTGGCGCGCGTCATTTCGCGCTTGATCGAAGCGCTCGTCTCGCCTGAGCCGAGTCCGAGCCTCAGCCGCAGCGCCGCGCCATAGGCGGCGCGGTCGCCGAGCGCGTCGATTTCGGCGCGCCGCCCGAGCGCCTCCTCGAGCAGGGCGTCGAAGCCGTCGGCGCCGGCGTCGCGCGCGATCCTCGCGATCGCGGCTTCCCGCTCGGGCGAAACGGGCGCGCCGACGAAAGCGCGCGCGCGCGCCTCCGTCATCAGCAGCGCCGCTTCGCGCTCTTCGGCGACGCGAAACCCGGCCGCGACGTTGGCCTCGAAGGGAAAGAGATGGAGCAGGCGCTCGCAGAAGGCGTGGATCGTCTGGATCTTCAGGCCGCCCGGCGTCTCGATGGTGCGCGCGAACAGGCGGCGCGCGAAGCCGAGCCCGGCGGCGTCGGGGGCCGGCGCGCCGGTCTCGGCGATCGCCCGCGCGAGCTCGTCGTCGTCGAGGCTCGTCCATCTCGCCAACGTCTTGAAGACGCGCGCCGACATGTTGGCGGCCGCCGCCTTGGTGAAGGTGAGGCAGAGAACGCCGGAGGGCGGCGCGCCGTCGAGCAGCAGGCGCAGCACGCGCTGCGCCAGGACATGGGTCTTGCCGGAGCCGGCGTTGGCGGACACCCAGGCCGAGGAAGCCGGGTTCGAGGCGCGTTGCTGCGCGAGCCGCACCGGCAGCGGAACCTCGGGCTTTTTCGCGCGCGCGCTCAAAGCTCGTCTCCTGGCGCGTCGTCGGAGAAGCCGCCGGTCGCCGACCATTCCTTCACCCGCGCGAGGTGGTCGTAGTCGCCGGCGCGCTTGGCGAATTTCGGATAGGGGCGCGAGAGATAGGGCGTCGCGGGATCGGCGAATTGATCGAGCAGCGCCTTCAGGCCGGCGAAGTGCCGCTCGACGATCTCGGCGAAGGTCGCGCCCTTGAATTTGAGTTCACGGACCTCGCCGCCGTGAGCGCCGCCGAGCTTGAAATAGAGCGCCGAAACGACCTCGACGCCGGCCAGGCCGGCGAAGCCGCCGCGCGACAGCATCGCCGCCTCGAGGGTCAGTTGCGGCGCGAAGCCGACTTGGACCTCGCTCGTTCCTGGCGGCGAACCGCTCTTGTAGTCGATCAACGCCGCGCCGCCGCCGCGCAAAGCTTCGATGCGGTCGGCGCGCGCCGTGAGCGTGAAGATCGATCCGTCGGCGAGCGGAAACTCCAAACGGCCGCCTTGCTCGACAAAAATGCGCTCGGCCAGCGCCCGCCGCTCGGCGTCGAAGGCGAGAAACGCGTCGAGTCCGCGCTCGATGCGCGGCCAATGCATGGCGCGGAACGAGGGATCGGCGAGCATCGGCGCAAAATGCGCGCGCGCAATGGCCAGGAGCCGCGCGCGGGCGTCCGAGGGCGGGGGCCCCGCAGCGACGCCTTCGGAAAACTCTTGCAGCGCCGCGTGCCAGACATTGCCGATCTCGCGCGGCCCCGTCGCGACGCCGATCGGCTCCAACGGTCGCAGGCGCAGGATCGATTCGGCGAACACCGCGTAAGGATCGCGCCGCAACGTCTCGATGCGCGTGACGCTGAGCCCATTGGGGCGCAGCGCGCGCGGCGGCTGCGGCGCGGGGCGCGGCGCGGGGCGATAGTACTCCGGCCGATCGAGGGCGCGCGCGAGCCGGATGTAGACCTCGCCGCGCGCCTCGGCGAACTCCATCGCCGCCTCGCCGGCGACGGCGCCCATGCGCTGGAGAAATCGCGAGGCGACCGTCGGCGCGCCGCCGCGTTTCCTGGCGCGGCTGACGATCGCCTGGCGCGCGCCGAGCGCGGCGACGAAATCGTGCGCGGTCTGGCCGATGCGCCGCTCCGGCGCGGAAAGGCCGAGCGCGGCGCGCATCGTGCGATTGAGGAAGGCGTCGGTCTCGGCCGCCGGTGGCCAGATCGTTTCGTCGAGCCCGGCGACGAGCGCGAGATCGAAGGTGAGCAGGCGCGCTTCGAGCAGGCCGAGAATCTGCAAGCGCGGATGCGCCTTGCGCGCGAGCGGCGCGCGCTGGCCGGCGAGGACCGCGTCGAACAGCGCGGCGTAGTCGGAAAGGGAGCAGGAGAAGCCCAGCTCCGCCCCTTCGGCCCATTCGTCGAAGAGTTCGCGTAAGCCCTCGCCGCCGTGCGCCTCGCTCCATGTTTCGCCCGCCGGAGCGCCCTCGCCCTGCGCGAAAACGTCGAGCGCGGCGCGATGGGCGGCGATGAAAAGGCCGAGCGGCGCCTTGGCGCCGAGCATTCTGAGCGGCGCGGCGGCGGCCTCGGCGTCGCGCAGCAGCGCTTCGGCGGCGCGCCAGTCGTCTTCGTCGAGGCGCTTGCGCGCTTGATGGGCGTGACGATCGCTCGCGATCGAGCGGGCGTTTTCCATCAGCGCGGGGATGTCGGTAAGGCCGGAGGGCGGCATAATGGCGCGAAAGACGCCGATCTCCAGGGCGCGCGCCGCGCGTTGCAACGCTTCGGGCGCGCGCGCGAGCCGGGTCAGCGGATGCGCGAGGAGGGCGACCAGCGGCAGGGCCGAGAAATCATGCGCCGCGACGAGCGCGAGCCGCGCGAACACGCCCGCCTCGGTTTGCCCAAGCGTGCGTCCCGCCGAATCCTCGACCTCGACGCCCCAACGCGCCAGTTCCGCCGAAACGCGCCGCGCGACGGCGACGTCCGGGGTGATCAGCGCGGCGCTTCTGCCCGGAGTCTCCAGCGCCTCGCGCATCGCTGCCGCGAGCGCCAGCGCCTCCTCGTTCTCGTCGTCGGCGACGACGATCGCGACGTCGGCGAGGCCGCGGGCGATCGCCTCGTCGCTCAGCGCGGCGGCGCTCCGATCCTTGCGGCGATCGCTCCAGGCGTCGGTGGTGTCGGCCGGGCGCAGCGCTTCGCTGAGGTAATGGGCGCGCGCGCGCAGGGCGTCGGCCGGCGTCCCCAGCGTTTTCACCTCATTGCGCGTGACGCCAACGATGCCGAGCAGCCGGTGGAACGCCGCCTGCGGATGGCCGGCGACGCCGACCGCGCCGTCCTCGCTCGCGCCGATCATCGCCCAGGCGCGTTCGTCGAGGTTCTGGTCGAGGCCGGGCAGCACCACCGCGCCTTGCGGCGCGCGGGCGATTGTCGCGATCAGCCGGGCGGTGGCGCGGTTGGTTCCGGTCGAGCCGGCGATGATCGTCGGGCCGCGCGAGGCGCCCTTCGCCAGGGCCTCGATTTCGGCGTCGATGAGCAGCGCGCCGCGCCGGGCGCGGTCGATCAGGCCGCGCTCGTCGAGCCAGGCCGGCCATTGCGCGAAGGCGATCTTGAGGAAATCGAGGGTGATGCGCCAATAGGGGTCGAAAGCGTCGGTGACGAGAGTGTCGAGCCGCCGCGGATCGACGCCCTCGATGATCATGTCGTCGATCAGCGCGGCGAGGTCGCCCGCCAGCGCGTAGGCCTGGGCCGGGCTCGTCGCCACCAGCGGGCGCTCGCTTTCGTCGAACACCTTGCGCCCGTCGGCCTCGACGCGGCAGATGGCGCCGCCGAGCGCCTCGCCCCAGGCGCGCGTCAATCGGGCCAGAGTCATGCGGCGGGTGAGTTCGCCGACGGCGGGCGGCGCGATGTCGCTCAAGGTTTCGTCGGGCTCGGCCAAGCCGAGTTCGCCCTGCGTCGGCTCGAAGGCGCCGAGCGGCGCGATGCGCGGCAGGATCAGGCTCGTTTTGCCGCTCGCTTCCACCAAGGCGCGCGCGAGAGCAGCCGCGGCGCGCTGCGTCGGCACGTAGATCGTCGCGTTCGCCAGTTCGAGCGGCCCGCCCCCGCCGGGGAAGCCCTCGACCAGAGCGCCCTCGATCAGCGCATGGGCGAGCGTCGCCAGAAACGGCGCGCCGGCGGGAATGGTGAAAACGTTGGCGTCGGTCAGGGCGGACTCGGGGGAGGCTTGAGCGAGTCGCCCTTTGTCACGCTCGGCGCGTGGGAAGGCAAGCGGGGCGCGCCCCTTCCCCCCTTGCGGGGGAAGGTGTCGCCCCGAAGGGGCGACGGATGAGGGGGGCGCCGCAAGGCGCGTTGCTTTGGTGTTGGCGAATGTTTCTTGGCTTAAACGGAAGAATTGCCACGGACCGCGCCTATACTGCCAACGCGCCTTGCGGCGCGCCCCCTCATCCGACCGGCTTCGCCGGCCACCTTCCCCCACGAGGGGGGAAGGGGCGTGCGCCTTGCTGGGGGCTATCCATCTGACACACAGGTCAAATTGACTTGTGTGCATAATTTCTCTCGCGAGCCCGGCGCGGCGAGATCGCCGAGACTCTGAAGATGGGCGCGCAGAGCGGGCGCGTCCGCAAATTCCTTAAACGCGCCGCGATCGAGAGCCGAGAGGCCGACGAGCGCGGCGGCGCGCAGGCCTTCGAGCTTCGCCGCGTCCTCGACTTCCCGGTTTTCGATCATGCGCAACCCTTCGCGGATCACTTCGCTGGCGTTTTGATAGCGACCGCTTTGGACCAGAGACTCGATAAGCGTCGTCTGACGTTCGGTCAAAACGACATTGCGCGTCGGCATCCCATCATCTCCGTTTCGAAGCATCATGGCATAATATGGCGTAATATGCCAATAACCTGAGTTTCAGGCGGGCCTCGCGCCCCGGCCCTCTCACCGCGCCAGCCCGAGCAGCGCGTCGAGATCGATGTGCCGCGCGAGATGCGCGGCAAGCTCGTCGAGCGTGCGCTCCACCGTCGCGTCGTAACGGAGATCGGACGACGTCCCGAGGCCGGCGAGCCAGGCGGCGCGCTGGGAGTCGTCGGCGAACAGGGCGTGCGCATAGGCGCCCATGACGCGCCCGTCGGGCGAAATCGCGCCGTCCTCGCGCCCGTCCTCAAAGCGCAGCAGCGGGCGCGCGCAGTCCGGTCCGGTGGTGCGGCCGATATGCATTTCGTAGCCGGAGAACGGCGCGCCGTTGGCGAGGCAAGTCCCGGAAACGGAGCGCAGCGCCTTCTCGCCCGTCATCACCGTCTCGACGTCGATGAGCCCGAGCCCTTGCGCCTCGCCGGCCGGCCCTTCGACGCCGTCGGGGTCGGCGACGACGCGCCCGAGCATCTGGTAGCCGCCGCAAACGCCGAGCGCGCGCCCGCCGCGCCGGACATGGGCGAAGAGATCGACGTCCCATCCTTGAGCGCGAAAGAAGGCGATGTCGGCGATCGTCGCCTTGGTGCCGGGGAGAATGACGAGATCGGCGACGGGGAGCGGCTCGCCCGGCCGGACCATGACGAGCCGCACGTTGGGCTCGAGCCGCAGCGGATCGAAATCGTCGAAATTGGCGATGCGCGAGAGCATGGGCACGGCGATCGTGACCGCGGCGCGCTTCTCCTCGCGCGCGCCGTCGAGGACCACAGCGTCCTCGGGGGGAAGCTTGTGGGCCGGCGCAAAGAACGGCACGAGGCCCAGCGCGCGCCAGCCCGTGCGCTCTTCGATGAAGCGCAGCCCATCGTCGAACAGACTCGGATCGCCGCGAAACTTGTTGACGAGAAAGCCGACGATCATTTCCGCGTCCTCGGGCGCGAGCACTTCCCTCGTGCCGACGAGCTGCGCGATGACGCCGCCGCGGTCGATGTCGCCGATCAGGACGACCGGAACATTCGCGACGCGCGCGAAGCCCATGTTGGCGATGTCGCGTTGGCGCAAATTGACCTCGGCGGCGCTGCCGGCGCCCTCGATCAGCACCAGATCGGCCTCGCCCCTGAGGCGCGCGAAACTGTCGAGCACGGCGTCCATCAGTCGCGGCGTCAGGTCGTAGTAGTCGCGCGCGCGCGCCGCGCCGAAAACGCGGCCCTGCACCACGATCTGCGCGCCGACGTCGCTCTGCGGCTTCAACAGGACCGGGTTCATGTGAACGTTAGGGGCGACGCCGCAGGCGCGCGCCTGCAGCGCCTGGGCGCGGCCGATCTCGCCGCCCCCAGCGGTCACGGCGGCGTTGTTCGACATGTTCTGCGGCTTGAAGGGTCGCACTTTCAGCCCGCGCGCGGCGAAGGCGCGGCAGAGCCCGGCGACGATCAGCGACTTGCCGACGTCCGAGCCCGTGCCCTGAAACATCAGCGCGCGCGCCGGGCTCAAAATTCGACGCCTTCCTGCGCGCGCACGCCGGCGTCGAAATGGTGCTTGACCGCGCTCATCTCGGTCACCAGATCGGCCGCTTCGATCAGCTCCGGCTTGGCGTTGCGCCCGGTGACGACGACGTGCAGGCCGTCTCGCCGCGCGCGCAGCGCCGCGACGACCTCGGCGATCGGGAGATGATCGTAGCGCAACGCGATGTTGAGTTCGTCGAGGATGACGAGGCGGATCGTCGGATCTTCCATCAGCCGCAGCGCTTCCGCCCAGCCCGCGCGCGCGGCGGCGATGTCGCGCTCGCGGTCCTGGGTCTCCCAGGTGAAGCCCTCGCCCATCGTGCGCCACACGATGGAATCGCCGAAGCGCTCGAACGCCGCGCGCTCGCCGGTCGCCCAGGCGCCCTTGATGAATTGCACGACGCCGACGCGATGGCCGCGCCCGAGCGCGCGCAGCGCCAGGCCGAAGGCGGCGGTCGATTTGCCTTTGCCGGCGCCGGTGTGAACGATCAGCAGACCCTTGGCGAGAATGGGCCGCGCCGTCACCGCGGCGTCCTGCAACGCCTTGCGTCTGACCATCTCGGCTTTGTGCCGCGCCGCCTCGTCCGTCATATCCGCTCCTCGCCGGGGCCGACGGCTAGCAGGTTTGGCGGGACGAGGCTATCGGCCGCGCGGAAGAGCGAAATTTACCCTCAAACCAATTGGCGCGCGGCGCGCCCCGCGATCCATAGTAATGTGGTCGAACCCCCTCAACCGAAGGTTCTCCCGTTCATGACGACGCGGTCAACGATCCTCACGCACATTCGCGACGTCGCCGCGCAGCAGGGCAAGACGCTCGCGCCGCTGTCCGACGATCTGCCGTTGCTGGAGTCCGGGCTCGACTCCCTGTGTTTCGCCATCCTCGTGGCGCGCCTCGAGGACGCGCTCGGCGCCGACCCGTTCACCACCGCGCAGTCGCTGCGCTTTCCGCGCACCATCGGCGAACTGATCGCCCTCTACGACGAAGCCCTTGTCTGAACCGCTCACCCTGGCGCGGCTGATGGAGGCGGGCGCGGGCCTCGGCAGACGAATCGCGACGCGCGACTGGCGCGTGTCCCTCGACGATTTCGCCCGCGCGACGAGCCTGGGCGCCCATCGTCCTCGCCTCGAAGGGCGCTCGGTCGTCCTCGCCGTCGGCGACATGGCCAAGGCGGCGGCGGCGCTGATCGAGCTCGACGGCCTCGCGCGCCGCATCGTGCTGTGCCCGCCCGCCTTCGACATGCGCGGCCTCGACGCGCTGGTCCGCGACGCCGAGGCCGACGCGCTGGTCTACGACGGCGACGACGCCGCCCCGCCGGCCCGGCTCGATCTGCTCGCGCCGTGCCGCCTGCCGCTCGAACCCTCGAGCGCGCCGCGCTCGCCGCGCCTCGCCACCGAGTGGGTCATGCCGACCTCTGGCACCAGCGGTCCGCCGAAGATGGTCGTGCATACGCTCGCCACGCTGACAGGCCCGTTCCGCCCCGCGCTGGCGCAAGCCTGGGCGACGTTCTACGACATTCGCCGCTACGGCGGCCTGCAGATTTTTTTGCGCGCGCTCGCGGGCACCGAATCGCTGACGCTGAGCGGCGCCGGCGAAAGCGTCGAGGCGTTCCTGATCCGCTTGGGCGAAGCGGGCGCCAAGCACATTTCCGGCACGCCCTCGCATTGGCGCAAGGTTCTGATGAGCGCTCAGGCGCGCCGCATCGAGCCCGAGACCGTCCGTCTCTCCGGCGAGATCGCCGACGACGCCGTGCTCGCCGCCTTGCGCGCGCTCTATCCGAGCGCCCGCGTCGAGCACGCCTACGCCTCGACCGAAGCGGGCGTCGCCTTCGCCGTCGGCGACGGCCGCGCCGGATTTCCCGCTGCGCTGATCGACGAGGTCGGCGACGCAGCGATGAAAATCGTCGACGGCTCGCTGCGCATCCGCTCCAACCGCACGGCGCTGCGCTATATCGGCGCCGACGCGCCGCCGCTGCGCGACGCCGAGGGCTTCGTCGACAGCGGCGACATCGTCGAGCGGCGCGGCGATCGCTATCGCTTCGTCGGCCGGCGCGGTGGGATCATCAACGTCGGCGGCGCCAAAATTCACCCCGAAGAGGTCGAGGCGGCGCTCAACGCGCACTCCGCGGTCAGCGCGAGCCGCGTCTTCGCGAGGCCCAGCCCGATCACCGGCGCCCTGGTCGCCGCCGAAGTGGTGCTGCGCGAGGGCGTCGCCGCCAACGACGACCTGAGCCGGGAGATTCTGGCCTCGTGCCGCGCGGCGCTGCCCGCGCACAAGGCGCCCGCCTTCCTTCGCTTCGTCCCGGACCTGCCGATGACCTCGGGGGGAAAGCTGGCGCGCCATGGATAACGTCGTCGTCACCGGCGCCAGCCGCGGCATCGGCCTCGCCATCGCCGCGCGGCTGGCGCGGGTGGGCTTTGCGGTCGCCGCCGTCGCACGCAACCGGAGCGAGGCGTTCGATCGAGTCGCGGCCGAGGTGGCGAGCGACGGCGTCGGCGCGCTGCATTTCGAGGAGTTCGATCTCAACGAAATCGACGCGATTCCCGCTTTCGTGCGCGAACTGCGCGCGCATCGCGGCCCGATCTACGGCCTCGTCAACAACGCCGGCATTGGCACTGAAGGGCTGCTGGCGACGATGGCCAACCCCGACATCGAGGCGCTCATCCGGCTCAACACGCTTTCGCCGATCGTGCTGACCAAATACGTCGTGCGCGGCATGATGGCCGAGGGGCGCGGGCGCGTCGTCAATATTTCGTCGATCGTCGCCTCGACCGGCTACAACGGCCTCTCCGTCTACGCCGCGACCAAGGCGGCGCTGGTCGGCTTCACCAAATCGCTGGCGCGCGAGGTCGGCCGGGTCGGCGTCACCGTCAACGCCATCGCCCCCGGCTTCGTCGCCACCGAAATGACGCGCGGCGTAGAAGCCGACGCCCGCGCGCGCATCGCCGCCCGCAGCGCCCTGCGCCGGCTCGCCGAGGCCGAAGACGTCGCCGCCATGGCGGCGTTCCTGATGGGCGAGGGCGGGCGGAATATTTCTGGCGCGGTGATGACGGTGGATGCGGGCGGGACGGCGTAGGGCGGGCGTCTTGTGCGCGAAGGCGGGAGTGGCGGGCGAAGTACGATTCGTGAAGCGGTTGGCCCGACTCGCCGCTTGATACGGCGAGACCGGAGGGGCGAATTGCATCTCGGTCTCGCCAATGCGGCAGAGCCCGTTGCTGCGTGGACAGTTGCATGGCGTGGTGCAATGTTGCGAATTGGAGCTTATACGACCTTCATGTGCGCGTGAGTTCGAAAAACGGGGGACGCAATGGTGGAAACCTTGCGGGTTGGCGTCGAATGGGCACAGAATCTGTCCACAATCCCCAAAGTCCTTATTTCGTCGGTTCTCATTCTCCTGTGTGGGCTGGCAATCATCGTTCTTTGGCAAAAGCCACCTGAAACGGTACCCGAAAAGGAAGCACCGGGAAGCACCAATCAGACCGGCTACGCAGCGTCCAGCGGCCAGTCTGGCGGTGTAAACGCTGGCTTATATATCAACCAAGCCCCTCCCGTAACGGAGCAACAGAAGGCAGAAGCGCTGTTAAGCCTTCAATCTGAGATCGAGGAGCTAGCTGAGTTTCCAAACCGCCAGGACTTGCCCGCGCCGCGCACTTTGCTAGAGCAAGCGTCGACAATAAAATTACCTCACCAACTATTCATAATTGTAAATAGATATTACAAGAGCACCATACTCGCTGTTCCGAAGGTAGGTAGAGAACTATACGCATTTAAGACATTGTATTACAATTATGAAAACGCCGAATACGATTTCGAAATAAACACGACAGTGACAATAGGAACGCTCGTCAACGTTGAATTCAAGCAGGCGTGGGCATTGTATTTTCAATATTTCTTATTGCGAGCAGCAGGGCTGTCACAAAAACAAATTATAGAAGGCGGCAACTTCCTAAACTATAGTATCACGTGGGACGGCGCTGAAAAAATATATAGTGAACTCATATCCAAGTCGACCATAGCCGACGCAGTGAAAGAAAATTTATCTCGAAGGGACAGTGTTATGAGGGCGGCTAACGGCATTATCGACACGTACAAGGGCCCATAGAGCGAGTGGCGAAGAACGATCATTTCTTGAGTGTTTAAGAATCGAGAAAACTGCAAGTCGCGGAAACGCCGACGATATACGGCGAGAACGCGATTTTCAACCCTCGCGCCCGCGGGTCACGGCGCCAGTGCACTTAACTATCGACGCAACCTCTTCTGCCCGGCGGCCTGAGCCGCGCGCAGGAGTCAATGTTTGCGAGCGCAGCTCGCAACCCGCGAAGCGGGCTCGACATTGACGGCGAGCACGGATCAGGTGCCGGCGACCCGGCAGGCATCGAATCCCGATGTGCGAACTCAGTGGCCGACATCCTAACCTTCTCCGGGCATAGCCCGTCGAGAGGCGCCCCGCGCCGGCCGACCCCAAGCGTCAACGGAAGTGCAGCGCTCACCCCTCGATCGGGAAGCGGAACGCGGCGGTGGTGTCGCGGTCCGCTTCGCCGCGCGCGATCGCCGCGTCGTAGAGCGCCGCCACGCTCGGCATCACGGCGAGCGCGACGTCGTGCCGCTTGGCCTCCTCGATCATCAGCCGGACATCCTTGCGCGCCATGGCGATGGTGAACGACGCCGGCTCGTAAGGGCCCGAGGCGACTTTCGCCGCGCGCGCGGGCAGCATCTCGCCGGGATTGAACTGCTTGAACATCGCCACCGCGTCGGCGGGCGCCACCCCGACCGCGTGGGCGAGACGCGCGATGTCGGCGACGACGCCCATCATGCCGATCAGCGTCAGGTTGCCGAACAGCTTGTAGGCGGCGGCCGTCCCCGGCTTCGGCCCCAGGTTGGTCACCCGCCCGGTCATTGTCTCGAGCTCGGGCATGACCGCCGCGCATTGCGCGGGGTCGCCGGAGACCAGCATGAGGCCCGTCCCGTCGCGCGCGTTGACGGGCGCCATGAACACCGGCGCATGAATGAAGACCTTGCCGCGCTTCGCCCATCGCGCGATGCGCTCGACCGTCGGCGTCGGCGCGGTCGTCGTATGGTCGATGATCCAGGTGGACGCGGGAATGGAATTCGCCAGCGGCTCCAATACGGCGTCGACCGCGCCGTCGTCGGAGAGCGACAAATGAATTCTCTCGACGCCCTCGATCGCCGCCGCCGCGTCGGCGAAGGCGTGGGCGCCGTCGGCTTCCAGCGCCTTGGCTTTGGCGGGGTCGCGGTTCCAGACGGCGACCTGGTGGCCGTTCTGCAGCATCCGGCGGACGAAGCCGGCCCCCATCAGGCCCGCGCCGAAGAAAGCTATTTTCATGGTTCCTCCTCGCGCGGTCGAACGGGCGCGTGCGACGCTTTCGGCGATCCCCGCGACGCCGGAAAAGACGCGCATTGCAAAAGCGTGCCCGAAATCCCAACGTCTTTCAATCTCGTCCAATCAACCCTTCTCTCGCCTCGGGCGTCCCGCAAGGACGCCGAGCACGGATCAGGCAGAGCGGGCCTGGAATGTAGCGAATTTGAAAGCGCGAGTCCGATCGCGGTCGGGGGCGACGAACGCGGCCTCGTTTCCTCATCCCGACATTACATTTCGGAAAACCGGAAATCGTGGTAGGCTCTCCTTTGTCGCTCTTCCTCATGCCCGCGTCGCCGGCGGCGGGGCTTTCGCAGAAGGACGGCGCAAGAAATTTGGAGCGAAGCAAGTTTTCCTTTTTCGCCTTCCAAGCCGCTGATTTCCCACGAAACCGACGAAGAAATCTTTGGAAATCCTTGGAGAAAAGGGCCGCAAATTTGGAAATGTTTGGCGTGGATTTGGAAAAGCTTGCAGGGCCAGAAGTTCGGCGAGGGGAAAGGCGCATCCTCGGCGACAGCGCGGAAACTCGCCCCGCCCCTCACCCTGCCTCTCCCCGCGAAGGCGCGGGGAGAGGGGAAGAAAAGCGCCGCGCGCCCCTCTCCCCGCTTGCGGGGAGAGGCAGGGTGAGGGGCCGGGGGATTGGCCGCAGGCCCTGCCGAATGGCCCAGGTTATGACGTTCGAGCCTCTGATTGCGCTCGCAAGCGAAACGGAATTGGCGCCCCGTAGGAACGCCCGCCGCTACAGCCCCAGCGCCTCGCGCACCGAGGCCGGCCATTGCGCGGCGTCGATCCCGTGCGTCGCGAACAGCGCCACCGCGAGGCGGTCCATGCCGAAGGCGACGCAGGCGGTGTGGGCGGGCGCGCCGCCGCTGGAGCGCATCCCCCAGGCCTGGCCGAAGTGGTCGCGGTGATAATTGAAGCTCATGCAGGCGGTCGGCTTCTGCGCCGAGCGGACGGGGACGACGAGCTCGAATTTCAGCTCCTGCTCGACCTGGAAGCGGCCGACGATCGCGCCGACGCGGCCGAAGAACGGATCGCTCGCGGCCTCGATGCGGTGGTTCAGCCCCAGCGCGTCGGCCAGGCCCGCGGCGCGCTCCTTCCAGCTATCGCGGAAGGCGGTCGCCTCATCGGGAGCGCCGATGGCGACGAACTCGCGCATGCGGAACGACTGCAGGCGGTCGATGTCGCGCGAGGGCTCGCGGCGAAAGCAATCGCAGGCGACGTCGAAGAGCAAGCCTTCCCCAGGGATCGGGCCGCGCGCGGCGGCCATGGGATAGACGGGATAGCAGGCCGCCGGCGCCAGCACGAGTTCGCTCGTCTCCAGCGCCTCGGTCCAGCTCTCGCCCGCCTCGAACCGCTCGACCGCCGCGCCGATGCGCCTCTCGCCGCCGCCGAGCGCGCAGACGCAGCCCAAGAGATGCGGAAAGCTCTTGAGATAGCCGGACTTCTCGATCAGCGCGCGGCTGACCACGGGCGGAAAGCGCACGACCTCGGCCCTCGCGTCGCGCGCCTTGCCGATGAAGGCGCCGAGCGCCTCGACGATCGTCTCATAGGCGCCCGCGCGGCCGTAGACGCCGTCGACGCCCATCGGGCGGAACAGCGCCGCGAAAATCTCCTCGGGCGAAGCGGCGGGCTTGCCGAGGCGGGGGCGCGCGAGGGTCATGGCGGTCTCCTTTCGCCCGGGCTAGCGGCTGAGCGCGAGCGGCGGCTCGCTCATCAGCACCGCGGCCTCGGCGTTGGCGAGAATGCGATCGTTGTTGATCATGATCGGCGCCGAGAGAATGTCTCTGAGATAGCGGCCCATCGAGAACTCGCTGTCGTTGCGATAGCCGGAAAGGCCGCAGGCGCGCATCGCGCTCATCACCGTCGCCTGGGCGAGCTCGGACGCCTCGACCTTGAGGACGTTGAGCGCGAGCTGCGCCTCCATCGCGGTGAGGCCGCCCGGATCGCCGGCGTGATGCTCGAAGGTGGCGAGGCCCGCCTGGATGGCGGCGCGCAGGGTCTCGAGCGAAACGCGCGCTTTCGTCAACTGCGCGGCGGCCGGCGGCATCCGTCCGCCCGAGGATCGCGCCGCCTGGCGCACGAAGGCGCGCGCGCGCCTGACCGCGCCGGTCGCGACGCCGCACCAGGCCGAGCTCCAGAAGATATGCGCGTAGGGCGCCATGGTCTGGTTGTGGATGCGCTCGTAGGGCTCGGGCAGCACCTGGTCGGCCTCGCCCTCGGCGCGCACGATGAATCCGGCGCTGCACGTGCCGCGCATGCCGAGCGTGTCCCAGCTCAGCGTCGGCTCGAGGCTGTAGTCCTCGCGCAGGAAGGCGACGAGGACCTGATCGGAGCTCGCCGCGCCGTCGGAGCGCCGCGCCGTCGTCACCAGGCCGTCGGCGTGAAGAGCGTAGGAGATGCAGGAGGCGTCGCGCTGCAAGGTGACGCGCGCGCCGGCGATGCGCACCGCCGCCTCGCTCGATCGGACGTCGCCGCCGTTGTTTCCCTCGGTGGTCGAGGACGCCAGCAGCATCTGGCGCTCGGCGATGCGGCGCTGCAGGCCGAGCTGCCAGGGATTGCCGCGCGCGTGCCGCACCAGGCAGGCGACCTTGACCTGATGCATGGCGAAAATCATCGCCGTGGAGGCGCAGGCGCGCCCGAGCGTGGCGCAAACGTCGGCGATATCAGCCGCGCGCGCGCCCTCGCCGCCGAGCTCGCTCGGGATCAGCATGCCGAGCAGCTTTTGCTCGCGGATCGCCGCGAAGGCCTCGGCGGGAAAGCGGGCGTCGCGGTCGACCTCGTCGGCGAAACGCTCGGCGATCGCGGCGGCCGCCTCGGCGCGGGCGACGAAGTCGCGCGCGTCCGACGATTCGCCCGCCCGGGCGCGAAGATTGCGATGCGGAAGGAGGCTGACGTTGACGCTCATCGCGGATGCTCCAGTATTTCGCGCTCACGTGCCGGGAAAGTCGCGCCGACGGTCGGCGCTTTGCCCACGCGCCGCCGCAGGGACCCGCCACACCGTCGCTATTGATCGATTTCTACATCGCGTCGCTAAGATACGCGACAAACGATATGTTTAAACCTTAACGAAAATCTAAAGGATAAGCCTATATATTCGCTCTTGTCGCGCGGCCCGGTAAGGATAACGACTTAAACAACGTCTCGAATTCGAATCGAAATGCTAAACAGGCCGGCGCCCCAGCTTGCCACAGGAAACGCAGCATGCTCGACCGCGTTCTCGCCCGCCGCTCGATCGCCGAAATGGCGCGCGCCTTCGCGCCGGGCCTGCCGCGCGACGAGACGAGCGCGCGAAACGCCGATCTTCAGGACGCCGGCCTGACCTCGATGGCGACGGTGAAACTGATGCTGGCGATCGAGGCCGCCTTCGACGTCGCGATCCCCGACGACGCCCTGACCCCGGAAAACTTCCGTTCGATCGGCGCGATCGAATCGCTGGTGGCGCGGCTGCGCGGCGCGTGAGCGCGGCGTCATCTCCCCGCGCCGGCGGCGCTGGAGGGTAGCGGCGAGGAAATTCGCGAGGCGTTCGCCGGGATCATCCGCTAGAACCGCATCGCCCCGCTCAGAATCGCCGCGAAGCGCGCCGCGTCGAGCGTAACGTAGGCTTGCGCGCCGGCGTCGAAGACGTAGAGCGGATCGGCGCCGACGCGGGCGGGGTCGAAGCCTTGCTCGGCCATCTCGCGCCGCTTCGGCTTGAAGGTCGCGGTGACGTCGAGCGAGCGCCTGACGCGCAGGAACAGCGGCCGGGCGTAGCGCGGCAGGGCCTCGAGGCGGCGCGCGACGTCTTCGAGATCGGGCGGGCCGTCGGCGGCGAGGAGCGCCATGCCGGCGCGTCCCTCGGCGCCGGGAACGGCGACGCCGTAGACCACCGCTTCGACGATTCCGGGCGCGGCGGCGAGAACGGCGGCGACCTCGGATGTCGCGACGTTCTCGCCCTTCCAGCGAAACGTGTCGCCGACGCGGTCGACGAAATAGTAGAAGCCCTCGGCGTCGCGGCGCATCAGATCGCCGGTGCGCATCCAGGCGTCGCCGGGCGCGAAGACGTCGCGCAAGGTTTTCTTCTCGCTCTCCTCGCGCTGCGTGTAGCCCTCGAAGCGCTGCGAGGGCTCCGCGCCGATCCGCCCGAGCGCCTCGCCGGTCTCGTCCACGTCGCAGCGGACGCAAAATCCATCGGCGCCGCGCCGCGGCGCCTCGGCGTCGTAATCGAAGCGCGCCAGCGCGATCGGCTCGCGCGGCGCCAGATAGCTCGGCAGCCGTCCGATCGCCCCGATCTTGCCCTCGACGTTGTAGAGCGTGACGTTGCCTTCGGTCGAGGCGTAGAACTCGAGCACTTGCGGCTCGCCGAAGCGGGCGGAAAACGCGCGCCAGACGTCGGCGCCGAGGCCGTTGCCGCAGACGAGGCGCAGCTTGTGCGCCTTGTCCTCGGGGCAGGGCGGCGCGGCGACGAGATAGCGGCAGAGCTCGCCGATATATTGGAACATCGTGCAGTCCCAGCGCGCGATGTCGGCCCAGAACCGGCTCGCCGAAAAGCGCTCGGCGATGACGACCGACCCGCCGTTGACCAACGGCGCGCCGATCGCCGCGACGCCGCCGACGCTGTGAAACATCGGCAGGCAATCGTACATGCGATCGTCGGCCGTCATATCGGCGAGGCCGGCGAACCAATGGCTCCAGGCGACGAGGCGGTGATGGCTGACCGCGGCCGCCTTGGGCAGCCCGGTGGTGCCAGAAGTGTAGATGAGCAGCGCGCGGTCGGCGAGCGTCACCGCGCGCGTTTCCGTGAGGCCGAGTTCGCTTCCGTCGAGGGCGTCGACGGCGATGTCGATGCGGCGCGGGTCGGGCGCCTCGCCGCCGTGGCGCCAGACTTCGATGTCGGCGGAGAGCCCCGCGATCGCCTCTTCGCAGGCGTCGGCGAACGGCGCCTCGACGATCACCCGCCGCGCCGCGGCGACCTTCAAACTATGCGCGAGCGCCTCGCCGCCGAGGGCGACGTTGACGAGGGCGACGACGGCGCCGATCTGCGTCAGGCCGAGCCACAGGGCGAAATACTCCGGACGGTTGGCCATCATCAGGCCGATCGTCTCGCCCTTGGCGACGCCGGCGCTCAAAGCCCAGCGCGAATATCGGTTCATGCGTTGCGCGAGGGCGCGAAAGTCGAAGTTTTCGCGCTCGCTCAAGAGCGCCGGCCGTTCGCCCCAACGGCGCGCCCATTCGCCGACGGCGCGCGGCAGGATGCGCTCGGGGTCGCGGGTCGCCTGCGCGGTCGTCTCCAGCGCGCGCAGCCAGGCGCGGGCGGGCGTCGAATCGAGCGGCCGCGACAGGCGCGCCGGCGGAGCCGCGTTCATTCCAATGTCTCGAAGCGGCTGCGCCAATGGGCGAGCGCGGGGCCGTCGCCGCCGCGCCGCACCGCGACGGCCGTGCCGATGACGATGGCGTGGCTGTGGCGATCGAGGATGTCTTCGAGGCGGCAATCGATGCCGGCGAGCGCGTCGCCGAGGAGCGGCGCGCCGGTGACCAGCGTCACCCAGTCTCCGCGGGAAAAACGCGCCGCGCCCGTGACGCCGCCGCGGCCGGCGAAGCGCTCGGCCAGAGACCGATGCTCGGCGCCGAGCACGCTGACGGCGAAAGCGCGGCACTCACGCAGGCGCGCCAGCGTCGCCGCGGCGCGGCTGATGCAGACGACGAGCGAGGGCGGGCTCAGCGAAAGCGAGGCCAGCGCCGTCACCGTGCAGCCGGCGCGAGATTCGCCCGCGCCGCAGGTCACGATGGCGACGCCGGAGGCGAACTCGCGCATGGCGAATCGAAACGCCGCGGCCTCGGCGTCGGCCGGCGCGGCGCTCATCCCAGCAGCTTCGTCATCGGGTCGCGGTCTCTCCAGACAGTCCATCGGACTCGCCCTTCTAGCCACCCCAACGCGCCACGGCAAACGACGTCGCGCTCAGCGCCGCCTTGCGTCGCGCGATCAGCGCGAGCCAGGCGCCGAAAATCCGGACGCCCGCGGCGCGCCAGGGCGCGCGATGGAGCGCGAGCGCTTCGCCGGGGAAGGCGGCGGCCAGTTCGGCGCTCGGCGCCGAGGCGGCGCGCGCGGCGAAATCGGCTGCCGCCGCCGCAATCGGCGGCGGGAAATAATGCGCCGGGACGCGCGGCGCCGCCGGCGCCTCGCCGCGCAGAAAGCGCAACATGTCGCGCCGGTACTCGCGCGCCAGCGTGTCGGCGTCGTATTCGGGATGGCCCTGCAGGAAGACCATCAGGCTCCTCGCCTCCTTGACGAACAGATCGACGCCCGATTCGGCCGATCGCGCGAGGATCGAATAGCCCTTGGCGGCGAGTTCGGCTTCGTCGAGGTCGTTGTGGCGCGAGTGCGGCGTCAGGAACTCAGCGTCGAAATCCGCGACGAGGTCGTGGGGCGCGACGACTCGCACCGAATAGACGCCGGAAAGCTTGGCCGGCAGGGCGCGGCGGACGACGCCGTCGCGGTGGAGAACGCCGGCGTGCGCCGCCAGACAAGAGAGCAGCGTCGAGATCGCGTGCGCGTCGGCCCAGTCGAGAACGGCGGCGAACTCGCTCCAAAACGGCTCGGCCCGCAGGTCCGGCGCGCGCGGTTCGGCGCCGGTGACGATGATCGCGTCGTGGGGCTGGACCTTGAGGGCGCGCGAGGCGCGATAGTCCTCGGCCATCGCCCGCCGCGCCTCGCGCGCGCGCGGCAAGGTCTCCAGGTCGAACAGGCGCAGGCGCACGTCGAATTCGCCGCTCGCCTCTTCGATGAGCCGCGCGAACTGGCGCTGCGTCGCCGCGACGGCGCTGTCCGGCATGGCGTTGACGAGGCCGATTTCGAGCTGCTTGCCGCGATCGGCGAACGAGCCGCGCCGCGTTCGCCGTTCGCGCAGATCGGCGACTGGCGGGACGAGGGGAGAGCGCTCGATGGCGATCGGCACGAGCGGCTACTCCGCCGCCGCGAGGGCGCGCGAGGCTCGCGCGGCGTCGAGCGCGGAATCGAGATCCTCGACGATGTCGTCGATATGTTCGAGGCCGACGCTGATGCGGATCGTCTCCGGCAGAACGCCCGCTCTGCGCTGCTCCTCGGCGGTCATCTGGCGATGGGTCGTCGAGGCGGGATGGCAGCACAGCGAGCGCGCGTCGCCGATATTGACGAGCCGCTTGACGAGCCGAAGCGCGTCGTAGAACGCCTTGGCCGCGTCGAGGCCGCCCTCGACGCCGAAGGTGATGAGCGACGAGGCGCGGCCGCCGAGGTATTTTTGCGCCAAGGCGTGAAACGGGCTGTCGGCGAAGCCGGCGTAGTCGACCCAGGCGATGCGCGGGTCGGCGCGCAGAAAATCGGCGACGCCGCGGCCGTTTTCGACATGGCGCTGCATGCGCAGCGCCACGGTCTCGATGCCCTGCAGCAGCAGAAACGCGCTCATCGGCGCGAGAACGGCGCCGGTGGTGCGCTGATAGACGCTGCGCGCGCGCGCGAGATAGGCCTTGGCGCCGAAGCGCTCCGAATAGACCAGCCCGTGATAGGATTCGTCGGGCTCGCTGAACTGGGGGAAGCGTTTCGCCTGCGCCGCCCAGTCGAACGCGCCGCTGTCGACGATGGCGCCGCCCATCGCGACGCCGTGGCCGCCCATGAACTTCGTCAGCGAGTGCACGACGATGTCGGCGCCGTGCGCGATCGGGCGCAGCAGGATCGGGGTCGCCACGGTGTTGTCGACGATCAGCGGAACGCCGCGCTCGTGCGCGACCCTGGCGATCGCCTCGATGTCGCAAATGTTGCCGGCGGGATTGCCGATCGATTCGCAGAACACCGCGCGCGTCGCCCCGTCGATCAGCGGCGCGATGTCCTCGGCGCGCTCGCTTGCCGCGAAACGCGCCTCGACGCCGTTGCGGCGCAAGGTGTGGGCGAGCAGCGTGTGCGTCGTGCCGTAGAGTGTCGGCGGCGCGACAACGTTGCCGCCGTGATCGGCGAGGGTGAGGAAGGCGTAGGCGAGGGCGGCCTGGCCGGAGGCGAGAGCGAGCGCCGCGGCGCCGCCCTCGAGCTGCGCGACCCGTTTCTCCAGGATGTCGACGGTCGGGTTGGAAATGCGGCTGTAGCGAAAGCCTTCGACTTCGAGGTTGAACAGCGCGGCGCCGTGGTCGGCGCTGTCGAATTCGTAGGCGACGGTCTGATAGATCGGCGGCGCGACCGCCTTGGTCGCGGGGTCGTGATCGAAGCCGCCGTGAATGGAAATGGTTTCGCTTCGCATGGGCCCGCCTCGGAACGAATGCGGCGAAAGGCGGCAGCGCGTTTCGACGCCAAGCGACGATACGGCACAATGGCGCGCAATCGCTCGCATTTTCAACAATTGCGAGGCGACGATCGTGCGTTAGCGTTAAGGATTCGCCGCTGCGCCTGGCGAAATTCGGTTAAAATTTCACGCCGTCGCCCGCGCCGCCGCCGCGACTGGCGCGGGGCGCTTTTCGATCAGCCAGACGAGCGAGGCGGCGACGAGGCACAGCGCGCCGGCGGCGTAGAACGCGGGCAGATAGGTCTGCAACACGCTGCGGGTATAGCCCGCGCCGTAGGCGGCGAACGAGGCGCCGATCATGTGCGCGGCGAAAATCCAGCCGAACGCGACGCCGGCGCGCTCGCGGCCGAAAACCTGCGCGGTCAGGCGAACGGTCGGCGGCACCGTGGCGACCCAGTCGAGGCCGTAGAACGCGGCGAACAGCGACAGGCCGTAGATCGTGAAGGACGAGCCGGGGAGATAGAGCAGCGACAGGCCGCGCAGCCCGTAATAGCAGAACAGCAGGGCGCGATTGTCGTAGCGGTCCGACAGCCATCCCGAGCCGATCGTGCCGACGAAATCGAACATGCCCATCATCGCCAGCGTCGAGGCCGCCGCGACCGCGCCGACGTCGTAATCCGAGCACAGCGCGATGAAGTGCGTCTGGATGAGCCCATTGGTGCTCACGCCGCAGACGAAGAACGTCGCGGCGAGAATCCAGAACGCGCCGCTGCCCGAGATTTCGCCGAGCACGGCGAGCGCGCCGCCGACGGCGAGGGCGGGGGTCGGCGCGATTCTGCCGCTTTCGCCATAAGGGGCAAGGCCGAGGTCCGACGGCCGGTCGACCATGAACAGCAAGACCGCGGCGCCCGCGACCGCCAGGCCGATCAGCGTCGGCGCCAGGGCGAAGCGCCAGCCGTAGCGCTGCTCGAGCCAGGCCGCGAGCGGCAGGAAGATCAGTTGCCCCGTCGCCGAGCTCGCGGTGAGGATGCCGAGCACGAGGCCGCGGCGCTCGGAAAACCAACGCGTCGCCACGATTGCGCTCGTCACCAGCGCGGTGAGGCCGGTGCCCAAGCCGACCACGATCCCCCATAGCAGCACGAGATGCCAGACCTGAGTCATCTTCAGCGCCAGCAGGAGCCCCGCCGCAATGAGCAACACCGCGCTCAGAATCACGCGACGCAAGCCGTAGCGATCGATCAACGACGCGGCGAAGGGCGCCATCAGGCCGTAGAGCAGGATGCGCAACGCCAGCGCGCCGGAAATCTGCTCGGTGCTCCAGCCGAAGTCGCGGGCGAGCGGCAGAATCAGCGCGCCGGGCAGGCCCATCGCGCCAGCGGTCACGAGGCTGGTCAGGAAGGTGACCGCGACCACCGCCCAGCCGTAATGAAGCCCGAGACGCGAGAAACGCCGCGCCAAAGCCTGGGCCAGCATGCACAGTCCTTTCCCTGCGAGCCGCGCCGCCGCGCCCCCGGCAAATGATCGCCCGCGGCGCCGATGTCAACCGGCGATCGGCGCGTTTGCGCTGTCGGGGCGGCGCGAGCAGCCGGCCTCAAGCGAGCGCGATCGCGGCGACCAACCGGCCGTAGTCGGGCTCGTTGCGGTGGGTGGCGCGGCGATAGCTGAAAAACCGATCCTCGTCGGCGTACGTGTCGAGGCCGAGGTCCTGGAATCGGCCGACGCCGGCGCGCCGCGCGCGCTCGACGATATAAGCGTTGAGGTCGAACATCGCGCGCGTCGGATCGACGCTTGGCGCGAAGAAACGCTTGGAATCGGCGTCGGCCGCGGCGAAGGCGGCGACGAATTCGGGGCCGACCTCATACGAGCCCTGCGCGATGCACGGGCCGAGCGCCGCGCCGATGCGCTCGGGTCTCGCGCCGAGCCGCGCCATCGCCGCGACCGTCGCCTCGATCACGCCGGCGAGCGCGCCCTTCCAGCCGGCGTGCGCCGCCGCGACGACGCGCGCGTCCTGGTCGGCGAACAGGATCATGCCGCAATCCGCGCCGGTGACGCCGAGGCCGAGGCCCGGCGTCGCGGTGACGAGCGCGTCGCAGCGCGGCCGCGCCTGCGGCGCGAAGGCAGAAGAAATCGTCGCGACGTCGGGCGAATGGACCTGATAGGGAATGGCCAGCCGATCGGCGGCGAGGCCGAGCGCCGCCGCCATGCGGGCGCGATTGTCGCGCACGGCCTCGGGCTGGTCGCGCGAGCCGACGCCGCCGTTGAGGGAATCGTAGAGGCCGGTCGAAACGCCGCCCCGGCGGGTGAAGAAGGCGTGCGCGAGGCCGGGAAGCGCGAGCGCCTCGGCGCGCAGGAATTCGGCCGCGCTCACGTTGGCCTTGTCGGATAGGGCTGGAAGCCCGGCGGCGGCGCAACGGAGCGGTTGGCCACCACCATCGCCTTGAACAGCGCGCCCATTTCGCCTTCGCCCTTGCCGACGAGGCGTCGGCGCGCCTGTTCGAATTCGTCGGCGCGCTCGGGCGCGCGTTCGGCGAGCGTCCGCGCGCGCACGTCGATGCCGAGCAAGCGCAGAAAGTCGCCCTGGTCGATCGGGCCGTAGACGGCGGCGCCGGTCGCGCGCGCGCTGCGCGCCATCGCCGCGAAATCCACGTGCGCGGTGATGTCCGACTCGCCGGGATCGGCGAGCGGGTCGACCATGCGATGGGCGTGCAGCGCCTGCAAGGTGTCGCCGAACCCCGTCGCGCCGTGGCCGTAGTCGACGAACAGCGCCGCGCCGCCCTGTTTGACCAGCCGCGCGCCGAGTTCGAACATGAATCGATGGCCGACGGCGTTGACCTCGAGCATCGCCCCCTCGTCCGCCTCGACGTCGAGGTAGGGCTCCGGCTCGCTCGACAGGCCGAACGCCAATTGCCCGGCCTCGCCGAGGCGCACCGTTCTTTCACGCCACCGTCCGGCGCGGCGCACGAATTGGCGCACCGGCAAGGCGTCGAGGAACTCGTTGGCGAGAATGATCGCGGGGCCTTCCGGCGCCTCGCCCAACGTCGCGCACCAGGCGATCGGCGCGCCGGCGGTCAGCAGCGCCTCGTATTGAATGTTGGCGAGCGTCGGGCTGGTCTCGATCAGCGTGACTTCGAGAGCGGCGCGAAAGTCCGGCACGATGCGCGCGGCGCGCAGCGCGTCGCTCATCAGCGTGCCGCGCCCCGGACCGAGCTCGATCAGGCGAATCGGCTTCGGGCGGCCCATCGACGTCCACACCTCGGCGGCCCACAGCCCGAGCAATTCGCCGTACATCTGCGAAATTTCCGGCGCGGTGGTGAAGTCGCCCTGCGCGCCGAACGGATCGCGGTTCATGTAGTAGCCAAGGTCGGGATGGGCGAGCGCGAGCTCCATGAAGCGCTCGACGGTGATCGGTCCGTCGCTGACGATCATCGCTCTGATCTCGTCCCCCAGCGCGCTCATGTCTTCCCCCTCGCGGCCGCCCCCATGCTCCAGGCGATCAAGCCGAGGCCGGCGACGATGAGCGGCGCCGACAGCGCCATCCCCATGGTCAGGCCGTGGCCGAGATCCTCGAGGCGCGGGTCGGGGTCGCGAAAGAATTCGCTGAAGATGCGCGCGACGCCGTAAAGCGCGCCGAAAGCGCCCGCGATCAGGCCCGGCCGCCGCAGCGCGCCCGCGCGCGCCGCGAGCGACAGGATGACGAAGATCGCCAGCCCTTCGAGCAGGGCTTCATAGATCTGGCTGGGATGGCGCGGCAGTCCGTCGGAGCCGGGAAAGATGATCGCCCAGGGCACGTCGGTCGGCCGGCCCCACAGCTCGGGCTTGATGAAATTGGCCAGCCGGCCGAGGAAGATGCCGATCGGCGCGGCGAGCGAGGCGAGATCGAACACGCTGAGAAGCGGCGTCTTGTAACGGCGCGCGAACAAAGCGCCGCCTAGAGCGGCTCCGATCAATCCGCCGTGGAAAGCCATACCGCCTTCCCAGACTTTCAGGATTTCGAGCGGATGCGAAAAGTAATAGCTGGGATCGTAGAAGAGGACATTGCCGAGTCGCCCGCCGACGATGACCCCGATCGCGCAATAGACGAGCAGGTCGTCGATGCTGTCGGGGGTGGGCCGCGCCGCGCCGCGCCACAGCCGGTCGTCGGCGACGACCCGCCGGATCAGCGCCCAGCCCGCGATCAGCCCGGCGATATAGGCGAGCGCGTACCAGCGAATCGCCAACAGGCCCCACTGAAACAAAATGGGATTGATCGCGGGAAAAGGCAGGACGAGCGTGGACATATGCCCGCTGGTGATGCGACGCGGCCGCTTTCGCGTCAAGAGCGTAGCGCGCTGCACGCACGCAAATCGTTGAGGAAACGGGCCGTGCGCGGCCGTATCGCGGCGCTATGGCGCCCATTGCGCGCCGGCCGAAGCGGGCGCCGGCGCGAGCTTGTAGCGCGCGAGGCGCTCGTAGAGCGGGCGCGCGGCTTCGGCGATCGATTTTAGCGAATCGGGCAGTTCGTCGAAGCCGACTTCGCGGCGCGGCGGCGCGAAACCGGTCGATTTTTCGACCGCGTCGTACCAGGCGGGCGCCCAGACGCCATCGCTAGCGCGCCGGCCCGCCGGCCAGGACAGCATCGCTTGGTCGAACGAAATCCGTAAGGCGGCGCAGAGCGCGCCGAGTATGCCGCGCGGGTCGGCGAGCACGTCCTGGCCCTCGACGACCGGCGGCGCGCTCCCTAAACGCTGCGCGGCGCGCTCGAACAGCTCGACCTGCGCGGTCAGACCGATCTCCTGCAGCGTGAAATCGTCGCGCTTCTGCGCATAAGAGGCGAGCACGGCCTCGGGCGCGCGGATGAGGAAGGCGTTGACGCATCGATCGATCCAGTCGCGGCCGAAACCGGGGAGCATGTGATGCGTCATGTGCTTCTGATACCAGATCGCCTTGCTCTCGGGGACGGACCCGGTCAGCGCAGCCGCGACCGCGCGCCAGTCGGTCGGCTGCGAGGCGATCACCTCTTCGCGCATGGGGTGGTCGAGCCCGGTCGCGGCGAGATAGGCGGCGTAGAAGGGCTCGTCGCTCACCGCGCAATCCAGGCGATTGCCGAACGCGCGCATCATCGCGGTCGATATGTTTCGCGGGCCGGACCACATGGCGATGCGGACCGGGGGGATTGAAGCGTCGGCGTCCACCTTATAGCGGCCTCCCTCGCGCCTCCTCGGCCTCGAGCGCCTTGTAAAGCGCGCGCAGCCGCTTGGTCATCGGGCCGGAGGCGTCGGCGCCGTCGCGCGCGTATTCGCCGATCGGCCTGCCGTCGACCCTGACGACCGGCGTCAGGCCGGCGAAGGTGCCGGTGCAGAAGGCTTCGTCGGCGCCGTAGACGTCGAACAGCGAAAAATCCTTCTCGAAGGCGGGAACGCCCGCTCGCCGCGCGGCGCGCAGCACCGCGTCCCGCGTGACGCCGGCCAGGCAATGGCCGCCCGCCGAGGTCCACAACTCGCCTTTGCGCACGATGAAGAAGTGCGTCGAATTGCAGGTCGCCACGAAGCCGCGGTCGTCGAGCATCAACGCTTCGTCGGCGCCCGCCTCCATCGCCTGGATGCAGGCGAGGATGCAATTGAGCTTGGAGTGCGAATTGAGCTTCTGGTCCTGCTCGGCCGGGCCGGTGCGCCGGATATGCACGGTGAACAGGCGGAGGCCGCGCGCCAGCATCTCCGGCTTGGGGAGCTTCCATTCAGGAATGACGACGATCGTCGCGCCGCCGATCGTCAGGCGCGGGTCCTGATAGGGTGAGCGCTTGACGCCGCGCGTCACCATCAGGCGGATATGCACGCCCTCGCGCATGCCGTTGGCTTCGATGACGTCGAAGAGCCGGCGCGCCAATTCGTCGCGGGTGAGGCCGATGTCGATGCGCAGCATCTTCGCGCCGTCCCACAGGCGGTCGAAATGCTTGTCGAGAAAGGCGATGCGGCCGTCGACGAGGCGCAGGCCCTCCCAAACGCCGTCGCCGAGCACGAAGCCGGAATCGAACACGGAGACCTTCGCCTCGGCGCGCGGCGTCAGGACGCCGTTGACGCTGACGAGCACGGTTTCGTTGCGCGGATCGCCGACGTAGTCTTGCGAGCCGGCGGAGGGCGGGGAATTGTCTGGCATCGAGTCGCGGACCTCTTGAGCGGCGTCGAGCCTAGACGGCGGCGCGGGCGCCAAGCAAGTCTGGCGTAAGCGCATACGCCGGTTCGAAGTTCGCGACGCGGCATGGGCCGCACCATCAAAACTCCAACGGCGCGTTGTCGACGACTTCCTTCATGACGAAGAACGTCCGGGTCTGGCGGACACCGGGCAGGGCGATCAAGCGTTCGCCGTGGATGCGATTGAAGTCCGCCATGTCCTTGACCCTGATCTTCAGGAAATAGTCGAAGTCGCCGGCCACCAGATGGCAGTCGAGGACGAAGCCGAGCTTGGCGACGGCTTTCTCGAAGGCGGCGAAACTCTCCGGCGTCGAGCGGTCGAGAACGACGCCGACCATCGCGAGCGCGCCTCGGCCGACCTTGTGCGGCGCGATCATCGCCGTGACCCGCTTGATGTAGCCTTCCTCGAAAAGCCGTTGCGTGCGGCGATGGCATGTGGCGGGGCTGACGCTGACCAACTGCGCGAGCTCCGCATTGGCGAGCCGCCCGTCGTTCTGCAGCAGCCGGAGCATCTTCAAGTCGATGCGGTCCAATTCCCGGCGCATGGAAGAATCCCTCACAAAAGAGCGAGAAACCGAAAAATAGCTAAAACATTGTGACGACAATCGTCAATTCATGGCATTCTGTCGCGCAATTTCGAGAGCACCTTTCAAACGCCGGGTGATACCTTCGCCGTATCGAAGCCGCACTCGGAAAGGCAGCCGCATGCTGGAGAAATTCGCGCGTTATCCCCTCACTTTCGGGCCGACTCCCATCGAGAAACTGGCGCGTCTGAGCGCGCATCTCGGCGGCAAGGTCGAACTCTGGGCGAAGCGGGAGGACTGCAATTCGGGGTTGGCGTTCGGCGGCAACAAGCTGCGCAAACTCGAATATATCGTTCCCGACGCGATCGCCGCCGGCGCCGACACCTTGGTGTCGATCGGCGGCGTTCAATCCAACCACACGCGCCAGGTGGCGGCGGTCGCGGCGAAGATCGGCATGAAGTGCCGCCTGGTGCAGGAGAGCTGGGTCCCGCATGAGGACGCGGTCTACGACCGCGTCGGCAACATTCTCTTGAGCCGGATCATGGGCGCGGACGTCGAGTTGGTCGACGAGGGCTTCGACATCGGCATCCGGCAGAGCTGGGAGCGGGCGATCGCCGATGTGAAGGCCAAGGGCGGCGAGCCCTATGCGATTCCGGCCGGCGCCTCGGTGCACAAGTACGGCGGGCTCGGTTACGTCGGCTTCGCCGAGGAGGTGCGCGCGCAGGAGAAAGCGCTCGGTTTCGCCTTCGACCATATCGTCGTTTGCACCGTCACCGGCTCGACCCACGCCGGCATGCTGGTCGGCTTCGCCAAGGACGGCCGCGCGCGCAAGGTGATTGGCGTCGACGCCTCGGGGACCCCGGCGCAGACCAGGGCGCAGGTGCTCGACATCGCCCGCAACACCGCCGAGCTGGTCGAACTCGGCCGGGACATCGAAGCGGACGACGTCGTGCTTCTCGAGGACTACGCCTATCCGCTTTACGGCGTCCCGTCGCAGGAAACGAAGGACGCGATCCGCCTTTGCGCGCGCCTCGAGGGCATGATCACCGATCCCGTCTACGAGGGCAAATCCATGCAGGGCATGATTGATCTCGTGAACAAGGGCTTTTTCCCTAAGAGCTCGAAGGTGCTCTTCGCTCACCTCGGCGGCGCGCCGGCGATCAACGGCTACGCCTACGCTTTCCGCAACGGTTGAGCGCGCGCCGACGGCGCGCGGCGTCCGACGTCGGGGCTCACCTCTCGATCTCCCGCCCGATCTCCACGACGTTGTCGCGGAGGCAGTCGCTGACGCGCGCGGCAGCGCCATTCGGCTGACACGGGCGGGTGGGCGAGAATCCACGCCCGCGCCGATCTCTTGTTGCGCCGTCTCTCCCAATGTTGTACACTTTTTACAAAATCTTGCACAAAACCAAGATCGGGCGGCCGATGAAAACCTACCCCCTGAACGAGGCCCGCGCTGAATTCTCCAAGCTGGTCGAGCGCGCGCTCGCGGGCGAGCCGCAACGGGTGACCCGCTACGGCAAGAAGGCGGTCGTCATTGTCTCCGAGGACGAATGGCGCGCGCGCGGCCGCTCGGCTGCGACGCTCGGCGCCCTTCTCGCCCGGCACGCGCGCGCAGGCCTACTCAGCGAACCTTTCGCCGACCGCCCGTGGAAGGAGCGCCGGCTGGGCCGGGACATCGTATGACGAACTATCTCCTCGACACCAACGTCGTTTCGATGCTCGATCCTCGCCGGCAGGCGCACGCGCCGGCGCTGATCGATTGGCTCGATCGCAACGGCGCGAGCCTCTTTCTCTCCGTCATGACCATCGTGGAATTCGACGCCGGAATTCTCAAACTCAGGCGCGAAGGCAAGTCCGAGCGAGCGGATCAACTGGCCTCGCTCGTCTCGACTATCGTGACCGAATTCGGCGATCGAGTCTTGGCGATCGACCTCGACACCGCGCGCCTCGTCGCCCGTCTCGCCGAGTCTGTTCATCGTCAGCCGATCGGCTTGCCGGATCTTTTCATCGCCGCGACCGCCGTTCGTCACGGACTTGTGCTGCTGACGCGCAACTTGGGCGAAATCGGTCGGCTCGGCTTAGCGGCCCTTGATCCGTTCGGCGATTTACCGCCCGATAATTGAGCCGCTGCGGCGGCCCGCGCGCCAGATCGGCTCCGGTTGCTAAATCTCGATCTCCCGCCCGATTTCCACGACGTTGTCGCAGGGGAGCCTGAGGTAATCGCTGATGCGCGCCGAGTTGCGGCCCATCACGGCGAACATCCCTTCCTGCCAGCGCGGCAGACCCGCGCCGTCCTCGCGCGGCACGATGGTTTCGTGGCCGACGTAGTAGGTGACGTCGGAAAGATCGATCTCCGCGCCCTTGGCCTTGCATTCGGCCAGCACGGCCGGAATGTCGGGCTGCTCCATGAAGCCGTAGCGCGCCTCGGCATGCCAGTATTTTTCCGCTTCGCGCGTCACCGTCACGCGCTCCTCGGGCTCGACGCGCGGAGTCGAGACGACGGTCAGCGTCAGGGCGAGCACGTATTCGTGCAGCGAGCGGTTCTTGCGCACGTGCCAGGACAGGACCGGCGGCGTGTCCTCCTTGGCGCGGGTCAGGAACACCGCCGAGCCGGGCACGCGCGCGATGCGGCCCGACTGCAGCTCGGCGACGAAGTCCGCGCTCGGCGTCTGCTCGGCGACGACCTGGTTGTGCACCGCGCTGGCGCCGCGGTGCCAGACCCACATCACGCCGTAAACGGCGGAAGCCAGCAGCAATGGGACGTAGCCGCCTTGCAGCACCTTGGCCATGTTGGCGGCGAAGAACCCGCCGTCGACGATCATGAACAGCGCGGCGACCGCGCCGGCGCCCGCCGCGCCCCAGCCCCAGATTTCGCGCATCGCGATGAACAGCAGCACGCTCGTCATCAGCATGGTCAGCGAAACCGCGATGCCGTAGGCGGCGGCAAGATTGTCCGACTTGCCGAAGCCGATCGTCAGGCCGAGCGTGACGATCATCAGGAGCCAGTTGACGGCCCCGACGTAGATCTGGCCGTAGCCCTCCGCCGACGTCTGCTTGATGATGAGGCGCGGCAGCCAGCCGAGCTGAATGGCCTGGCGCGTCATCGAATAGGCTCCGGTGATGATCGATTGGCTGGCGATGATCGTCGCGATCGTCGCCAGCACGATCAGGGGCGTGAGTAGCGGGCCGGGGCACAGGCGATAGAAGATGTTGCCCTCGGTGGGCGAGCCGTCGAGAACCAGCGCCGCCTGCCCGGCGTAATTGAGGATGAGGCTGGGGAACACCACGAAGTTCCAGGCGAGGCGGATCGGCTTGGGGCCGAAATGCCCCATGTCGGCGTAGAGCGCCTCGGCGCCGGTGACGCACAGGAATACGCCGCCGAGCACGAGGAAGCCCGTCAGGCCGCCGGAAACGAGAAACTCGAGGCCGTAGAGCGGATTGATCGCGGCGAGCACCGACGGGTGCTGAGCCACGCCGTAGACGCCGAGCGCGGCCATGACGACGAACCATACGAGCATGATCGGGCCGAAGGCCTTGCCGATGCGCGCCGTGCCCTGCGGCTGGATGGCGAACAGGGCGAGCAGGATCGCGACGGCGCACGGCACGACCGCGGCGCCCAGCCCCGGCGCGATCTGCCCCATGCCTTCGAGCGCCGAGAGCACCGAGATCGCCGGCGTGATCGCCCCGTCGCCGTAGATCAGCGCCGCGCCGAAGAGGCCGGCGGCGATGAGCGCCGGGCGATGCCGCTTCTTGACGCCGAGCAGCGTCATGAGGGCGATGATGCCGCCTTCGCCGTCGTTGTCGATGCGCATGGCGAAATTGACGTATTTGACCGTGGTGATGAGGAACAGCGTCCACAGGATCAGCGACAGCGATCCCAGGATCGTCAGCGCATCGGGATGCGCGCCGGTCAGATCGAGCACCGTCTTGAGCGTATAGAGCGGGCTGGTGCCGATGTCGCCGAAGACGATGCCGAGCGCGGCCAGGCTCATCGCGGTCAGGCGCGGATTGGATGCGGCGCCCGAGGCCGCTTGCTGCATCGCCACGCTGTTGTCTCCGTCGCTCGTCGCGGCGCGCCGGCGGCGCCCAGGCTTCTATAGACCGGCGCCGAACCGGCGGGAAAGGCCGCAATGACGTCGCTGCGAGCGGCGATCGCCCGGGGAATCGGCGTGGCGGCCATGGAAACGACCGGTCAACCTTAAGAATTTTCGCGTCCACGAAAGGCGGCGAAGCATCAAATTGTATCGATTTGTTTTGCGCCGCGCCAAGCGGAATGGCCGACCCTGGCTCGCGTCGATGACGACGAGGGAAGACGATGTTTCGGTGGGTTGCGCGTGCTGTCTCCGGCACCGTTCTGTTCGGGATCGCGTACGGCGGGTTCGTCGAGGCGTCCGAGCCGAAATTGCCGAGCGCGAGCTACGCCGCGGTCGGCGGCGCGACGTCCATCCCCTACGGCTGGGTCGATTTCTGCGGCCGTCGGCCCGAAGAATGCAACCTCGGCAAGCTTTCGCCGCTCGACGTTCGCCTCACCAAGAAGACCTGGGCGGTCCTCAACCGCGTCAACAAATTCGCCAACGGCGCGATCGATCCGGTCACCAATCTCGAGCATTGGGGAACCGTCCTCGACCACTGGGATTATCCGATCGACGGCCGGGGCGACTGCAAGGTCTACGCCCTGTTCAAACGCAAGCAGCTCATCGAGCAGGGATTTCCCAGACAGGCGTTGCTGATGACGATCGTGCGCGATCTCAACGGCGAGGGCCACGCGGTTCTCACCGTCAAGACGGACCGCGGCGAATTCGTCCTCGACAATCTGAGGGACGAGATCCTGCCGTGGGACGAGACCGGCTATCGCTTCATCAAGCGCCAAGCGCAGGACGATCCGAACGTCTGGCTGGACCTGCGCGGCGCGACCGGCGCGTCGTCGTAAAGCCAGCGCGACGCGCCCGAGGGCGGCGTGCGCGGGCCGGCTCCGGCCGGCCTCCATTCGACGCGGGCGTCGAGCGTGTCGCGGGCCGCGCCTCTCTTGCGCCGGCCCCTCGCCTCGTGCAGGGAAGGCGATGCGGCGCGTCAGGGCGTCGGGCGTGGAACGAGCAATGAAACGGGTTATGGACGTCCTGTGGCCGATCATCGGGCTCGGGACGGTGGCGTTTACGTCCTGGCTGTTGTTTCGGGAATTGCGGGGCCTATCGATCACCGACGTCGGCGCCGCGTTTGCCGCCATCTCGCCGCGACGTTGGGCGCTCGCGATCGGCGCGACCGCGCTCGCCTATTTCGCCCTGGCCTGGTACGACCAGATCGCGCTCGCCCATCTCGGGCGCCGGTTGAGCTGGCGGTTCGTCGGGCTGGTGTCCTTCACCACCTACGCGCTCGCGCACAACATCGGCGCCACCGTCCTCTCCGGCGCCCTCGTGCGCTACCGCGCCTATTCCACCAAAGGGCTCGGCATGGCCGAAGTCGGCGTGCTCGTCGCCTTCTGCTCCTTCACCTTCACCCTGGGCAATGTGTCGCTCGGCGGGGCGACCCTGCTGTTTCACCCCGAGCTGGCGCGGCGCTACGTGGAGACGCCGGATTGGGCGGGACGTCTGCTCGGCCTCGCGCTCATCGGCGGACCGTGCCTCTATACGATCGGATCGCTGCTGCATTTCGCGCCGCTGCGAATCCGCGGTTTCGAATTGGTCTATCCGCGTCCGCCGATCGCGGCCAGGCAATTGCTCGTCGGGCCGTTGGAGCTGATCGGCGCGGCCGGGATCGTCTATTTCGCGCTGCCGCAGGCGGGCAATCCCGGCTTCGCCATGGTGCTCGGGGTGTTCCTCGCCTCCTACACCCTCGCGCTCGTCAGCCATGCGCCCGGCGGTCTCGGCGTCCTGGAATATTCGTTTCTCAAGGCGATGCCCGACGCGCCGCCCGCCGGCCTGCTCGCGGCGCTGCTTGTATTCCGCCTGCTCTATCTTATTTTGCCGTTGCTGTTCTCGCTCGTCGTCGTCCTCGTTTTCGAGCGCGGGCGGATCGGCGAGCTGGTTCGCACAAGGGGCGGAGGCTGAACGATGGCCGCGACGATGACGATCGACGCCGACGACGTGCTGTTGGTGATCGACATTCAGAACGATTTTCTCCCCGGCGGGGCCTTGGCGATCGCGGGCGGCGACGCGATCGTGCCGCTGGTCAATCGCCTGATCAAGGCCTTCACCCAGGTCGTCGTCACCCAGGACTGGCACCCGGCAGGCCACGCCTCCTTCGCCTCCTCGCACGAAGGGGCCAAGCCGTTCGACGTCGTGAGGATGGCTTACGGCGAGCAGACGCTGTGGCCGGACCACTGCGTGCAGGGCGCGCCGGGCGCGCAATTGCACCAGGGCCTCGACGTCGATTCGGCGTTCCTGATCCTGCGCAAGGGCGTCAATGAGGACGTCGATTCGTATTCGGCCTTCACCGAAGCCGATGGCAAGACGACCACCGGGCTCGCGGCGCTGCTCGAGGCGAGGGGCGCGCGCCGGCTGTTCGCGTGCGGCCTCGCCACCGATTATTGCGTCGCCTATTCCGCGCTCGACGCGCGCGCCGCCGGCTTCGAGACCTTCGTCGTCGACGACGCCTGCCGCGCGATCGACGCCGGCGGCTCGCTGGACGCCGCCTGGTCCAAGATGAACGCCGCGGAAGTGTGGCGCATTCAGGCGCGCGAGATCTTGGGGTAGGGCGGGTTCGCCGCGACCGCGCGCCGCGCCTTTACCCCCGCTTAACCAGCCCCGCCCCATGACTGCTTTCAGCCTCTCCTACGGCCAGCCGAGCGCCGCCTTCGCATGATCACGCTCTATCATCACCCCTTCTGTCCGCACTCGCGGTTCATACGCCTGGCGCTGGGCGAATTCGGCATCGCGCCGGCGCTGATCGAGGAGCGGCCATGGGAGCGGCGGCGCGAATTCCTGCTGCTCAACGCCGAAGGCGTGACGCCGGTCATGGCCGAGGACAGCGCGCCGAGCGTGCCCGGCGCCGACGTCATCGCCGAATATCTCGACGAGACGCGCGGCCTCGCGCTGGGCGATCGGCGCCTGATGCCGGAGGATCCGATCGGCCGCGTCGAGGTCAGGCGGCTGATGCGCTGGTTCAACGTCAAGTTCTTCGCCGAATCGAGCCAGTTGCTGGTGACCGAGAAGATCTACAAGCGCTTCATGTCGCCCAAACACGGCGGCGGCGGGCCGGACATGGACGCGGTGCGCGCCGGGCGCGCCAATTTGCGCTATCATTTGCGCTACATCGGGCACCTCATCGGCGCCCGCAGGTGGCTCGCCGGCGACCGGCTGAGCTATGCCGATCTGGCGGCGGCGGCGCACCTGTCGTGCGTCGATTATCTCGGCGACGCGCCGTGGGGCGAGAGCGAAACGGCCAAGTCATGGTACGCGCGGATCAAATCCCGTCCCTCGTTCCGCCCGCTGCTCGGCGAGCGGCTGGCGGGCATGGCGGCGAGCCCGAGCTACGCCGATCTCGACTTCTGAGCGAGCTCAAAGCCAAGGCGCGCGAACTCGGCTTCGACGCCTGCCGCGTCGCGGCCCCGAGCCTGCCAAGGAGCGCGCGCGAAAACCTCGCCGCGTGGCTCGCCGCCGGCGCGCACGGCGACATGGATTGGATGGCCGAGACTTTTGCGCGCCGCGCCGACCCGATGGCGCTGTGGCCGCAGGCGCGCAGCGTCGTCATGCTGGCGACGAACTACGGACCGGCCGTCGATCCGCTCGACGCGCCGCGCCACAGGAGCTGCGGCGCGATCTCGGTCTATGCGCGCCATCGCGACTATCACGACGTGATCAAGGGCCGCCTGAAGACGCTGGCGGCTTGGCTCGTCGCGAGGGCGCGCCCCGAGAAGGCTGAAGTCAAGGTCTTCGTCGACACCGCGCCGGTGATGGAGAAGCCGCTGGCGAGCGCGGCGGGCCTCGGCTGGCAGGGCAAGCACACCAATCTCGTCAGCCGCGGCTTCGGCTCCTGGCTGTTCCTGGGCGCGATCTTCACCGATCTGGCGCTTCAACCCGACGCGCCCGAGGGCGACCATTGCGGCGCTTGCCGCGCCTGCCTCGACGTCTGCCCGACGGGCGCGTTCTCAGCGCCCTATCGGCTCGACGCGCGCCGCTGCGTCTCCTATCTGACCATCGAGCACAAGGGGACGATCGCACCCGAATTGCGTCCCGCGATCGGCAATCGCATCTACGGCTGCGACGATTGCCTGGCGGTCTGTCCGTGGAACAAGTTCGCGCGCGAGGGGCGCGAAGCCAAGCTCGTGGCGCGCGACGACCTCGCTCATCCGCCGCTCGCCGAGCTCGCCGGGCTCGACGAGGCGGGCTTTCGGCGCCGCTTCGCCGGCGGGCCGATCAAGCGCCTCGGCCACGCCCGATTCTCACGCAACGTCATGATCGCGGTCGGCAATTCGGGCGATCCGGCGCTGATCGGAGCGGCGCGCGCCGGGCTCGACGCGCGCTCGCCGTTGGCGCGCGCGATGGCGGTCTGGGCGCTCGCCCGCCTTTGCCCCGCAGAAGAATTCTTGGCGCTGGCGCGTCAGCGCGCCGAGGCCGAACCCGAGGCGGCCGTCGTTTGCGAATGGCGCGCCGCTCTCGCCGCCCCGCCGGAGCCTCGAAGCCTCGGGGGGACGGGCGATTAGCGTGGTTACGTCGGGAACAGCCTCGCTTCAGAGCGAAGCGAGGCGACGCCTCAATGCGTCAGGACGCGTTCGGTCTCGTGCTTGAGCTTTTCGATTTCGTCTTTGAGTTGGAGTTTCTTGCGCTTCAATTCGTGGAGTTTCAAATCGTCGGCTGACGGGTGCGCTTCTTCCGAGGCGATCGCGCTTTCGATCGCCTGATGGCGACGCACGAGTTCCGTCAAATGCGATTCGAGGGACATTGGCAAACTCCCTTTCGTTATCGACGAAGAAATTGTGACACATCGCCGACGGCTTGCAAGCGCGAAATTGAGCCCTCGCCGATCAATTCACCGCCCCCGTTCATGGGATTTAGGGGTTGCGCGCGGCGCTCGGGACGCCATTGCGGCGGCCTTGCGAACTTGCGCCCACGCTCGCATATTCGCTTCGGCGGCGCCCGCGCGGGCGGGGCCGATTCGGGCGAAACGGGGCATGGCGCAGGAAGACTTGAGCGCGGAAGAGCGCGCCGTTCTGTCGGGTCAATTGGAGCGGCTGCGCGAAGAGCATCGCGACCTCGACGCCGCCATCGAGGCGATGCGCGAGGCCGGACAGGGCGACCAGTTGCAGTTGCAACGGCTGAAGAAGCGCAAGCTCGCGCTGCGCGACCGTTTGACGCAGCTCGAGGACGCGTTGACGCCGGACATTATTGCGTGAAGGGGGCGGCGCCGGCGGCGCCGTTTTCCGGCGCGACTCAGCGTTTTCAATCCTTTGCGTGACGATTTTCCGCCGCCTCGGCCGGCGCGGGCAGGGCGAGCGGGGGCGCGGGCGCACAAAGCGCCGGCGTCGCGGCGGCGGCCGTGCCGACGGCTGCGCGCGCAAAGCCGTGATAGCGGTCGAGTTCGCCGACGATGCGCACCACGCGGTCGAGGGCCTGCAGATTGCCCTCCATCATCGCCGCATGCGCGACCATCATCGCGTCGCTCAGGCGTCCGATCTGCAATTGCGCGAAGCCCGCCGGCGGATCGACCTCGCGCCGCGCAAGCATCTCCTGAAGGAGTTCGCGCGCGCGTCTGGCCGACAGCCCCTCCTGCAACGCGATCTCGGCGACGGGCACGCCCGCCTTGAGCAGGTTGAACAGCCGCAGATTGCGCTCCGCCTTCGCCCGCCGCGCTTCGATGCGGCCGACGCGCGCGCGGGTGTTGGGGCGCTTCGGTTCGGGTTCGGACTTGGCGGCCTTCTTGGACAAGGGTCGGCTCCGAGGGTGGAGAGGCGGACAAGTGTCAGGATAGCAGGAATTGTGTTTTTCAGAAAGATATTGTCGATGGCCGTTGATATTCCGAAGGAATCGGCCGCCCCTCGTGGCGCGTCCAAGCGGCGCGCGATTTTGAAGGGGCTGGCGATTGAGAGAGACGCGCATGTCGCCGAAATTCGCCGATGCTCGCGATAGTATCGCTTTGACGCGCGCGATATTTGTGCGATAATTTTCCAATGAAGACCATCGTCCTCACGCATGCGGCAGCGAAAGACCTCGACGCCCTTGCGCGGGATGCGCGCGAGTTCGTGATGTCGGGATTGATCCGCTACGCGCTGTCGGGCGAGGGCGACGTGAAGCGTTTGTCCGGCCGAGACGGCTTCCGGCTTCGCCTCGGCCGATACCGTGTGATCTTCGACGAGGACGCCGCGACAATTCTCGCGATCTATATCGGCAAGCGCGAGACGACCACCTATTCGAGAAATTGAGGAGTTCCCCATGGACGAACCCCAGATCATCCGCACGCCCTCCGGCGAGGAAATGGTGGTCATTCCGCGCGTCGAATACGAGCGTCTCCTGGCGGCCGCCCATGACGAAGACGCCGACGACGTCGCGATTTACGACGCGCGCAAGGCGGAACTCGCCGGCGACGCCGACGCCGTTCTGCCCGCGCCGGTCAGCGCCGCGATGCTGAGGGGCGAAAGCCGGTTCAAGGCGCTGCGCCGCTGGCGCGGCCTCTCGCAATCGGCCCTCGCCGCCAAGGCCGGCGTCGGACAAGGCTACCTCTCCGATATCGAAAACCGCCGCAGAGCGGGCGCGCCGGAAACATTGGAGCGGTTGGCGCGGGCGCTGGATGTGCCGGTGAAATGGGTGGGGTAGGGTGGGGTTGGCGGGGTTGCGTCGAAGGCGCGATTTATATCTCTACGAAGAAGCGTTCCCGCTCGATTGAATAAAGCGCACTGTCGCCGTAACTCTGTCGCCGTAACTCTTGAGCAGGTTGAACAGCCGCACATTGCGCTCCGCCTTCGCCCGCCGCGCTTCGATGCGGCCGACGCGCGCGCGGGTGTTGGGGCGCTTCGGTTCGGGTTCGGACTTGGCGGCTTTCTTGGACAAGGGTCGGCTCCGAGGGTGGAGAGGCGCACAAATCCCAGCATAGCACGGATTTGGATTTTCAGAAAACAAATGCCGCTGGGAGTCGAGAGCCGGCCTTGCGGCGGCTCCCGCTCGTCAACGCGGCTTGACGCCCCTTGCCGGATGGGCGCGGACGCCGTCGCCGTAATCGCGCAATCGCGATTGCGGTCACCAGCGCCCTTGCAAGCGCAGGCTTTCCGCGAGGTTGCCGCGATAATTGTACTGGCCGAGGTGCATGAGCTTGATGTGAATGTCGACATAGACCTTGCCGCCCATGTCGCGCCAGCGGCGGCAGAAGGCGAAGTCTTCCGAGAGGTAGCGGCCCGAATCGGGATCGACCATGCAATCGAAGAACAGCCAGTACAGATGCGCGTCGGGATTATTGGGCGGACCGTCGGGAACGTAATTCAAGTTCGGATAATGTTTCATCATGCGCAGAATCACGTCGCGTTTGATGCACATGAACCCGGTCGGCGCTTCGGCGACTTCGACGAAGCCGTCGGCGTCGGCGTAGCTGCTGACCTTTTCCTCGCCATGGCCGATCGGGTTGAAGGGATAATGGGTGTAGCGGTTCTCGAACTCCGCCAGCGTCGTGCCGCCGGGCATTCCGCCCTCCGGCCAGTTGAAGGACTTCATGGGATAGACGCCGGCGACGACGTCGCGATCGGCCAGCAACAGGCGGCTGACCGCTTGCGGATTGAAAGCGATATCGGAATCGATCCAGAAGAGATGGGTCAGGCTTTCGTCTTTCAGAAACTTGATGACCATCTTGTTGCGAGAGCGGGTGATCAGGCTCTGCGACTCCATGTGCAGAATGCCTTCGAGGCCGAAACGCGCATTATGCAGCGCCATGTCATACATCGAGATGACGTAGTTCATGCTGACCGCCGAGATATAGCACGGCGTCGCGAACATCACCTTCATCGACTTCAATGCGCTGTCGGGCAGCATGGTTCTCTCCAAGTGGTCTTACGTCACTAAATTGAAAGGGCGCGCACCCTTCCTCCTCGCGGGCGTCGGCGAACGAAACGTTCGCTGAGAAGTGGCCGGCGGAGCCGGCCGGATGAGGGGGGTCGCGCCGTAGCCCGTCGAAAGACGGGCATCTTTCGACGCCCTATGGCGCGACGGCTTGCGACGATCCGGTTCCAAGCCGTCTCGCTGCGCTCGACTCCCCTCATCCGTCATCGCTAACGCGACGACACCTTCCCCCGCAAGGGGGGAAGGGCATGCGCGCGCGATGCCGATTAAGGCGTAGAGGGCTTGGGCTTTGTCTTGGGCGTGGGGGAGGGCGAGGGGATGGGCGAGGCCGCCGGCGCGGCGGGCGATGACGATCCGATCCCGACGGAAATGCCGAATATCCGCCATTTGCCCTCGATCGGCGCGAAGTAGAGATCGAAATTCACCTGGTTCGGCGCCGACGGGAAAAATCCCGCCAGATGCATAACCCCGTTTTCGCCGATCTCGGGCAAAACGCTCAATTGCGGATCGAGCACCGCGACGGCGGACAGATCGAGCCCGTCGCGACGCTGCTGGGCGAAAATCTCGGTCAGCCGCGCGTCCGAATTCAACTGGAAGCGCGGCGCTCCCATATCGCGCAGCACGCTGTAATTTCCGGTCTTGTTGGCTTCGTCCAGCGCCAGCAACGTCGAGCGGATCAGGATGATCACGCCGTTGCGGTCGATGGGCGCGGGCCTGGCGGGCTGCTGCGCCTGCGCCGCCGCGCAAACGGCGGCCGAAACGCAAAACGCCGCGGCGAGCCGTATGACTCTACGAAAACTCATAACTTCACGAAAACTCCCGGAGGTCACCACGCAAAGGTCAACCCGGCGCGCCCGCCGACGCCTCCGACGTTGCCTAAGCCCCCGCCGACGGCGACATCGGCCACGACATTGTTGGTCAGGCGCACTTGCGCTGCGGCGGCGAACGCACTCTGGCCCTGGTACGTGCCGAAATTAGCCGAGACGGCATAGGTCTTGTCGCCCGGCAGCCCCGCGCCGCCCATCGCCATAGCGATGGCGGAGCCCGCGTAGGCGCGTTTGACGTCGCTTTGCAGGGTCGCCACAGCGCTGTTCAGCGCCGCAATGTTTCCGGGGGTCAGGTTTGAAACCGCCAGATCGCCGGTCGCGTCGGTCGTGACGTAATACGTCGGACCGCTCTGCGCCGCCAGACTCGCGGCCGATGAGATGCCCGGCAGTCTATAGGTGGCGGCCGCCGTGCCGAGCACGACCTGATTGTTCGCGGTATTCGTTGCGCCCGCGCCGATCGCCGTCGATCCCGCGAAGCCGCCGGTCGAAGCGCCCTCGCCCAGCGCGGTGGAATTCGCGCCGGTGGCGTTGGCGCCCTGGCCCAGCGCGGTGGAATTCGCGCCGGTGGCGTTGGCGCCCTGGCCGATCGCCGTCGCGCCGACGCCGTTGGCGACGCTGCCCTGACCGAAGGCCGAAGCCGACGCGCCATTGGCGATGCTGTTCGCGCCCGTCGCGGTGGCGTTGGCGCCGTTGGCGAACGCATAAGCGCCCGTCGCCGTGGCGCTGGCGCCATTGGCGGTGCTGCCCGCGCCTGTCGCCGTCGCGTTGGCGCCATTGGCGAAGCTGTTCTGGCCGGTCGCCGTGGCGTTGCCGCCGTTGGCGAAGGCGTAAGCGCCCGTCGCGGTGGCGCTCCCGCCGTTCGCGATGCTGCTCGCGCCCGTCGCCGTCGCGTAAGCGCCGTTGGCGGTGCTGTTCGTGCCCGTCGCCGTCGCGGCATTGCCGGTGGCGTTGCTGCTCGCGCCGGTCGCGGTGGCGTTGGCGCCGTTGGCGGTGCTGTTCGTGCCCGTCGCCGTCGCGTAATTGCCAATGGCGTTGCTGCTCGCGCCGGTCGCGGTGGCGTTGGCGCCGTTGGCGGTGCTGTTCGTGCCCGTGGCCGTCGCGTAATTGCCAATGGCGGTGCTGTTCGCGCCGGCCGCGGTCGCGTTGGCGCCGTTGGCGGTGCTGTTCGTGCCCGTGGCCGTCGCGTAATTGCCAATGGCGTTGCTGTTCGCGCCGGTCGCGGTCGCGTTGGCGCCGTTGGCGGTGCTGTTCGTGCCCGTGGCCGTCGCGTAATTGCCAATGGCGTTGCTGCTCGCGCCGGTCGCCGTCGCGTTGGCGCCGTTGGCGGTGCTGTTCGTGCCGGTCGCCGTCGCGTTGGCGCCGTTGGCGGTGCTGTTCGTGCCCGTCGCGGTGGCGCTCGCGCCGTTGGCGATGCTGCTCGCGCCCGTCGCCGTCGCGTAAGCGCCATTGGCGGTGCTGTTCGTGCCCGTCGCCGTCGCGGCATTGCCGGTGGCGTTGCTGCTCGCGCCGGTCGCGGTGGCGTTGGCGCCGTTGGCGGTGCTGTTCGTGCCCGTGGCCGTCGCGTAATTACCGGTGGCGTTGCTGCTCGCGCCGGTCGCGGTGGCGTTGGCGCCGTTGGCGGTGCTGTTCGTGCCCGTGGCCGTCGCGTTGGCGCCGTAGGCGAAGCTGTTCTGGCCCGTCGCCGTCGCGTTGGCGCCGTTGGCGGTGCTGTTCGTGCCCGTGGCCGTCGCGTAATTGCCAATGGCGTTGCTGCTCGCGCCGGTCGCCGTCGCGTTGGCGCCGTTGGCGGTGCTGTTCGTGCCCGTGGCCGTCGCGGCATTGCCAATGGCGTTGCTGCTCGCGCCGGTCGCGGTGGCGTTGGCGCCGTTGGCGGTGCTGTTCGTGCCGGTCGCCGTCGCGTAATTGCCAATGGCGTTGCTGCTCGCGCCCGTCGCCGTCGCGTTATTGCCGCTGGCGTAGCTGTTCGTGCCCGTCGCCGTCGCGGCATTACCGGTGGCGTTGCTGCTCGCGCCGGTTGCGGTGGCGTTGGCGCCGTTGGCGGTGCTGTTCGTGCCGGTCGCCGTCGCGTAATTGCCGGTGGCGTTGCTGCTCGCGCCGGTCGCGGTCGCGTTGGCGCCGTTGGCGAAGCTGTTCTGGCCGGTCGCGGTCGCGCTCGCGCCGATGGCGTTGCTGCTCTGGCCCGTCGCCGTGGCGTACTCGCCGCTGGCGTTGCTTTTCTGGCCCGTCGCGGTCGCGTAATTGCCAGTGGCGTTGCTCCGCGCGCCCGTCGCTGTCGCGTTGGCGCCGTTGGCGACCGCCGCCTGACCTGTCGCGGTCGCGTAATTGCCGGTGGCGTTGGCATACTGGCCGGTCGCCGTCGCGTATGCGCCGATGGCGTTGGCGAACTGGCCCGTTGCGGTCGCCGTATGGCCAAAGGCGTTGCTGTTCGCGCCAATCGCCGTCGCGAATTCGCCTGTCGTCGTCGCTCCCTCGCCGATCGCGGTGGCGTAGCCCGAAGGTGGATTGATAATTCCGCCGCCGGTCGCGTAATCCCCCGCCAACGCCGGCCCGCTAAATCCAACTGTGCCGACCCCCATCACGGCGAGCGTGGCCGCCACGCTGGCGCCGCGGCCGAGCGCGCCCAGGCTGCGCTTCTTGCCCTTGACGAGCACCCGGAACGCCTGACGCAGGATCGAGGCGATGCGGCGGCGTTGCGCCTTGCTGATGAAAATATCGCGGGAATAGGCGCGCGCAAACCCCAGGAATTGCAGATAAAAAGACTTTCCGCCGTGCGTCGTCGGGCCGGAACGATCGTCGGACCTAGGCAGTTTCGACATCGATCCCCTCGCCCCCGTGCGCCGCTGGCCTGCTCGACACGAGGACGAACAGGACGAAAAAAGCCCGCTGCCCTAACGAGCCCCTGGCGATTCAGCTTACCAAAAAAATAACATGAATCGCCGGGAGTGAATAGACCCGCTATCGTTGCCTACTGCCCCAACGTTTGCCCCTATTCCCCAGGGGCAGTCGCGGTCGCCCGCCGAGGCTCGTCTTCGGCGGGTCGAGCGACACGCTCGCCGAACGCATTTTTCCAGCAATTGCCGTGGGTTGGCGCGGCGCCGCACGGCAAGAGCGAGGGGGCTTCGGCGAGACGTGTGGCGGAAACGACACAGGCGTCGAAAAAGTATTGCTGGAGGGCCATCGATGTCTTGTTGAAAAATGCGAACGCTCTTGCCGACGCGGCTGCATTTGTCGCCGTCGCGGCGACTTGCTATGCGAGCGTCTCGGTGACGATTTCGGAGACGCAAGAACGTGAACAACGGCATCCATTTCATTTCCGGCCTGCCGCGCTCCGGCTCGACGCTGCTGTCCGCGCTGCTGCGGCAAAATCCCGCGGTGCACGCCAACATCACCAGCCCCGTCGGGTCGCTGATTCTGGCCGCGCTGGGCTGCATGAGCGCGGCGAACGAAGGCTCGGTGTTCGTCGACGACGAGCGCCGCAAGGCCGTGCTGCGCGCGATAGTCGACGGCTATTACTACGACATTCATCCCGTCAAGACGGTGCTGGACACCAATCGCCTGTGGTGCAGCAAGATGCCGACGCTCAAGACGCTCTACCCCGAAGCGAAAGTCGTCTGCTGCGTGCGCGACATGCCGTGGATCTACGATTCGGTGGAACGGCTGATCCAGCGCAACGCCCTGACGCCGTCGAAGATATTCGGTTTCGAGACCTCCGGCACCGTCTACGACCGATTCGAGACGCTCAACCGCTCCAACGGCATGGTGGGCTTCGCCTGGACCGGCCTGCGCCAGGCGTTTTTCGGCGACGATTCGGCGCGCCTGATGCTGGTGACCTTCGACACGCTGACCAAAAATCCGGCGCGGGCGCTCGAAGCCGTCTACGATTTCATCGGCTTGAAGCCGTTCAAGCATGATTTCGACAATATCGAATTCGACGTCTCCGAATTCGACAATTATTTAGGCACGCCGGGCCTGCATACGGTGGGCCGCAAGGTGAAGGCCGAGCCGCGCAAAACCGTGCTGCCGCCCGAACTGTTCAACCGCGTCGCCGTCGATACGTTCTGGCTGGATCCCAAACTCAACACCAACGGGGTGCGCGTGGTTTGAGAGCCTCGCAAGCGCAAGGCTCGAGTCGGGGCGCGAAAGGCGCCAGAAGTTCGGCGAAATTTCCGGCCTTGGCGCCGATGCGCTCGCGGCAATATGAACGCGTTCGGAATTGCCGCCCGCGCTGTGTCCAGTGCAACTGGCGGACCTCGGCGCACATGGGAACGCGCCCAACGCAGGCGCGGAGACGATCGTGACGCATTCGAACGAGCCGCCGCCCGACGAGGTCCGCGGGCCGCCGCAGCCGGAGGGGCCTCGGCACGAAGAGAACCGCGACTTCGCCAACATCGTCGCCCTGGTCTTCGTCATCGCGCTGGCGCTCGGCGGCTACTGGCTGTTCAAGGAGATCGAGCGCCATAACGAGATCCAGAATTGCATCGCCTCCGGCCGGCGCAATTGCATCGACCTCGTTCATCCCGACGCGTCCGCCCCTTGAGGCTTGCACAATACCGTTGGCGGAAATTACCGATCGCCGTCATGGCCGGGCTTGTCCCGGCCATCCACGCCGTGAAGCTGGTCCGGCTCTTCGGGAAGAAGGCGAGAATGCGCTGATTTCCGTGTCGCCAAGCGGCGGCTCGACCGCGTGGATGGCCGGGACAAGCCCGGCCATGACGAGTTATTGCTTTCAGCCGTTGACACAAGACAAGAATTGCGCCGCGTCAGGCCGTTGGCCTGGGAATCTTGTCCTCTTGTAAAACCTGCGCCTCGCCGGCGCGCCGGAGCCGCTTGATGCCCTACCGCTTCAACGAAGATCTGCCGCCCTCGGTGCGGGGTCATCTGCCCGAGCACGCGCAGGACATTTATCGCGAGGCGTTCAACCACGCCTTCGCCGCCCACGCGGGCGACCCGCGCCAGGAGGAGGCCGCCCACCGCATCGCCTGGGCGGCGGTCAAGCGCCGCTACGAGAAGGTCGGGGACTTTTGGCGGGAGCGGGGATGAACGCCCGCGCGCCCTCAGCCTTCCAGCTCCAGCCGCGCTGGAACAAGTTGGAGAAGAACACGTCGGCGTTACGCGAGCGTCGTAGCCGGCGAGCGCGATCCGGCTCTGCACGGCGCATTCGCCGGCGCGATCGGCGTCGAACTTGGCTCCCACGATGCGGCCCCTAATCCGCCGCGGTCTCGATCATCGCCACGTCGAGCATGAACGAGCCGTCGTCCTCGATGGCGAAATGCGCGCGCGTTTCGCTCGCCGCCGCCGTCTGGAGCGCGCGAATGGCGCGCTGGTTGAGCTCGGGGGTGCTCATGCGCTCGGTCCACGGCGCGAAATCCAGGCGCAGGCGCCAGGTTCGCACCGCCCTGACCGCGAAGCGGGCGAGGAAGAGCGCGCGCGTCCACTCGGCGAGCGAATAATCGCGAACGTGCGACGTGTCGCGCAAGAGCTCGATCGCCTGGAGATGCGTGTCGAGCAGCGGCGAGCCGGGAGCGAAGGCGTCGATGAAGACGGCGGGCGCGCCCGCGCGCAGGACGCGCCGCGCCTCGCGCAGGCCGCCCTCGAAATCGCGCCAGTGATGCGCGCTGTATCGGCATCCCAGGAAGTCGAAAGTCGCGTCGGCGAACGGCAGGCGCTCGGCCGGCGCCTCGACGGTCTCGATGTTGCTCAGGCCCCGCGATCGCGCCGTGGCGGCAACGGCGTTCAGCATGTCGGCGGTGAGGTCGCAGGCGGTCACCCTCGCCGCGTGACGCGCCATGAGATAGGCGACATGGCCGCCGCCCGCGCCCAGATCGAGCGCGCGCTCAGGGGCCGCGGCGCCGACGATGGCGGCGAGCGCCTCGAGATCGGCCCCCGTCGCATGCACCGCGCTCTCGACATAAGCCTGCGCGCGCGGCCCGAACTGGTCGCCGACGACCGTCTCGTGGGGTCTGCTCATGATCGCCTCCCGTTAAGCGCGCAAGGATGGCGCAAAACGGCGCCGGTGCAAGATGAGAGTTTATCCTGGTTTAAAGACCGGCACGACCGGGCTCACTCGCAATCGGGCTCTTCGCGGCAGGGAACCATTCTGTATTCGGTGTGAGACACCCCGAGCACCCAGCGGCGCTGCACGTCGGCGTAAGGGTTCTCAACGAAAGCGAGAACCGGCGTCGCCCTCAGCCGCAGGCGGGTTCCCCCGCGCTCGACCTCGATGGCGAGCGGACGCCCGCCGCTCGCCGCCATGGCGACGTCGAGGTCGGCGTAATCGGCGATCGTCCTGCCGTTGACCGCGACGATGACGTCGCCGGCGCGAAGCCCCGCGCGCGCCGCCGGCGTGTCGGCGATCACCTCTTCGACCCAAGCGCCGGCGGCGAACGGCGGCGGTTGCGCTGTTGGCGCGTCGGTCGCCCTGCCGGCGGGGAGGGCCAGGCCGGCGGGCGCCGCGGCGAGGCTCAGCGCCAACGCGGCGGCGCCGGCCAGCAGAATCCTCTTCATGGCCATTTCCGCTTGCGAGGGATCGGCGAGCCGCCCCTCGATCCGTCGCTCGGCGGGGGACGCGTTGGCGCTCCGCCGATCCCAGACGCCTTACGGGACGCCCTGATCACGGTTGGGGCGGTCGAATAACGCCGGCGCGCCTCTGCGGCGGGGAGCCGCCTTGCGCCCCGCGCGCCATTCCTTTAATCGCAGCGCCCATGTTCCCCAGCCTCTCCCTTGCCGGCAGGCGCCCATGACCGCTCCTTCCAAGCCCGTCGCGATCATCATGGGCAGCCAGTCCGACTGGGCGACGATGCGGCGCGCCGCCGAGACGCTCGACGAGTTCGGCGTCGGCTACGACGCGCGCATCGTCTCGGCGCATCGCACGCCCGACCGGCTCGTCGCCTTCGCCAAGGGGGCGCGCGCGGCGGGTTTTAAGGTGATCGTCGCCGGGGCGGGCGGGGCGGCGCATCTGCCGGGCATGACGGCGGCGTTCACCACGCTGCCGGTCTTCGGCGTGCCGATCGAAACGAAGGCGCTCTCCGGTCAGGACAGCCTGCTGTCGATCGTGCAGATGCCCGCCGGCGTTCCCGTCGGCGCGCTGGCGATCGGCGAGGCCGGGGCGGTCAACGCGGCGCTCCTCGCCGTCGCCGTGCTGGCGCTCGGCGACGCCGCTCTCGCCGAACGGCTGGCAGCCTGGCGCGCCGTGCGCACGAACGCGGTTCCCGAGACGCCCTCGGACGGCGGCGCGGGATGATTCTGGCGCCCGGCGACACGATCGGCATTCTGGGCTCCGGCCAGCTCGGCCGCATGCTGGCGATGGCCGCGCTGAAGCTCGGCCTGCGTTGCCACATCTACGCGCCCGAAAGCGACGCGCCCGCGTACGACGCGGCGAGCGCGCGCACCATTGCGGCGTTCGACGACGAGGAGGCGCTGGCGCGCTTCGCTGAAGTCGTCGACGTCGTCACCTATGAATTCGAGAACGTGCCGATCGCCTGCGTCGACTTCCTCGCCGCGCGCAAGCCGGTGCGCCCCGGCGCGCGCGCGCTGGCGCTGACCCAGGACCGGCTGGTCGAAAAGGAGTTCCTGCGCGGACTCGGCCTCGCCACCGCGCCCTACGTCGGCGTCGACGATTCGGGCGCCCTGGCGCGCGCGATTCTCGATCTCGGCCGCCCCGCGATCCTGAAGACCCGGCGCTTCGGCTACGACGGCAAGGGCCAGACGATGATCCGCGAAGGCTCGAACGCGCCGGCGCTGCATCGCAGCCTCGGCGGCGGGCCGATGATCCTGGAAGGCTTCGTCGTCTTCGAGCGCGAGGCGTCGGTGATCGCGGCGCGCAGCCTGGAGGGCGCCGTCGCCGCCTACGACCTGTGCGAAAACGAGCACGAGCGCCATATCCTGGCGCGCACCCGTGCGCCCGCGCGCGTCGGGCCCGGCGTCGAAGCGGCGGCCAAGGCGCTCGCGGCGCGCGTCCTGGAGGCGCTCGACTATGTCGGGGTCCTCGCCGTCGAGTTGTTCGTGGCGCGCGAGGCCGACGGCGCCGAGCGGCTCGTCGTCAACGAGCTCGCTCCGCGCGTGCACAATTCCGGCCATTGGACGATCGAGGGCGCCCAGACCTCGCAGTTCGAACAGCACATCCGCGCCGTCGCCGGCTGGCCGCTCGGCGCGACGGCGCGGCGCGGCCGCATCGAGATGCGCAATCTGATCGGCGAAGAGGCCGACGAATGGCGCGACATCCTCGCCCAGCCCGACCTCTCCCTGCACCTCTACGGCAAGCTGGAGACGCGCCCGGGGCGCAAGATGGGGCATGTGACGCGGGTCTTGCCGGAGCCGCGCAAACGAGGCTGATCGGCTGGACAACGCGACCCGAGTCTGCTACGGGAAATTCCAAATAGGCGCGCCGCTCGTCGAGCGGGCGCGCCTCTATTGTCTTTCGCAAATTCTCGGTTTTTGTCGAGGCTCCGCCTCTCAACACAGGATCGCCCGTGCAAGTTCTCGTCCGCGACAACAACGTCGATCAGGCCCTCAAGGCGCTCAAGAAGAAGATGCAGCGCGAGGGAATTTTCCGCGAAATGAAGCTGCGCGGCCATTACGAGAAACCGTCGGAAAAGCGCGCCCGCGAGAAGGCCGAGGCGGTGCGCCGCGCCCGCAAGCTGGCGCGCAAGAAGTTGCAGCGCGAAGGCCTGTTGCCGATGAAGCCGAAGGTCATGCCGGGCGCGGCGCGCTCCGCCGGTTGATGGGGCGCGCGCCAAACCGGCGGGCGCGCTTCGGCGCCGCTTCGATTTCGCCATTTTTTTCGCGCATGCGTTGGACGAGCGACAAGGTTTCGAATCCGCCCGCGGGGCGGCGGGCGGAGGCTGACGGATCATGCGGATGACGGCGCCTTCCCGTCGCGCGGCGATCGGACGATGGATGCTGGCGGCGGCGGCGGCGTTGGCCCTGGGGGCGTGCAGCGAGACGCTGGGCTCGTTCTCGCCGCAAAGCCGTGGCGTCGCGGAGGTCGACTCCGACACGTCCGGCGCCAACGCCGGCAACATCGCGTCGCTGACCGACGTCATCCAGCGCAACCCCAACGATTCCATCGCCTACAACACGCGCGGCATCGCCTACGCCAAGGGCGGCCACTATCAGAACGCGATCGCCGATTTCACCAAGGCGATTCAGATCGATCCGAAATTCGCCGCCGCCTACACCAATCGCGCGCTCGCCTATCGTCAGATGGAGAAGGACGGCCCGGCGCTCGCCGATTTCAACGCCGCCATCGACGCCAACCCCAACGACGCGTCCGCCTATCTCGGACGCGGCAACCTCGAGCGCGCGCACGGCCATTTCCCCGAGGCGCTCGCCGACCTCGACGCCGCGATCCGGCTCGATCCGGAGGGCGCGCAGGCCTATCACGCGCGCGGGCTGATCTATCAGCGCCAGGGCAATCACGAGCAGGCGATCACCGACTTCAACAACGCGATCGACCGCGATCCTTTCGCCGGAGCGCCCTATCAGGCGCGCGCGCAGAGCTACCTCGCCACCGGCAAGTACGACGCCGCGATCGAAGACTTCGACGCCGCCCTCAACGTCGATTCCAACAACGCCGAGGCGTGGGCCGGGCTCGGCCTCGCCTACGAGAAGAAGGGCGACAAGGCCAAGGCGGTCGAGTCCTATCAGCGCGCGATGGTGGTGAGCCCCACCAACGCGATCGCCAAAGCCGGGCTGCAACGGCTGGCGGCGTAAGGCGGAGGGGGCGGACGCCGGAAGAAGCGCGACGGCGCCGACGAGGATTGAGGGAGTCAGCCTGCGCCGCTTTCCGCCAGGATCCACTCTGCCGCAATATTCGTCAGATCCTTGAACGTCAGTTCTTCAGGTTGTAGCCGCTTGGCGGCGGCTATCGCGGGCAGGTCGATCCGAAACCGATTGAATTCGGCCGCGATAGCCCGCCCGCCCGGTATGCCGTAGTCCTGCGCCTGGTCGAGAAGCCAAGTCGATATTTGTTCGATCAAGCTGCCGAGGCTGCTGTCGTGGGAATGGATGTCCTGGCCGGCGATGTCGGAAATGAATGACTGATAGCGATGGCCTTCTCGGTCGAAAATTAGCGATTTTTTGCGAGAATGCTTCTTGCCGCCGAATCGGTGAGCGCCGAGGAACAGCCCGAGCTCGAACGGCATGTTGAAGCGCGGCAGACCCGACCCGGGGTCAAGCTCAGTTTTGGAAATGTCGTGGATGCCGTAGCGGCTCTCGGCGATGATCCTGCAGATTTTTTCGAATCGGATTTCCCCTCCGTCGTCGTTCTCGCGCGCGCATCGAGGCGTGAATCCCGACCTCGCGACGGCGAATACGATGGCTTCGAAATATCCTTGATAGTCGGCCGAGAACGGGCAATTGATGAAGATGTCACGGTCGTTCATCACGCTCTCTTCGAGGCCCTCGCCGCCGCGACCGCATCGCGCAGTTCCTTCGGCGTGAAATGGGTCGCCTTGCCTTTCGGCTTCAAAATGCGCACGCCGTCTTTCGTCACTCCGAGCGCTTTGGGCTCTGCGAAGCGCTTGCAGCCTTTGCCGCCATACGCCGTCTTGTTGGAAACCTTCGCCATATGATCAGAATGGATCGCAATTGCGGGTTTTGCAACAAGCATCTCAGCCAAAATCCGAACTTGCGGAGTGTCGACGCGCCGGGTGCGAGAACAGCCCGACGTTGCTTCGTCGGCGCGTCTCGCCTGTATGTTGACAGCGTAACCATTCAATGGTTACATCGTAAACTTCTCGGCCGCGCTCGGCCGGAAAAGGAGGCACGATGAACCTCGACGGCAAATTCGCGTTGGTGACCGGCGCTTCGAGCGGCATCGGCGAAGCGACGGCGCGCACGCTGGCGGCGCGCGGCGCGCGGGTCGCGCTCGTCGCGCGGTCGGCCGAGAAGCTGGCGCGGGTGGCGGGCGAAATAGCCGCGGCGGGCGGAACGGCGCTGGTCTTTCCCGCCGATCTTTCCGACCCCGATCAGGCCGCGCGGGCTTGCGAAGCGGCGATGGCCGAGGCGGGCGCGCCCGACATCGTCGTCAACAACGCGGGCGCCGGGCGCTGGCTGTCGACGATCGAGACCAGCGTCGCCGAGGCGCGCGCGATGATCGAGCTTCCCTATCTCGCCGCCTTCGCGGTGACGCGGGCCTTCCTGCCGGCGATGCTGGCGCGCGGGAGCGGCCATATCGTCAACGTCACTTCGCCGGCCTCCTACATGGTCTGGCCGAACGCCGCGGCCTATATCGCGGCGCGCCAGGCCCTCAAAGGATTCTCCGACGCGCTGCGTCTCGAAATCGCGCCGCGCGGGCTTTTCGTCAGCCTCGTCGTGCTCGGGCCGGTCGAAAGCTCGTATTGGGAGCACAATCCCGGCAGCCGCGAGCGCATGCCCAAAGGCGTCGCGCCGCTGAGCACTGGGGAGGCGGCTGAGGCGATCCTCCGCGCGATCGAGGCGCGAAGGCGGTATGTCGTTCGTCCGGCGCTGTTCCGTCTGCTGTTCGCGATGGAGGCGGTCGCGCCCGGAATCACCGCGCGGGGGTAGGCGCCGCGCGGCTGCGCACGCTCCTTAGTGCGCCAGCGCCTTGACGATCGAGTCGGTCATCTTCTTGGCGTCGCCGAACAGCATCATCGTGTTGTCGCGGAAGAACAGCTCGTTCTCGACGCCGGCGTAGCCCGAGCCCATGCCGCGCTTGACGAACAGCACGGTCTTGGCCTTCTCGACGTCGAGGATCGGCATGCCGTAGATCGGCGATTTCGGATCGGTCTTGGCGGCGGGGTTGGTGACGTCGTTGGCCCCGATGACGTACGCGACGTCGGCCTGCGCGAACTCGCTGTTGATGTCCTCGAGCTCGAACACTTCGTCGTAGGGCACGTTGGCCTCGGCGAGCAGCACGTTCATATGGCCGGGCATGCGGCCGGCGACCGGATGGATCGCGTATTTGACCTCGACGCCCTCCTTCTTGAGGAGGTCGGCCATTTCGCGCAAGGCGTGCTGCGCCTGGGCGACCGCCATGCCGTAGCCGGGGACGATGATCACCTTGGAGGCGTTCTTCATCATGAACGCCGCGTCCTCGGCCGAGCCCTGCTTGACCGGCCGCGTCTCGGCGCCGGCCGCGGCGCCCGCGACCTCGCCGCCCCAGCCGCCGAGGATGACGGAGATGAACGAGCGGTTCATGCCCTTGCACATGATGTAGGAGAGGATCGCGCCCGAGGAGCCGACCAGCGCGCCGGTGATGATCAGCGCGAGATTGCCGAGCGTGAAGCCGATGCCCGCCGCCGCCCAGCCCGAATAGGAGTTGAGCATCGATATGACGACCGGCATGTCGGCGCCGCCGATCGGCACGATCAGCAGCACGCCGAGCGCCAGCGAGACGGCCGTGATCAGCCAGAAGAACACCGGCGATTGCGCGAAGTAGAACACCGCGATGAGGACGACGAGCGCGACGGCGAGAGCGATGTTGATCGCATGGCGAGCCGGCAGCATGATCGGCTTGCCCGACATGCGGCCGTCGAGCTTCAGGAAGGCGATGATCGAGCCGGTGAAGGTCACCGCGCCGATGGCCAGGCCGAGCGACATTTCGATGATGCTCGCCGGATGGATGCGGTCGCATAGAGGGCGCCGGCGGCGACCAGCACCGCGGCGAGACCGACGAGCGAGTGGAACATCGCCACCAGTTGCGGCATCGCCGTCATCGCAATCGTGCGCGCGCGCCAGGCGCCGATCGCGCCGCCGATGGCGAAGCCGAGGATCACCAGGAGCCACGCGAGGCCGCTCGAGGGCGGCCTCAGCGCCAGCGTCGTCACTATGGCGATCGCCATGCCGATCATGCCGAAGCGGTTGCCCTGGCGCGAGGTGGCGGGCGACGACAGCCCGCGCAGCGCCAGGATGAACAGAATGCCGGCGACGAGATAGAGGAGGGCGGCGAGATTGGCGTTCACGTTCGGTCAGCCCTTCTTCTTGTACATCGCGAGCATGCGCTCGGTGACGAGGAACCCGCCGAATATGTTCACCGAGGCGAGGATCAATGCGATGAAGCCGACCACGCGCGCGATCATCGAGCCGCTGTCGACCGCCGCGACGCCGACCGCGAGCAGCGCGCCCACGACGATGACCGAGGAAATCGCGTTTGTTTCCGACATCAGCGGCGTGTGCAGCGCCGGCGTCACCGACCAGACGACGTAATAGCCGACGAAAACCGCGAGCGCGAAGATCGCGAGACGAAAGACGAAGGGATCGATCGCGCCGCCCGTAGCGGCGTGGCCCGCGGCGGCGAGCTGGTCGGCGTAGGTCTGCGCGGCGCGCGCGGCCTCGTCGACCGCGTCGGCGGCCGCCTTCAATTTGGCGACGGTGGCGTCAAGGTTTTCCATCGATCCCTCATGTCCTTACCAAAGGCGCGGCGGGTCACGCCGACTTGGGCTCAATTGCCGGCTTTCGGCTGAAAATTGGGGTGCGTGATCGCGCCGTCGCGGGTCAGGCAGGTCGCCTTGACCAGTTCGTCGTCCCAGTTGACGGCGATCGCCTTGGCCGCTTTGTCGATCAGCGTCTCGACGAAGGCGTAGAGATTGCGCGCGTAGAGCGCCGAGGCGCTCGAGGCGAGGCGCGTGACGTTGGAATTGCCGACGATCCGAACGCCATTGTCGGCGACCACGACTTCGCCGACGCGGGCGAGCTCGCAATTGCCGCCGCGCTCGACCGCGAGATCGACGATGACCGAGCCGGCGCGCATCGACTTGACCATGTCGGCGCTGACGAGGCGCGGCGCGGGGCGGCCGGGGATCAGCGCCGTGGTGATGACGATGTCCTGCTTGGCGATATGCGCGGCGACCAGCGCCGCCTGCTTGGCCTTGTAGGCGTCCGACATTTCCTTGGCGTAGCCGCCCGCGGTCTCGGCCTGCTTGAACTCCTCGTCCTCGACGGCGACGAATTTCGCGCCGAGCGACTCGACCTGTTCCTTTGTCGCCGGGCGCACGTCGGTGGCGGTGACGACGGCGCCGAGCCGCCGCGCGGTGGCGATCGCCTGCAAGCCGGCGACGCCGACGCCCATGACGAACGCCTTGGCGGCGGGAATGGTGCCGGCCGGCGTCATCATCATCGGCAGCGCGCGGCCGTATTCGGCCGCCGCGTCGATCACGGCGCGATAGCCGGCGAGATTCGCCTGGCTGGAGAGGACGTCCATCACTTGCGCGCGGGTGATGCGCGGCATCAGCTCCATCGCGAAGGCGCTAACGCCGGCCTTGGCCATCGCCTCGACCGCGTCGAGATGGCCGTAGGGGTCCATCGAGGCGACGACGAGCGCGCCGCGCTTCATCTGGCCGAGCTCGCCGTCGTTCGGGCGCCGCACTTTCAGGACGATGTCGGCGCCGAGCGCCTCGGCGGCGGAAACGAGCTTGGCGCCCGCCGCCGCAAAATCCGCGTCGGGGATTCCGGCGCCGAGGCCGGCGCCGCGCTCGACCGCCAGCTCGGCGCCGAGGGCGGCGAATTTCTTCACCGTTTCCGCGCTCGCCGCGACGCGCGTCTCCTGCGGATCGGTTTCCGCGACGACCCCAATCAGCATGATGCCTTCCCCAGACGCTTGGCGATCGCCCCGACCCCGACGCGAACCCGACCGATTTTCATTGAAGAACGACGCAGGCGAGCCCGAGCAGCAAGAAGACGGGCGCCACGACGCGCCAGCCCCTGCCGGTCAGCGCGCCGACGGCCGCCGCCGCGAGCGTCATGATCAGTCCGACGAGCGCGACAAACCCGTGCCCCTCGAGCCCCCACAGCACCAGCACCAACAGCACGCACAGCAATACCGCGACCACCGTCTCCGTCAATGCGACGAAAGCCGCAAAGGTCGACTCGCGCGCCGCCATGTCCATCGGATCGTCCGCCGTCGACGCGCCGTGATTGTTCGACATGCCTGTTAGGTTCCCCGCCGGCCAAACTGCAATGGCGCCCATCTAGCGCATCGGCCGTCGGGTCGCAATGGCGGATTTCGGGGTGCGGCATTCCGCCCGAAACGGCGCGCCGATCCCCAAGGGACTCGGCGCGCGGCGCGGGGATCAGAGCCTGGCGGCGGATTCGACGGCGCGCTCGATCGCCTTCTCGCGGCCTTCGAGCGACTCGTATTTCGCCAATTCCGCCTGCGCCTCTTCCTGGGCCGCCTTGGCGTCTTGGATCTGCGCGGTGAGCTCGCCGATCGATCGCTTGAGGTTGTCGCGGCGCGCGATCGCGGCGCGCGCGTAGGTGGGGTAGGCGAAATGATTGGGGTCGCTGATTCCGGCGCGCTTTTCCTCGTTGACGATCTCGCGATCGAGGTCGATCGCCATCCGTGTGAATTCGGCGACCATCAGCTCGATCTGCCGAACGCGCCGGCGCTTCTCCTCGGCCTGGAATCGCTTGAGACGAATGAGCGTGTCTCGGGATTTCATTCCTACGCACTCCATACCAAATGGCCGGGCGGAATTCGCCGCCGCGAGCCGGTTCGCCACGAGACGAGGCGAGGATGGCGCAGGAAGGTTGCTCCTTTCTTACGCGGCCGCCGGATTCGGCGCGAGCGTGCGCTTTTTTCGTCCGCTCGATCGAATCGGGGCGTCGATTTTGCGAATAAAGCGACATAAAAGCGCTGCGCGTTAGCGGTTCGTTTACCCGCGTCGTTAACAATCCTTAGCAAGACGTCACCGCGCCGGCTCGCCTCAGGAGGCGTGATCCTTGTGCGCGAGCTGGCGCCGCGCGCCGCGGATCATTGGGCCAATAGAGTCGACTAGAGGCAAAAATTAAAGTGACACATCATCGCTAACGGCGCCGAATCAGCAAAGAGAATCAAGACGTTCCCATTCGAGCGGAATTAGTCCAGGGAAGGGGTTGCGCGAGTGAATCAGAATTTGTTAACCAATGCTGGTCACTCTGCGTGTCGAATCGGCCGGGCCCGCGTCCCGACCGCGCGCCGGCTGTCATGCGGCGCGAATGCGGCGGGGGTCACCGCGGTCGCGTGCCTAGGGGCAAGTCTGGGGATTTAACATGCGGGTCTTATTGATCGAGGACGACAGCGCGACGGCGCAAAGCATCGAACTGATGCTCAAGTCCGAAAATTTCAACGTCTACGTCACCGACCTCGGCGAGGAGGGCATCGATCTCGGCAAGCTCTACGATTACGACATCATCCTGCTCGATCTCAATCTGCCGGATATGTCGGGCTACGAGGTCCTGCGTTCGCTGCGCGTCACCAAGATCAAGACGCCGATTCTCATCCTCTCCGGCATGGCGGGCATCGAGGACAAGGTGAAGGGCCTCGGCCACGGGGCCGACGACTATCTGACCAAGCCTTTCCACAAGGACGAACTCATCGCGCGCATCCACGCCATCGTGCGCCGCTCGAAGGGCCATGCCCAGTCGGTCATCATCACCGGCGATCTCGTCGTCAACCTCGACCAGAAGACCGTCGAAGTGGACGGCGCCCGCGTGCATCTGACGGGCAAGGAATATCAGATGCTCGAGCTGCTCTCGCTGCGCAAGGGCACGACGCTGACCAAGGAAATGTTCCTCAACCATCTCTATGGCGGGATGGACGAACCGGAACTCAAGATCATCGACGTGTTCATCTGCAAGCTGCGCAAGAAGCTGGCGACGGCCTCCAACGGCCGCAACTATATCGAGACGGTGTGGGGCCGCGGCTACGTGCTTCGCGAGCCGTCGCCGGCCGACGAGCGCATCACCGCCTGAGGCGGCGTTCGCGCCCCGGCCGTCGTCCCGTTCCGACGCGTCCCGCAGGCCGCAACCTGCGGGATTTTTCATGCCCGCCGGCGAGCCCGCTCGCTGCGCGCCCCACGACGGCGTCGCGACGCCTTCGCCGAGGTCGGCTTCGACGAGCCGGCGACGCGCCGCGAACAGTTTTTCCGAAAGGGCCGGTTCGCCCCTCGCGCAGGCGCGCGCGCCCGGCGCGCGCTTGGCGGCGACGCCGAGCGGTTCGGCGACCGCGGCGCCGATAGAGTTGTGGCCGATCGTCGCGATCTCTCTGGGTTGCGACGACACGATTCTCCCTCGCGATGCGCCGTCCGCGCGGGCGTCGGCGCGACGATTCCGTTTCCCGCCGCCGGCATGGGTTGACTGCGATCAAATACAGACGCGGCGTAGCGTCTATGTTTCCGCACGGCGAGGGTCGACGCCAGCGTCGCGGAGGGGGTCATGTCTGCGGAAGTCGGCGCGTCCGATCGCGCAACGATCCACAAGGATGTCCGGGCGCTCGCGCCCCCGCCCAACATGCCGGACTACGAGGCCGTGCGCCGGGAATTCACCTGGGAGCGGGCGCGTTCGTTTCTCGACGGGCTGCCCGAAGGGCGTGGGCTGAACATCGCGCATGAGGCGGTCGACCGGCACGCCAAGGGCGCGAGAGCCGAGCGCACGGCGTTGCGCTGGCTCGGCAAGGGTGGCGAGCGACGCGACATCAGCTACCGCGAATTGTCGGAAGCGACGAACCGCTTCGCCAATGCGCTGCGCGGGCTCGGCGTCGGCGAGGGCGGGCGCGTGTTCATTTTGCTGGGCCGCGTCCCCGAGCTTTACATCGCCTTGCTCGGCGCGCTGAAGGCGAAATGCGTCGCCTCGCCGCTGTTTTCCGCGTTCGGGCCGGAGCCGATCGCGACGCGACTCGAACTGGGAGAGGGGCAGGTCCTCGTCACCACGCAAGGCTTGTATCGGCGCAAGGTGGCGGCCTCGCGCGGACGACTGCCCAAGCTCGCCCATGTCGTGCTGATCGACGGCGACGGAACGGCGCCGGACACGCTGTCCTGGCCGCGTCTGATCGAGGAGGCGTCGTCCGAGTTCGTAATTCCTCCGACCTCTCCCAACGACATGGCGCTCGTTCATTTCACCAGCGGGACCACCGGCCGCCCGAAAGGCGCCGTTCACGTCCACGAGGCGATCGTCACCCACTACGCGACCGGGCTCTACGCGCTCGATCTGCATGCCGACGACATCTTCTGGTGCACCGCCGACCCCGGCTGGGTGACCGGCACGAGCTACGGCATCATCGCGCCCCTCGCCCATGGCGTGACCAGCATCGTCGAGGAAGCGGAGTTCGACGCGCAGACGTGGTACGGCATTCTCGCGCGCGAGCGCGTCACCGTATGGTACACGGCGCCCACCGCCATCCGCATGATGATGAAGCTCGGCGCGGCGGCGCTGGCGGATTTCGATCTTTCGGCGTTGCGATTCGCGGCGAGCGTCGGCGAACCGCTCAACCCGGAAGCGGTCGTGTGGAGCGCTCAGGCGCTCGGACGGCCGTTCCACGACAATTGGTGGCAGACCGAGACCGGCGGCATCATGGTCGCCAATTACGCCGCCATGGACATCAAGCCGGGCTCGATGGGGCGTCCGCTGCCGGGGATCGAGGCCGCCATCGTCCAGCGCGAGGGCGACGGGCGGCTTCGCATGATCGACGATCCCGCCGAGCAGGGCGAGCTGGCGCTGAAGGCGGGCTGGCCGTCGATGATGCGCGGCTATCTGCACGAAGAGGAGCGCTACCGAAAGTGCTTCGTCGGCGAATGGTATTTGACCGGCGATCTCGCGCGCCGCGACGCAGACGGGTACTATTGGTTCGTCGGTCGCGCCGACGACGTCATCAAGTCGTCCGGCCATCTCATCGGGCCGTTCGAGGTCGAGAGCGCGCTGATGGAGCACCCGGCGGTGGCGGAGGCGGGCGTGATCGGCAAGCCCGATCCGACCGCGGGCGAGATCGTCAAGGCGTTCGTCGCGCTGAGGCCCGGTTTTACGGCGGGCGAGGCGCTGCGCAAGGAGCTTCTCGGCTTCGCCCGCACGCGTCTGGGCGCGGCGGTGGCGCCCAAGGAAATCGACTTTCGCGAAAATCTGCCGAAAACGCGCAGCGGCAAGATCATGCGGCGATTGTTGAAAGCGCGCGAACTCGGATTGCCGGAAGGCGATCTGTCGACGCTGGAGAGTGACGAACGATGACCGCGAAGGTCCATCTCGACAAGGGGCACATGCACGATCTCCTCAAGGCGATGATCCGCATCCGCCATTTCGAGACGAAGTGCGTCGAGCTCTACGAAGCGCAAGAAATCCTCGGGTTCCTGCACCTCTACGACGGCGAGGAGGCGGTGTCGGTCGGCGTCATGCAAGCGCTCGGGCCGGCGGACGCGGTCGTCGCCACCTATCGCGAACACGGGCAGGCGCTCGCTCGCGGCGTGCCCGCCGACGCGGTGATGGCCGAGATGTTGGGCAAGCAGGAAGGCTGCTGCCGCGGCCGCGGCGGTTCGATGCACATCTTCGACCGTCAGCGCCGATTCTACGGCGGCAACGCGATCGTCGGCGGCGGCTTGCCGCTGGCCATCGGTGTCGCGCTCGCCGACCAGACGCTCGGCCGCCCGGCCGTGACCGCGTGCTTCTTCGGCGACGGGGCGGTCGACGAGGGAGAGTTCCACGAATCGCTCAATCTCGCCGCGCTGTGGAAGCTGCCCGCGCTGTTCGTCTGCGAGAACAATCTCTATTCGATGGGAATGGCGATCGCGCGCGCCGAAGCGCAGACCGACATCGCGCGCAAGGCGGCGTCCTATAATCTGCCCAGCGAGCAGGTCGACGGCATGGACGTCATCGCGGTCGAAGCGGCCGCGCGGCGCGCGGTCGCCGCGATCCATGAGAGCGGCGGCCCCTATTTCTTGGAATGCCGCACCTATCGGTTCCGCGCCCATTCGATGTTCGACGCCCAGCTTTACCGGCCCAAGGCGGAGGTCGAGGCCTGGCGCGCCAAGGGACCGATCGTGCGCTTTCGCAAATGGCTCGAAGACAATCATTTCATTACCGACGACGAGATCGCGGCGATCGAGGGGCAAGTCGACGCCGAGATCGCCGCGGCCGTCGCCTTCGCCGAGGCGGGAACGCCGGAGCCGCTCTCCGAGCTCGAACGCTACGTCGTGATGGAGGCGGTTCCGCAATGAGCGATCCTTCTTCAGCGCCGCTTCGCATGACGTACCGGGAGGCGTGCAAGCAGGCCTTGCGGCAGGCGCTGCTGGCCGACCCGCGCGTCCTCTTGATGGGCGAGGACATCGGCCGCTACGGCGGTTGCTACGCCGTCACCAAGGGCCTCATCGACGAGTTCGGGGAACAGAGAATCCGCGACACGCCGCTGTCGGAGAGCGGCTATGTCGGCGCCGGCATCGGCGCGGCGATGGCGGGGCTGCGGCCGATCGTCGAGATCATGACCGTCAATTTCTCTCTGCTGGCGCTCGACCAGATCGTCAACAACGCGGCGACGATTCCGCACATGTCCGGCGGGCAGTTCGCCATCCCCTTGGTGATCCGCATCGCCACGGGCGGGGGCCGGCGCGTCGCGGCGCAACATTCGCACAGCCTCGAGGGATGGTACGCGCATATTCCCGGCCTGCGCATCCTCGCGCCGGCGACCGTCGAGGACGCGCGGTTCATGCTGATCGCGGCGCTGAAGGACCCGAACCCGGTGCTCATTTTCGAGCACGTCATGCTGTATAATCTCGAAGACGATTTGAGCGCCGACGTCAACGAGGTGGATATCGCCCACGCCAAGGTCAGACGGCCCGGCCGCGACATCACTCTCATTACTTATGGCGGGAGCCTCTTCAAGACGCTGGAAGCCGCCGCAGCGCTGGAGAAAGAAGGCGTCGACGCCGAGGTTCTCGAACTGAGAGTGTTGAGGCCGCTCGACACTGCCGCCATTCTCGAAAGCGTCCGCAAGACCCGGAAGTGCGTCATCGTCGACGAAGGTTGGCGGAGCGGATCGCTTTCTGCGGAAGTCGGCATGCGGATCGCGGAGGAAGCCTTGTTCGACCTCGATGCGCCCCTGCGCCGCGTCTGCGGCCGCGAGGTGCCGATGCCCTATGCGCCGCATCTCGAGGACGCGTGCCTGCCGCAGGCGGCGGGCATCGCGGCGGCGGCGCGCGAACTCGTCAAGCCGACATGATCGACTTCAAGATGCCGGCGCTCGGCGCCGATATGGAATCGGGCACGCTGGTCGAATGGCTGGTCAAGCCGGGCGACGCGGTCGCTCCGGGCGCCGTCGTCGCCGTCGTCGAGACGCAGAAGGGCGCCATCGAGATCGAGACCTTCGCCAAGGGCAGGGTCGTCGACATCCTCGTGCCGGTCGGGGAGAAGGTTCCGGTCGGCAAAGTGCTCGCGCATATCGACGACGGCAAGGCGCCGGCGGCGCCGTCGCCCGCCCCGCTCGCGCCGCCTGTCGCCGTTCCACCGCCCGCGCCTGTCGCTCCTCCCGCCGTCAAGCCCCTGCCGGCGCCGCCGGCCGGGGCGGCCGGCCGCATCGAGGCGAGCCCCGTCGCGCGGCGGCGCGCGGTCGAGCTCGGCCTCGACCTCTCCCGCGTGAGCGGCACCGGCCCGCACGGATCGATTCGCCTCGCCGACGTCGAGGGCTTCCGACCGGCAGAGACGCCGCGCGCGCCTCGCGGCAAATTCGACGCCGCGGAAATGCGCAAGGCGATCGCCGCCGCGATGAGCCGGGCCAAGCGCGAGATTCCGCACTATTACCTCAGCGACTCGCTCGACATGTCGCGCGCGCTCGCCTGGCTCGAAAATTTCAACGCCGGGCAGCCGCCGGATCGCCGACTGCTCCCCGCCGTCCTCTTCCTCAAGGCGAGCGCGCTGGCGCTTCGCCAGGCGCCGCAACTGAACGGAACCTTCGTCGACGGGGCGTTCGTCCCGGGCGAGGGCGTCCACATCGGCTGGGCGGTGTCGCTACGCGGCGGCGGCCTGATCGCGCCGGCGATCCGCGACGTCGATCGCAAACCGCTGGTCGAGGTGATGGCGGCGATGCGCGACGTCATTCAGCGCGCGCGCAGCGGCGGCTTGCGCAGCTCGGAGCTCAGCTCGGCGACGATCACCATCACCAGTCTGGGCGACCGCGGCGCCGAAGCGGCGCAGGGCATCATCTATCCCCCGCAGGTGGCGATCGTCGGGTTCGGGCGGATCGCGCCGCGACCTTGGGTGGTTGACGGCCGCATCGAAGCGCGCCCGATCGTGACCGCGAGTCTCGCCGCCGATCACCGCGTCACCGACGGTCACACCGGCGGGCTTTTTCTCGAGGCGTTGCGCAACATCGTGCGGGAACCGGAGGCGCTATGAGCGAAAAGGAAATCAGGGCGCTGCTCGCCGAGCTGATCGGCGAGATCGCGCCCGAAGCGGACTTTTCCGCGCTGGGCGACGACGAGGACATGCGCGAGGCGCTCGATCTCGATTCGATGGACTTCAACAATCTCATCATCGCCTTGCACAAGCGAACCGGCATCGACGTGCCGGAGTCCGACTACAGCAAGCTGTTCACGTTGGGCGGCGCGGTCGGCTATCTCGCCAAGAGATGAAGCGGCGGGCCGCGTCTCGCGCGGACCCGGCGCCTGCCCGTTTGCGCGCCAAGACCGTCCTCGACGCCATCGCCTGCGCGCTTTTGACAACCGCATCCCGGCGCTCCTAGGATGCCCGGGCGCGCAGGGCGTGACGCAGCAACATCGACGGAACGCGAGCGGGTTGGGCGATGCGGCGCCTTTCGACCCGAGGGGGATCGTCGCTCGGGGGGAAGCATCCATGAACAAGATCGTCTCGGCGTTATTCGCTCTGGCCTTGGCGGCTCCGCTCATGGGGCCGAGCCCGGCCGCCGCCGTCGGCGCGCTGGCGGTGGGCTCCACCGGGAACGTCGTCAAGGACGGCATCGCGTTGGGAGATGGGTATAACTATGATACGGCCCAGGGCGCCATCGACAGGGCCCTGGCGGAATGCCGCAAGCAGGGCGGCGCCGCCGCCGCCGCGAGGGCGAACTGCATGATCGTCGGGACGTTCGTCGGACAATGCGACTCGACCTCTCTCGATCCGGCCCCCGGAACGCCCGGCGCCGGCTGGGCCATCGCCGAGGACCAGGCGACGGCCGACAGCCGGGCGCTCGGCAATTGCCAGGCGACCGCGGGCGCCAGCCGTCGCCAGTTCTGCAAGGTCATGCATTCGAACTGCGACACGCAAAAGTGAAGCCGCGGCGGGCGGGCGCCGGGCGGAAACGGTTCGATCGACGCCGGGAGACGCCCGGTGAAGGGTGTGTCCGCCGCACGACGCGCTCGTCGAGATCGAGGAAATGCAGCGCCTTCACTGAGAGTGAAGCGGCCTATTCGCGAGCCTCGTCGGCGACCAGATCCTCCATGCGCAGGCGCAGGGCGCGGGCGAGGCGCTTGACGAGAGCGGCGTCGCCTTTGCGGCGGCCGGCCTCGAGGTCCGCGACGTAACTTTGCGAAACTCCGACGGCGAGGCTCAGTTCTTTCTGGGTGAGGCCGCGCTTGACGCGCCAGAAGGCGAGCGGCGTTGGCGCGGCCAGCGCGGCGGCGGTCTCCTCGGCCGTCAGCATGTCCTGCTCGCCGTGCGCGACGGCCGCCATCGTCGCTTCGTGGGCGGCCGCGTCGATCGCGTCGCGCATGGCCTCGAAATCCGCGCGCGCGAGAAGCACCAGTTCCTCGCCGGACAGCGTGACGACAATCGTGTGCTTCATGGTTTCTCCTCAATCATAGATGTCGCCGCGCGATCCAATTCGGGAAACGCGGATCGTGGTCGCGTCCTCTTCGAACAGCACGCGGAAATCGCCGACCCGCAGACGCTTGCTGCTCCGCCCGACCAGTTCGGTGACTTTGCCGGCGCCCGTCGCGGCATAGCGCTCGACTTTGGCCATGATGGCTTTCGCTTGCGTGCGATGCTTGCGCCTGAACGAAACAGGCGCCTCGCCCAGCGCCGCCCGTCAAGGTCGGAAGGGCCGATCCGCTAGCATTTCTTGAAATAGCGGAAGATATCGGGCGCGCGCATCCAGATGAATTGCTCGGTGAGACCGCCATGTTGGTTTATCCATTCGCGGATATCCGGCTGGTACGCGTTCCACAAGGTCGCCGTTGCGGAGGCCAGATGCGCGAGATGGAATCCGAACGAGGCGTCGGGCGTGACGCAAATCTTGTTTCGTGGAATGTGACCGAGAAGAACGGTGCAGGCCGACTGGCACGGCCCGGTGATCCTGACGTTTGCGCCGCGTGCGGCAATATCCGCCCAACGAGAATCGTATTCCGCGACGCTGCCGCCGTGATTGTCAAAAACATCTACAGTCTCTGCGTGGGCGAGTTGGAGTGAAGCCGAAGCAAATAGCGTCAATACGAATGCGCGTAGCCGCATTTAATCCTCCCCCGCAGCGGACGAAAATTCGTGACGTCCACAAGTATACCTGTGCATTTCCTAAGCGACATCTGCATGATGACGATTTTACTGATAGCAAGATTATCATTTTTGAAGTTTTTGACAAGGCCATTCCGCCAGGGGAATCGCTTCAGGTTAATTCGCGTTAACAAGTGAGGGAACTTCCGCCTTGTGGTCGAGTTTGTCGTCGCCAAGAGCGCGCATTTTGGCGAATTCCGCGGTTTCGCCCGGGTCGGTTTCGTTGACCAGGCCACAAGGTCATGGCCGGAGCCCCATTCTTAACCTCTCGCTAACCTGAAGCGATCGCCCTGGCCATTCCGCTTCCCGCTCTTGACTCCCGCCCCGTTCGCGTCCAAAACTAGAACAAAGAGCGAACACATAGGGTGCGGATCGGATGTCGCGCGGCGACAGGGCTGAGGGGATGGCGCGTTTGCGGCGCGCCGTCGCCGAGATCGAGGCTCGTTCGGGGCCGGCGGAGGCGCGCGCGCCGCGAAGGCTGTCGCTGACCCGCGCGCTCGATCGCGCGCTCGGCGGCGGGCTTGCCGGCGACGGTCTGCACGAGATCGCCCCGGCGCGCCCCGGCGACGGGGCGGCGGCGATGGGTTTCGCGCTCGCGCTGGTCGCGCGCTTCATGGCCGAGCGCGGCGCGGCGGGGCTCATTCTGGCCGAGGATTTCGCGCTGCGCGAGACCGGCGCGCTCTACGGGCCGGGGCTCGTCGCGCACGGTCTGGAGCTCGGCCGGCTCGTCTTCGTGCGCGCGCCCGACGCGCCGGCTTTGTTCCAGGCGATGGAGGAGGCGCTTAGGAGCGGCGCGCCGGCGGTCGTCGTCGGCGAAGCGTGGAATCTGAGGGGCTACGATCTTTCCGTTTCGCGCCGCCTGCTGCTCGCCGCACGCGCCGGGGCGACGCCGGCGCTGCTGGTTCAGGCGAGCGCCTATGGCGCGGCCGAAAAACTTTCCAGCGCCGCCGAGACGCGCTTCGAGATCGCCGCCGCGCCGAGCGCGTGGCTGAGCGCCGCGGGCGGCGGGCGCGCGCTTCCCGGGCCGCCCGCCTTCGCCGCGCGGCTCGTCAAGGCGCGCCTGACCTCGGCTCAGGGGCCGCAAAGCCTCGACGCGACGAAAATCTTCCGCCTGACTTGGCGAAGCGAGGACAAGACCTGGCGAAGCGAGGACCAGCAATTTGACGAACCGACGCTTTCTCTCCCTGTGGCTGCCGCGTCTGGCGAGCGACCGCGCGCGAAAATTGCGCGGTGAGGCGGCCAATCACCCGGGCCCCTCACCCTGCCTCTCCCCGCTTTGCGGGGAGAGGGGCGCGCGGCGCCGTTCTTCCCCTCTCCCCGCTCTTCGCGGGGAGAGACAGGGTGAGGGGCGGGGTGAGTTGCCGCCCCTCGTCGTCGTCGCCAAAATCAAGAGCGCGCAGCGTCTCATCGGCGTCGACGCGACCGCCGCGCGGCTCGGCCTCACGCCGGGCCTGACGCTCGCCGACGCGCGCGCGCGCCATCCCACGCTCGAAGCCGTCGAGGCCGATCCACAAGCGGAAGCAAAGCTCATCGAGCGCCTCGCGGACTTCTGCGCCCGCTTCACGCCGCTCGTCGCGCTCGATGGCGCCGACGGCCTGATGCTCGACGTCTCCGGCGTCGCGCATCTCTTCGGCGGCGAGGAGGGGCTCGCGGCGGAGGTCGAGGCGCGCCTGACCCGTTTGGGGCTCGAGGTCGCGCTCGGCCTCGCCGATGCGCCGCGCGCCGCGTGGGCGCTGGCGCGCTATTCAAGCGCGCGCATCGCGCCCGCCGGCCTTTCCGGCAAGGCCTTCGCCAAGCTCTATTACGAAATGCCGGTCGCCGCGCTGGGGCTCGACGACAAGACGAGCGCCGACATGGCGCGCGCCGGGCTGCGCCGCATCGGCGATCTCGCGCTGAGGCCGCGCGCCCCGATCGCCGCGCGCTTCGGCGCTGAAGCGATCGCGCGGCTCGACGCGCTGAGCGGCGTGACGCGCGAGGCGATCTCGCCGCGTTTCGCCGCGCCCGACTTTTGCGCCGAGCGGCGCTTCGCCAGCCCGATCGTCGCCAGCGAGGCGGTGACGGCGACGCTTGTCCGGCTCGCCGACGATCTCGCGCAGATGCTGGCGCGCCGGATGAAAGGCGCGCGGCGGCTGGAGCTCGCCCTCTTCCGCGTCGACGGCGACGTGCGCCGCATTGTCGTGGGTTGCGGCCGGCCGCTCGGCGAGGCGCGCGCCATGGCGCGCCTCTTCGCCGAGCGCCTCGCCGGCGGCGCCGAGGAGGAGATCGACGCCGGCTTCGGCGTCGATGTGATGCGCCTTTCCTGTCTCCTCGCCGAGCCGCTGGAGCCCTCGCAAAGCGAATGGGAGCGCGCGCGCGAGGCCGAGCGCTCGGTGCGGCTCGCCGATCTCCTGGACGGCTTGAGCGCGCGGCTGGGGCCGCGCCGCGTGACGCGGCAAGAGCTCGTCGAGGCCCATATTCCCGAACAGGCCGTCGTCGCCTCGCCGGCGGTGCTGGGCGCGGCGCGCGCGCGCGGCGAGGGGGGCGAGCCCATCGCTCGCGCCGCGGCGCCGACGCGGCCCTTGCGCCTGTTCGAGCGGCCCGAGCCGATCGAGGCGCTCGCCGAAGTCCCCGACGGCCCGCCGCTGCGCTTCCGCTGGCGGCGCGTGCTGCACGAAGTCGCGGCGATCGAAGGCCCCGAGCGCATCGCCGCGCCGTGGTGGCGCCGCCCCGGTGCCCCGACGCGCGACTATTTCCGCGCCGAGGACACGTTAGGGCGCCGCTTCTGGCTCTACCGCGAAGGCCTCTGGGGCCGCGAAACGACGCGGGCGAAATGGTTCATGCACGGGGTGTTCGGGTGAGGAAAACCCTTCTCCCGCTTGCGGGAGAAGGTGGCCGCGCGAAGCGCGGCCGGATGAGGGCCTTTCAGAGGGGGTAAGTCATGCGCGACGACATTCCACTCTTCGCGAAATCTCGCGCCCGGAGCATGCGGCGGGCGCTCACCGACGCGGAGCGAAAGCTTTGGTACGCCTTACGCGATCGGCGTATGCAGTCGCTCAAGTTTCGCCGCCAGGCGCCGGTTGGTCCTTATATCGTCGACTTCCTTTGTCTCGCGCACAAACTCGTCGTCGAGGCGGATGGCTCGCAACACGCCGAAAATCGTCGCGACGTTGCGCGCGACGCGTGGCTTGGGCGAGAGGGCTACAAAGTCCTGCGCTTTGGCAATCGCGACATTCTGACAGCGCAAGACAGCGTGCTGGCGACGATCGCAACGGCGTGTGGCTTGCCATGGTGATCCTCATTTCAAAGCCCTCACCCCAACCCCTCTCCCGCGAGCGGGAGAGGGGCTTTCCCCTTCTCCCGCTCGCGGGAGAAGGTGGCGAGCGCAGCGAGCCGGATGAGGGCTTCTTCCCATGATCCGCCTCGCCCCTCGCTTCGCCGAGCTCGCGACGGCGACGAATTTTTCGTTCCTTCGCGGCGCTTCGCACCCGGAAGAGTTCGTCGCGCGCGCCGCCGAACTCGGTCTGACGGGGATCGGCGTCGCCGATCGCAACACGCTCGCCGGCGTCGTGCGCGCGCATGTTTACGCGCGCGAGAACCGCGCCGCGATCGGCGCGCTGCGCGTCGTCACCGGCGCGCGGCTGAGCTTCGTCGACGGCGCGCCCGACATGCTCGCCTACCCCAGAAATCGCGCCGCCTATGGGCGGCTGTGCCGGCTGCTGACCAAAGGCAATCTGCGCGCGCCCAAGGGCGAGTGCCATTTGAACTTCGAGGATCTGCTGGAACATGGCGAGGGCTTGCAGATCGTCGCGATGGAGGCGGGGGGCGGGGGGGCCCCGGCCGGCCCCGCCGCCCCCCACCCCCAACACCCCAAGGGGTGGGGGGGGGGGCGGGTGGCGCCCCGACGCCGCCGCAGAAACCACGCCCCCGGGGT
>JBEKLU010000016.1:0-71981 GCA_050010035.1 Roseiarcus sp.
CCCTCTCCCCGCAAGCGGGGAGAGGGGGATCGCCTCGGCCGTCGAAAAAGGCTGCCGATTCAGGGCGTCCCGCGCCGTTTCGGGCTTGCCCGGGACTGCCGGCCATTGCACAGTCGGGGGTGAACCGGGTTCGAACCGGCAAGCGTCGGCGCAACGCGCGAAAGGGCCGGAGACGAAGCCGCCAGGGATGAACATCCAACTGACGATCAACGGCCGAACTCGAGCGTTCGACGTCGATCCCCGCCAGCGCCTTTCCGAATTCATTCGCGAGACGCTCGGTCTCACGGGCCTCAAGGAAGGCTGCCGGGAAGGCGAATGCGGCGCCTGCACCGTGCTGGTTGACGATTCCGCGGTCAACTCCTGCCTGATGCTCGCCTTCCAGGCCGACGGGCGCCGCATCGTCACCATCGAGGGCCTGAAGACCCCCGAGGGCGATCTGTCGCCGCTGCAGCGCGCCTTCGTCGATCACGGCGCGGTGCAATGCGGCTATTGCACGCCGGGCATGATCATGGCCGCCGAGGGGCTGCTGCGCCAAAACCCGGCGCCGAGCGACGCCGAGATCCGCCATGCGCTCGCCGGCAACCTCTGCCGCTGCACCGGCTTTCAGACCATCGTCGCGGCGGTGCGCTCGCAGGCGCCCGCGCCCGCATTTGAGGGGCCTGCGGCTAATCACCCGAGCCCCTCACCCTGCCTCTCCCCGCAAGCGGGGAGAGGGGAAGACGAGGCGCCGCCGCGCCCCTCTCCCCGCTTGCGGGGAGAGGGAAGGGTGAGGGGCCGGGGGAGTTTTCGCGCCGTCGCCGAGAAGCGTGGACGCCATAGCCGCGAGCCGGGCGAATGACGGCGCTGCGCGCGGCGATTCCCGCCGACCTCGGCGCGCTGAAGGCGCTCATCGCAGAAACGAGCGGGCCGCTCTGCTACATCGCCGGCGGCACCGATTTGCTCGTCGCGCCGCGCGCGCCGCCCGACGACGGCTGGCTCATCGACATTTCGCGCACCGCCGGCCTCGCCTTCATCCGCGCCGACGCGGCGGCGCTGCGCATCGGCGCGACGACGACCTTCGACGCGCTGGCGCGCGATCCGACGATCCGGCGGCTCTTCGGCGCGCTCGCGCAAGCGGCGGGCGAGAGCGGCTCGGCGCAAATCCGCAATCGCGCCACCATCGGCGGCAACGTCGCCGGCGCCTCGCCGGCGGGCGATCTGTTGCCCGTGCTCAAGTGCGCCGACGCGCGCTTTGCCGTGCTCGGGCGCGACGGCGGCGAGCGCCGGCTCGCCTTCGACGCGCTCGTCGTCGGCCACGGCCGCACGAGCCTGGCGCCCGGCGAGCTGATCGCCGAAATCGAAATCCCGCTCGCCCGCCGGCTCACGCGCAGCGCCTTCGTCAAGCTCGGCCGGCGCGACGATCTCGCGATCTCGCGCCTCAACCTGACGATGGAGGCGGACTTCGACTTTTCGACGCGGCGCTTCGGCGAGGCGCGGCTGGTCGCCGGCGCGCTCGCGCCGACGCCGCTACGGCTGGAGAGCGCCGCCGAGACTTTGCGCGGCGCCGAGCTCGGCCGCCCGCTGGTGCGCGCGTTCTCCGGAGCGCTCCTGCGCGCGGTCGACGCCGCCATTCCCGGCCGCGGCTCGCGGCCTTACAAGCGGCGCGCCGTCGTCGGCCTCGGTCTCGACCTCCTCGAAGCGATCACCGGCGTGAAGGGTCTCGACGCCCTCGAGGAGAGCGCGGCGTGAACTGGGTCAACCGCCGCCTGCCGCTCCTCGACGGCGCCGACAAGGTCAGCGGCGCCCTGCGCTTCGCCGCCGACGCCCCTATCGCCGGCGCGCTGCACGCCAAGCTGGTGCTCAGCCCGCGGCCGCATGCGCGCGTCGCGCGCCTCGACGCCGCGGCTGCGCTGGCCGCCCCCGGCGTCGTCGCCGTCTTCTGGCGCGCCAACACGCCGCACAACCGCTACAACAGCGCCGTCTGGATCGCCGGCCAGCCGGCGCTCGAGGACGAGGAGATGTTTCCGGCGATCATGCGTCACGTCGGCGACCGCGTCGCGGCGGTCGTCGCCGAAAGCCTCGCGGAAGCCGAGGCCGCGGCGCGCTTGATCGCGGTCGAATACGACGATTTGCCGGCGATTCTCGATCCCGTCGCCGCGCTCGCCGACGCCGGGCCGACGCGTGGCCCCGACGGCGCGCCGACGTTCAAGAACCCGGTCGCCGAACTCTCCTTCTCGGTCGGCGACGTGGCGCGCGCCTTCGCCGAGGCCGACCTGATCGTCGAGAGCCGCGTCACGACGCCGAAGACCCACCATGGCGCGCTGGAAACCCATGTCTGCGCCGCCGTCCCGCAAGCGGACGGCCGCATCGCCATCCATTCGCCCTGTCAGAGCGTCTTCGCCGTGCAGATCGTCGTCGCCAAGGCGCTCGGCGTCCCGATCGAGCGGGTGCGGGCGGTCAAGACGCCGATCGGCGGCTCGTTCGGCGGCAAGGCCGAGCCGATTCTCGAGCCGCTCGCCGCCTTTTTCGCCATGCAGTTGCGCCGTCCGGTGACGATCCAGTACGGGCGCCGGGAGACCTGCCTCGCCACGCGCACGCGCTCCAGCGTGATCGGAACGATGCGCACCGCGTTTCGCCGCGACGGGTTGATTCTCGGCCGCGACACCGAGGCGCTCATCGACGTCGGCGCCTACTGCACCGGCGGCGACCATCTTCCCGCCTCGATGTGCCAGCGCCTGACCCGGCTCTACGACGTCGCCAACGAGAAATACCTCGGCCGCGCGGTCACCACCAACACGCCGCCGGCGGGCGCCTTTCGCGGCTACGGCTCGCCGCAGATCCATACGATCGCCGAGATCAACCTCGATCTCGCCGCGCGCCAACTCGGGCTCGACCCGGTGATGTTGCGGCTCAAGAACCTCGTCTGGCCCGGCGCCGTCGAGCCCTTCAAGGGCCACGACGTCGGCAACGCCCGCATCCGCGATTGCCTGGCGGTCGGGATGCGGCGCTTTCATTGGCGCCGGCGCCGCAAGGAAGCGCGGCGGCGCGGCCGCAAGGCGAGCGGCGTCGGCGTCGCCTGCGCCACCCACATCAACGGCTGCTATCCCGACCCCGACGAGGGAAGCGTGGTCACGTGCGCCTTGAAGGCGGACGGCCGGATCGAGATCGTCTGCGCGGTGCACGATCTCGGCTGCGGCGCCGCGACGACGCTCTTGCAGATCGCGGCGGAAGTCCTGACGCTGCCGCCGTCGCGCTTCGATCTCTGCCCCGCCGACACCGATGCCTGCCCCTACGACCTCGGCACGCGCGCCAGCCGCATGACCTACATCGGCGGCGAGGCGGTGCGTCGCTCGGCCGAGCTGTTGAAAGCGCGAATCCTCGCCGAGGCGGCGCGCCTGATGAACTGCGGCGCCGGCGATCTTAAGCTGGAGGACGGCGCGCTGCGCCGCAGCTACGGTCCCGGCGAAACGCTCGCGCTCGCCGACCTGGCCGCTCTGATCGAGGCGCAGGGCGCGGCGCTGCCGGGCGCGGCCAACACCTACCGGGCGATCGCCAATCCCGGCAGCTACGCCGCGCATTTCGCCGCGGTCGAGGTGGACCTCTTCGCCGGACGGGTGCGCGTGAACGACTACCTCGCGGTCCACGACGTCGGCCGCGCCATCAACCCGATGCTGGTCGAGGGCCAGATCCACGGCGGCGTGCAGATCGGCATCGGCTACGCGCTCTACGAGGACGTCGACATCGATCCGCTCACCGGGGTCATGCGCGGCGATCGTTTCAGCCGCTACTCCCTCGTCAACGCGCCGGAAATGCCCGACGTCGACACCGTGCTGATCGAAAAGGGCGAGCCGACCGGCCCCTTCGGCGCCAAGGCGATCGGCGAGATCGCGACCATCCCCGTCGCCGCGGCGATCGTCAACGCCGTCAATCACGCGCTGGGCTCGAACTTAAGCGATCTGCCGCTGACGCCCGAGCGCATCGTCGCCTGGCTCGAGGAGAACGAGGGCGCGTAGAGGACGCCGGGCGATCCGTAGGCCGACTTCTTCGTCGCAAGAAAGGGGCGCCGTGATGGCGCGCCCCCTTCCCCCCTTGCGGGGGAAGGTGGCCGACGAAGTCGGCCGGATGAGGGGTCGCGCCGTTAGGCGCATTGCTTCGGCGAGAGCGGAAGCCTGTTCGCTTGGTCCGCGAAAATTACTGCGGAGTGCGGCTAAACCGCCTAGCGCGCCTCGCGGCGCGAGCCCTCATCCGTCACGCTTCGCGTGGCGCCTTCCCCCGCAAGGGGGGGAAGGGCGCGTCGCGGACCTTGTCGCCGCCGCGACGACCGCCGATATGTCCTGCACCCACATTCCATCTCTCGAGCGCGCCGATGCCTGTCGACAAGCCGCTTCGTTTCGTCGTCCTCGTCGGCAGCCTGCGCCGCGGCTCGTTCAACGCGGCGATCGCTCGGGCGCTGCCGGGGCTGGCGCCGAGCGGCGTCGAGATCGTCGCGCTCGGGTCGATCGGCGAGTTTCCCCTCTTCAACCAGGACCTCGAGGCGCAGGGTTTTCCGAGCGCCGTCGTCGCCATGGGGGAGGCGATCGCGAGCGCCGACGGCGTGATCATCGTCACCCCCGAATACAACTACTCGGTTCCCGGCGTGCTGAAGAACGCGATCGACTGGCTGTCGCGCCTGCCGACCAAACCCTTCGCCGGCAAGCCGGTGGCGATCCAGAGCGCTTCGCCCGGCATGTTCGGCGGCGTGCGCGCGCAGCATCACCTGCGCCAGACGCTGGTGTTTCTCGATGCCCGCGCTCTCGCCCAGCCCGAGGTCACGGTCGCCCAGGCCCGGAGCAAGTTCGACGAAAAGACGGGCGAACTGACCGATCCGACCACGCGCGAATTCATCGCCCGCCAGTTGCAGGCCTTCGCCGCGTTCGCCAGGCGGTGAGCCGTTCGACCGAACGGCGCTCCCTCACTCCCCGTAGGGCGTCCAGATGTTCTTGACCTGGGTGGCGCGGCGCAAATAGTCGCGGCCCTGCGCCTCGCGCCAGTCCAGCGGCGCCTGCCGCGTCCAGGTCGCCTTCAGGTTCGCCGCCGAGGCGGCCTCGACCGCCTTGGCGCCCTCGCTCGATCCGACATACCAGAGCGCGTCGACGCCGTCGTGGTCGGCCAGGACCTTGGCGAGCGCTTCCGATTCGCCGGTGACGATGTTGACGACGCCGCCGGGAACGTCCGACGTGTCAAGCACCGAGTAGAAGTCGGTCGCGCTTAGGGGGTGGGCCGAAGACGGCGCGACGACGACGCAATTGCCCATCGCGATCGCCGGCATCACCAGCGAGACGAAGGCGAGCAGCGGCGCCTCGTTGGGGCAGACGAGACCCATCACGCCCCAGGGTTCGTTCATCGCCAGCGTGACGAAGCGCGTGCGCGTCGCATGAACCGCGCCGTCGTATTTGTCGGCGAAGCCGGCGTAATAGAAGGTGCGGCGAACGGCGGCCTCGACCTCCTCGCGCGCCTCGCGCGCGGAGGCGCCGGTCATCGCGCGCAGGCGCTCGGCGAATTCGCCGGCGCGCGCCTCGAGATTTTCCGCGACGTAATAGAGCACCTGCGCGCGGTTGTGCGCGGTCGCCGCGCCCCAGCTCGACGCCTTGCTCGCGGCTTCGACGGCGTTGCGGATGTCCTTGCGGTTGCCCAGACCCGCCAGACCGACAGCGGCGCCCTTGCGATCGAGCACGGCGTAGCAATAGCCCGAATCCGGGCGCGCCTGTTTCGCGCCGATATAGAGTTTGGCGGTGCGGTCGACCGCATCGGCGCCCGACGCCGGGCTCTGGCCGGGCAGGGCTGTCAGCGCCGGGGCGACGACTGCCTTCGCCTTCGCCTTCGCCTTGCCCTTGGGCGCGTCAGCCGCGAGATATTCGGCGAGGCCCTCCCGCCCGCCTTCCCGGCCGAAGCCGCTTTCGCGATAGCCGCCGAAGCCGGCGGCGGCGTCGAACAGGTTCGTCGAATTGATCCACACCACGCCGGCCTTGACGCGCGCGGCGATCTCCAGCGCGCGATTGACGTTCTCGGTCCACACCGAGGCGGCCAGGCCGTAGCAGGTGTTGTTGGCGAGCGCGATCGCTTCGTCGGGGGTGCGGAACGTCATCGTGACCAGCACCGGGCCGAAGATTTCCTCGCGCGCCAGCAACGAGGCGGGCCCGACGTCGGTCACCAGCGTCGGCGGATAGAAGCAGCCGCGCTCGGGGAGTGCGCCGGGCGCGCGCCAGACTTTCGCCCCCTCGCGCTCGCCCTGATCCACCAGCCGCTTGATGCGTTCGAGCTGGACGGGAGCGACGATGGCGCCGACGTCGGTCGATTTGTCCAAGGGGTCGCCGACGCGCAGATGCGTCATGCGCGCGCGCAGCTTGGCGATGAGCTTTTCGGCGATCGATTCGGCGGCGAGCAGCCGCGAGCCGGCGCAGCACACCTGCCCCTGGTTGAACCAGATCGCGTCGACGACGCCCTCGACCGCGCTGTCGAGATCGGCGTCCTCGAAGACGATGAACGGCGACTTGCCGCCGAGCTCCAACGACAGTTTCTTGCCGGTTCCCGCGCTCGCCTTGCGAATGGCGCGCCCGACCTCGGTCGAGCCGGTGAACGCGATCTTGTCGACGTCGTCGTGCGCGACCAGCGCCGCGCCGGTCGCCCCGTCGCCGGTGACGATATTGACGACTCCCGGCGGCAGCCCCGCCTCGATGCAAATCTGGGCGAAGGCGAGCGCAGTCAACGGCGTGAACTCGGCCGGCTTGAGCACGACCGTATTGCCCGCCGCGAGCGCCGGCGCGATTTTCCACGCCAGCATCAGCAGCGGGAAATTCCAGGGAATGATCTGGCCGCAGACGCCGACCGGGCGATGGCCGGGGAATTCGCTGGCGACGAGCGAGGCCCAGCCGGCGTGGTGATAGAAATGCCGCGCCACCAGGGGAATGTCGATGTCGCGCGATTCGCGGATCGGCTTGCCGTTGTCGACGCTTTCGAGCACCGCGAGGAAACGCTCGCGCTTCTGCACGTGGCGCGCCAGGGCGTAGAGATGACGCGCGCGTTGGTCGCCGCTCAGAGACGACCATTTCGCCAGCGCCTTGCGCGCGCTGGCGACCGCCGCGTCGACGTCCGCCGTCGTCCCTTGCGTGACGCGCGCGATGGGCTCGCCCGTCGCCGGGTTGTTCACGTCGAAGAGAGCGCCGGGCGCGGCGAAGCGGCCGGCGATAAAATGGCCGAAGCCGGCGCGATGGGAGGCGAGCCAGGCGCGAACGTGCTCGTCGCTTTCCGGGGAAGGACCGTATTCCATCGTGCGCAAAATTTCCGTGATTGCCGCCATCATGGGCTCCTTACGCCATCGCGTGGCGATAGTTGGCGGAATAGCGGCCGGTGGCGTAGTGGCTGAGCTGGCGCTCGATGTCGGTGAGAAGGCCGCTGGCGCCGATGCGGAAGAGATCGTTCTGCATCCACGGCAGGCCCAGCTCCTCCTTCATCAGGATTAGCCAGTTCAGCGCGTCCTTGGCCGTGCGCAGCCCGCCCGCGGGCTTGAAGCCGATTTCGAAGCCGGTAAGATCGCGATAGTCGCGTAAGGCGCGCAGCATGACCAGGCTGACGGGCAAGGTGGCGTTGACGTCCTCCTTGCCGGTGGAGGTCTTGATGAAATCGGCGCCCGCCTGCATCGCGACCATGCTCGCCGAGTAGACGTTGCGCAGCGTCTTCAAGTCGCCGGTGGCGAGGATCGTCTTGAGATGCGCCGCGCCGCACGCCTCGCGCATCGCCCTGACTTCATCGTAGAGCGCGCTCCATTCGCGGTTGATGACATGGGCGCGGGTGATGACGATGTCGATCTCGCCGGCCCCCTCGCTCAACGCGTAATCGATTTCGGCGAGGCGCTGCTTGAGCGGCGTCAGGCCGGCGGGAAAGCCGGCGGCGACCGAGGCGACCGGGATGCCGGAGCCGGCGAGCGCCTTGGCGGCGGGCCCGACCATCGCGGGATAGACGCAGACTGCCCCCACCGTCGGCGGCGAGTCGGTCAGGCCGAGCGCTGCGAGGATGTCCTCGTCCAGCGGCCGGCGCGCCTTGGCGCACAGGCGATGCACGCGCCCCGGGGTGTCGTCGCCGGCAAGGGTGGTCAGATCGAGGCAGCTCAACGCCCGGACCAGCCACGCGGCCTGATATTCCTTCTTGACCGAGCGCCGGGCGGCAAGGCTCGCCGCGCGCCGCTCGACGGCGCTGGCGTTGACCCCGACGGGCTCGAACCACGAGACGTCGAGGGCGACGGCGGGATTGCGCGCGCGGTTGTGCCCGGCGGGCGCGAGCGATTGCGTACTATGGCTGGCCTCGTTCACGCCCCTCGCTCTCCCGCTCCGTTGGCGCTCGCGCTGTTACATTCATAACACAAATGTTACGATTCTCAACCCCCCCCTCCCGCGGCTCAGGCCGGTTCGGCGGTCGCGAACAGCGCCCGGTCGAGCTCGATCTCGCGCTCGAACTCGACCGGCCCGGTCATCAGGACATGGCCGTCGCTTTCGCGCCAGTGAATCGTCAATTGGCCGCCGGGCAGCCTGATCCGCGCCTCGCGGCCGGTGAGCCCGAGGCGCGCCGCGGCGACCAGCGTCGCGCAGGCGGCCGAGCCGCAGCCGAGGGTCGCGCCGACGCCGCGCTCCCAGACCCTCAGCGCGATCGCGTCGCGCGCCAAGACTTCGGCGAACGAGGTGTTGGCCTTTTCAGGAAACATGGGATGCGTCTCGAAGCGCGGCCCGACGATTTCGAGCGGGACCGCGGCAACGTCCTTCACCCAAAGAATCGCGTGCGGATTGCCCATGTTGACGACGCTGGCCGGGCCGAAGTCGGGCGCGCCGGCGAGGGCGAGATCGACCCGGCGCGTGTCGGCGACTTCGCTGGCCAGGGGGATTTCGTCCCAGGCGAGACGCGGCGCGCCCATGTCGACGCGCCAGAGCCAGGGACCCAGGCGCTCACAGGCGATCAGCCCCGCTTTCGTTTCGACCGTCAGCCGCCGAGCGCCCGACTGGCGCGCCAGCCGGTCGGCGACGCAGCGCGTGCCGTTGCCGCAGGCGCCCGCTTCGCTGCCGTCGTTGTTGTAGATGCGCACGAAGGCGGCGCTCGAGGGATCGCGCGGGTCGCCGAGCGTCATCAACTGGTCGAAGTCGAGGCCTGCGGCGCGATGGATCGCGCGGATTTCCACGGGCGTCGGCAAGATCGCCGCGCCGCGCAGGTCGAGCACCAGAATCTTGTTGCCGACGCCGTTCATCCTGGCGACGCGGCGGCCCGCCAGCGGGCTGGAAATTGTCGAAATGTTCAGGGTCTCCTTCGGCTAGCGCGTCCGCCCCGCCCTGTCGATCGCCCTCGCGCCGAGCTTCGTCAAGGCCTCCCGAAGCTCCTCGTCCTCGATTGGAGCGGCCAGCGCGCTCGCCCGCGCCTGCGCTTCGGCGCTCGGCGCCGGCGCGGCGCGGCGCTTGTCTTTCGTCGGCGCCAGCGGCCCCTGGCGAAAAGCGATCTTTTCGATGCACCGCCAGCCCAGGTGCGCATTGACGCGCTCGACGATGATCGCGCTCGCATGCTGGGCTTCGAGCGCGAAGGCGCCGTCGACGCGCAGCACCAGGGTCGCGGGGGCCGTCTCGTCCGGGCCGCGCTTCGCGCCGCGCGGCGGCCATCGGATCTGGATCGGCCGCGCGTAGCGGGCGATTTCGGCGCCGACGATCTCCGGCCAATGTGTGACGAGGCTCATCTGCCCGAGCCCGCGCGCGGCCAGGGTCGGCTCGACGACGCCGTTGAGCAGCGAGCCGAGTTGCGCGGCCAAGCCGCGCGCCGGTTTCGTCATCGCGCTCTCGAGGGTAGAGTCCGCTCCATGGACGACAATGTAAGCCCTCCCGGGGCGCGTTTGAAGCCGCGCGAGATCGCCCGCCGGGTACTTTCCTGGTGGGACGTCCACCGGCGCGACCTGCCGTGGCGCGCCGCGCTGGGCGAAACGCCCGATCCCTATCGCGTCTGGCTGTCGGAAATCCTGTTGCAGCAGACCACCGCGAGCGCAGCGGTGCCCTATTTCCAAGACTTCGTCGCGCGCTGGCCGCGCGTCGAAGCGCTGGCCGCCGCTTCGCTCGACGAGGTCATCAGCGCCTTCGCCGGGCTCGGCTATTACGCCCGCGCGCGCAATCTCCACGCCTGCGCGCGGGAAGTCGCGCGGCGCGGCGGACTTTTCCCGCGCAATGAGGCGGCGCTGCGCGCGCTGCCCGGCGTCGGCGCCTACACCGCGGCCGCGGTGGCGGCGATCGCCTTTGACGAGAAGGCGGCGCCGGTCGACGGCAATATCGCGCGCATTCTGGCGCGGCTTTACGCCTTGGAGGCGCCGTTCGCGCGCTCGCGCCGGGCGATCGCCGAGGCGGCGGCGGCGCTGACGCCCGCCGAGCGCCCCGGCGACTTCGCGCAGGCGCTGATGGACATCGGCGCGACGATCTGCCGGCCGCGCCGCCCCGATTGCCCCGCCTGTCCGCTGCTCGGGAGTTGCGCGGCGGCGCGCGCGGGCGAGCCCGACGCTTATCCCAGGCGCGCAAGCGCCAGACCCAAGCCGGAACGCGTCGGCGCGGCGTTCTTCGCGCGACGCGCCGACGGCTCGATCCTGGCGCGGCGGCGCCTGCCCGAGGGGCTGCTCGGCGCGACGCTGGAATTGCCGGGCGGGCGGTGGGAAGCGGCCGAGCGCGGCGAGGTCGGCCTCGCCGAGGCGCCGTTCGCGGCGTCCTGGCGGCGCCTGCCGGGCGAGGTCGAGCACGCCTTCACCCACTTCGCCCTGCGGCTGACGCTCTACGCCGCCGAGGTCGGCTCGAGCCCGCCGACGGCCGAGGGCATGATCTGGATCGACCCCGCCATGGCCGACGCGGCGGGCTTCTCCAGCCTGATGCTGAAGGCGATCGCGCACGCCCGGCGCTTCGTCGAGGCCGGCGCGCTCAATAAGCGTTCTTATGGGCGCTCACGCAAAGAGCCGTCATGAGGACGATCTTGACGTCGAGCCACAGCGACCAATTGTCGACGTAATAGAGATCGTGCTCGATGCGCGCCTGCATGCCCTCGTCGTTGAGGATTTCGCCGCGATGGCCGTTGACCTGCGCCCAGCCGGTGATGCCGGGCTTGACGTTGTGGCGGCGCGCGTAGCGCGAGATGCGCTCGACATAGCGCTGATCGTGGGCGAGCGCGTGCGGGCGCGGCCCGACGATCGACATTTCGCCCTGGAGGACGTTGATGAGCTGCGGCAGCTCGTCGATGCTGTAGCGCCTGAGAAAGGCGCCGACGCGAGTGATCCTGGGATCGGAGCGCGTCGCCGCCTTCACCTGCGCGCCGTCCTCCATCGTCCGCATGGTGCGGAACTTGAAGATGCGGAACGGCTCCTGGTTGAAGCCGTAACGGGTCTGCCGGAAAAGGAGCGGCCCCGGCCCTTCCCAGCGGATGCACAGCGCCACGACGGCGAAGAGCGGCGCGAGCGCGACGAGGCCGAGGCTCGCGGCGACGAGATCGAAAGCCCGCTTTTCCGCCCTTTGCAGCCGCGTCAGCGGCGGCCGGGTCAGGCCGAGCCCGGTGATGCGGCCGAATTGGACGATGCGCGCTTCCCGGAAGCGTTCGAGAATGGCTTCCGCGCCGAGATGGATCTCCGCCGGCGTGCGCAGGAAGACGTCGACGCAGGCCTCGATCACGTGCGTGCGCGACCAGGGAACCGCGATATAGATGTCGTCCGGGCGGCGCATCCGCACGGTGGCCGCGGCGAGCGCGAGATCGTCGGTCAGATAGGCCTGATTGTCGCGCAGCGCGATCATCGCCGCGATTTCCATCCGATCGGCGGTCGGATCGAAGCGGGACGCGAGCTGCGACAGCGCGTCCTCGAAGCCGACGACGACGACGCGCCGCGGCCGGATCAGTCCGGCCCGTCGCGTTCGCTCGACGGTCTCGACGAGGGCGAGGCGGGCCGCGAACAACGCGAGAAATCCGGCGACATAGAACACGCCGACGGCGCCGCGCGAGAAATCGCTGGAGGTTCGCGTCGCGAAGCCGAGCGCCAGCGCGCAAAGAAAGGCGAAATTCCACACCGAGAAGCTGCGGGAGAATTGGCCGCCGCGCGAGGCGTAGCCCTCCAGCCCATACTCGCCTCTTTGCACGCCCGCGGCGATCACGATCACGCCGACGATCACGCCGACGCTCGTCGCCGATTCGACCGGCGGCATGCGCCCGAGCGTGACGAAGCGATAGAGCGCGCTCGAGACCGCCGCGGCGCTCACGATCGCCGTGGCGTCGAGCAGCGCGGCGAGATAGGCGAAGCCGATCGAGGCGATATCGTCGAACGCGCGCGACCGCCGTTGCGGCCGCGGCAGCGCGCGCGCGCCCGGCGCGCGCGCCGGCGGGCGCGCCAGGCGCCGCGCCAAGCGGTCGATTTTGACCTGGGCGTGTCTCATTTCCGGACAGATTCTCGCGAACGGCCTTGCGCGCCTCGATCGCCGCAATCCACGCGCCAGGCGGCGGACGCTCCGAAAGGGGTTGCGGCAACGCGCCGGTAATGGTTAAGCCTTACGTTCCATCGCAGCCGCCAACGCCCGCAATCGGCATCGTCCGAAGGCCGGGCGGGCGTTGCGGATCGGACGAGGCCGCCCCTACCCCATGACCGTGATCGTGCCGCCGCCGACCTTCCAACCCGACTTGCTCGGCAAGTTCGGCCACGTGTCGGCGTGGGTCTTCGATCTCGACAATACGCTCTATCCCCCCGATTGCGGCCTGTGGCCCGCGATCGAGGAGAGGATCACGCTGTTCCTGATCGGCCGCAGCGGGCTCGACGGCCTCTCCGCGCGGGCGATGCAGAAATATTACTACCACCGCCACGGCACCACGCTGCGCGGGCTGGTCGACGAGAACATCGCCAGCGCCGACGAGTTCCTCGAATTCGTCCACGACATCGACCGTTCCGCGCTCGCGCCCAATCCGTCGCTGGCGCGCGAAGTCGGGCGGCTGCCCGGACGCAAGCTGATCTTCACCAACGGCTCGCGCGATCACGCGCTGCGCACGGTCGCGCAGCTCGGCCTCGAAGGCCTGTTCGAGGACGCCTTCGACATCGTCGCGGCGGGGCTCGTTCCCAAGCCCGCCGACCTCGCCTATGAAACGTTTTTCAAGCGGCACGACGTCGACCCGGCCTGCGCGGCGATGTTCGAGGACCTGGCCAAGAACCTCCGGGCGCCCAAGGCGCGCGGCATGACGACGACCCTCGTCGCGCCCCGGCCCGGACAGGCCGACCATCGCGAGGCGGCCGATCACGATCGCTTCGAATCCGACCATGTCGATTTCGTCACCGACGATCTCGTCGCTTTTCTCGCGCGGGTCAACGCGCAGCTCGCCGCCGCGCGCGAGTCGGCGGCGCCGCTCGAAGCGGAGCGAACGGCCGAGGCGCAGGCGGCGGCGAAATCCGCGTAACCTATTCCACGCTCGATCCTCGTGTGCGCTTCCGCGCGACCGCGACCAGACCCGCGACGCCGAACGGCAGCGCCTGCGCGGTTACATCGACGTCGGCGCTTCCGAAGCCGGCGCTCTCGAGCAGATGCGCCAAGTCGGCGCGATCGAAAGTTCGGTGCGTGTCGGGTCCGGCGAACGGCCATTTCTCCATCGTCGGGCGATCGGTCGCGTAGACCGCGACGCTCCCGCCGCCGCGCAGCACCCGATAGACGTCTCGGATGTCGCGACCGCCGCGATCGAAGAAATAGACGACGTTGACGAGCAAGATCTTGTCGAAGGTCTCGTCGGCCCAGCGCAGCGGGCTGAACGGGCCCTGCGCGAGCCCCATGCGGCCCGCGGCGATCGCCGCCCGGTTGCGGCGAGCGGCCTGATCGACCATTCGCGACGACTGATCGACGCCGAACACCTGGCCGTCGCCGACGCGTGCGGCCAGGGCCAGCAGGCCGTGTCCGGGGCCGAAGCCGAGTTCCAGAACCCTGTCTCCCGGACGTGGATCGAGCGCTGTGATCGCGGCTTCGTACGGCTTGGCGTTGATGATCGCCATCAGCCAGCCGAAGAGCGAGCCGGCCGGGCCGGCGGGGCAGCGCAACTGCCTTCCGACGGCTTCCGCCCACAATCGCCTCTTGGCCGGCGCGAGCGCCCGGACGGGCGCCCCGTCCTCTCTTGCGTCGCTCACGACTTGTCGCGAATCTTGTCGAGCAACTCCTGGATGACCAATCGACGATTGCTGTCCCACAAGGGACGATCGGAATGCACGGGAATCTCCAGGGCGTGCTTGAACGCCGCGTTCGCTTTCGCGAACTCGTTCTGCGAATAGAGAAAATCGCCATAGAAGTACCACGCGTCCAGCCCGTTCGGCGCGGCGTTGGCGGCTTGCTCGAGCAACTGACGCGCCTTGTCTTTGTCGCCAAACCCGATGGGGAATCCGGGAACCCGGTAATAGAGCACGCCGAGGCTGGTCGGCGCCCCGGCGTCGAGAGCCGCGGCGTCCATCGCATCCGCCTTCTCGAGGATGTCGCGGGCGCGCTTGGCGAGGCCGAGCGCCGAAAACGGACCGGCCATTCCGGCCCGCTCGCTGGTGATGATGCCGTCCCAGATCAGGGCCTCGACCTTATCGGGGAACTGCGCCGCCGTAGCGTCCGCTTCGACGCCCAGAGCGTTCATCAACTCGGTCTGTTTGCCGCCCTCGGGAACGTCGAACTTGATGCGCTCCCATGCCAATTGCAAATGATGGACGGTTGCCTCGAGCTTCGGGTCGCCGGCGGCGAGCGCGGGCGGCGCCGAGAGGCTCGCCGCCGTGAGCAAGCCTGCGAGCACAATGCTTCGTGCCGTTGTCAACATGAGAAGCGCCTTTCCTTTGGACAATGCGTGAGGGGGATGCGTCAAACGGCGTCGGGAACCGGGCGTCGCGCCATGGCGCGGTCGATGACGCGCGGAAACAAACGCTGGATCAGGACGAAGAGCTTTTCCGGCCCTTTCGGGTAAACCGAATCGCTGCCCTTCTCGACCGCGCGCCAAATCCGGCGCGCCACCTGCTCGGGCGCGTCGAGCGTCATTTTCGAAACGGCGATGAGGTCTTCGAAGGCCGCGGCCGCGTCGGTTTTCGTCGCGCGCGGCGCGGCGTAGGTCACGGCGATCCCCGATTCGGCCCACTCCCGGCGAAGGGCGATGGAAAAGCCGCGCAAGGCGAATTTCGAAGCCGAATAGGCGGCGAAGCCGGGATAGGGGATGTCGCCGAACACCGAGCCGATATTGACGACGCGCGACGGCCTCGCCGTCGCCAGCAACGGCGCGAAATCGCGCGCCAGCGCCATCGGGGCGATGACGTTGGTCCGGAAGATGCAGTCGAGCGTCTCGTCGTCGGTTCTCTCCAAGGGTCCGCCTTCGACCACCCCGGCGTTGTTGACGAGGATGTCGAGAGCGCCCCAGGCGTCGGAAATTTCCGCAACGAGGCGGCGTCTGTCGGCGCCGAGGGTGACGTCGGCGGGCAAGATCAATGCGCGCGGGCGCACGCCGATCGCCGAGGCCGTCGCGACGAGCGCCTCGCTGCGGCGCCCGCAAAGGGCGACCCTCATGCCGCGATTCGCCGCCTCGATCGCCAACGCGCGACCGATGCCCGAACCGGCGCCGGTGATCAGGACCCGTTTCGATTCAAGCGGCATGGGAAAGTTCCCCCTGCGCGCCGAGGTCGCGGAAAATGTCGCCGTAGAGGCGGTAGAAAATCCGCACGCTGTCGACGACGATTGCTTGCGTCGCTTCGTCGTGAAAGCCGTCGACGAGCGTATGGAAGAAATCGACGTGACTCTTGTCGAGCGAACCGTGCGAGCGAAGATAGGAAAATCCGGCGTCGCCTTTGACGGCGAGCGAATTTTGCAACGCGTCCGCCAAGCGGTCGGCGAGCAGCACGGACATGCCCTCCAGGACATGAACGCTGCCCAACAGCGCGTAGGGGCTCACATGCTCGATCGCGTAATAGGAATAGCCGACCATGACGCGGCAGGCCGTTCCCGCTTCTCCCTCCCGCGTCGCCTGCGCGTCGCCGCCCATGGCGCGGATGTCGTCGAGGATCCATTTCTCGTGGCCGCGCTCCTCGCGCATGTATTCGAACAGGGCGTCCTGATAGCGCTCGTCGGAAGTGCGCGAGGCCGCCAAGGCGAGCAACGGAAACGTGTGCTTCACGTGGTGGTAGGCTTGGGTGAGGAAGTCGCGATAGAGCGTTCGCGTCGCTCCCGAGCGAACCGCGTGTTGCACGATCGGTATCGCGACGAATTGATCGCGCTCGCGCGCGGTTTCCGAGAGAATTCGGTCGTAGAACGGCATGCTGTGCGCCTCTTGGTTGGTTGGTGGTGTCGTCAGGGGGAGGGCGCGAGAATCCGCGCCGAAGCCGCTTTCACGAATTCGGCCGCCTGACGGCGGCGGATGCGGCCGTTGGCCGTGAGCAATTCACGTTGCAGCGCGTCTGCGAGCGAAACGACGGTGGTCGCGCGCGGCCTCGCATAGTCGGGCGCGCCGGCGCAGCAGCGACGCACGAAATCGTCGAGATCGTCGGGAGTGGCGCGCGCGAACCATTCGGCGCCGGGGCGCGAGGGAACGAGCAGCGCCGTCAGTCGCGCTTCGCCGTGGCCGACCACGGCGCAGAAGGCGACGCGCGGATCGCCGAGCAGCATGGTCTCGATCCATTCCGGACAGACGTTTCGCCCGAACGCCGTGACGAGGACATTGTCCTTGCGCCCGAGCACCCGCAGGAAACCGTCGTCGTCGATGGCGCCAAGATCGCCGGTGCGCCACGGCCGCTTGGCGGGCGCCTGGCCGAGATAGCCGTCGGTCACCGTCGGCCCGTCGACGACGATCTCGCCGGCGTCGATGGACACCGCGAGGCCGTCGAGCGGCCGGCCGACGGCGCCGGCGCGTCGCTCGCCGATGCGATTGACGGCGACGACCGAACAGCACTCGGAAAGGCCGTATCCCTCGTAGGCGGGGATTCCGAGGCGCCACGCCGCTTCGGCCGCCTGCGCGGGAACCGGCGCCCCGCCGATGGCGACAAAGCGCAGCGACGGCGGCGCGCGTCGGCCGCTCTGCGCGAGTTCGCCGACCCAACTCTTCAGCAATTCGGGAACCAGCACGCTCGTCGTCGGCCTCTGCGCTTCGAACGCATCGGCGAGACCCGCGGCCTCGCCCCGGCCCACCGCCTCCGCGAGCCCGGTCTCGAAATGGACGCGTGCGCCGACCAGCGCCGGAGCGAAAACGGCGCAAATCGTTTCCAACAGCAGCGGCAGGGGCAGAACCGAGAGATAGACGTCGCTTTCCCGCGCGCCGGTCGCCGCCGCGAGCGCCTTGGCCGACCAGACGATCTGCCCGCTTTCGTGGCGCACGCCTTTGGGCTGGCCCGTCGTTCCCGAGGTGTAGACGATCTGCCCGAAGCCGGCGGCCGGTTCCGCCGTCTCGCCGTTCGCACGGCTCGGCTCGATGAGACGCACGGCTGCGCCGGACGGAGACGCGCAAGGCGCTGTCGCCGGCGTGGCGAGGATGAGCTCGACCCCGGAGTCGCGCGCGATATGCCCGAGCTGCGCCGGGCTGAAGAACGTCGGCAGCGGCACGACGATCTTCCCCGCCAGCGCGCAAGCGAGCTGCGCAACCGCCCAGTCGACGCCGTTGGCGGCGAACAGGCCCACGACCCGCGCTTGCGGCGGCAGCGTCCCGGCGAGGCCGGCAATCCGGCAAAGGAGATCGCGACGAGTCAACGTCTCGCGCCCGTCGCCGACGGCGACCGCGTCGCCCGCGCTCGCGGCGTTTTGGCGGATAGCGTCAAACAACATGCGCATGACGAACGTCCTGCGGTTCGGAGAGACGAGCGCGAGCGAACGCGGATTTCGCGGCCGCGTAGACCTTCGGCTGATGGGCGTAATATTCGCCCCAGCGCTCGAAGTCGGGGATGCGGCGATAATCGGCCTCGGCCAGATAGGTCAGATCGACGCCGAGACGCTCGACCATGACGCTGAGACGGCGGGTCAACGTGAAAAACGAGCAATCGAAGCCGCTCGTCCCGCCGAGTTCGGCGATTTCCCGGATGAAGGCGGCAGTGACTCGGGGGGCGCGGCTCGCCAGGTTGCAGACTTCGACGACGCTCGCCCGAGCGACCGGGCGGCCGTAAACGGCGCCGAGAACGGATTCGATCGGCGCGTCGAGATAGCGCTCGGAGAAAAAGCCGTCGCGCTCGGCGCGCAGACCGGCTGCGCATACCATGGCGGCATTGTCGTCGAGGCAGGCTATAATATTAGGTGGGAACCCGATCAGGTTGGCTGCGTGTCGCGTTAGATAAACTTTCTGTATAAATTCCTCAGCTTCCCTACGTCTTGGACTGGATGGACCTAACATTATTGTAATCATCGTCGAAAATCCTTGCCGCTCGCCGGCAGACCTTTGACTGACTGAGCTTACTGGCGACTTACGGACCGGCGGTATATGCGTGTCGATTGCGAGGTCATTTTGCGCGCGGCAGGCTCGGGGGCGATCCAATCGCAGCAAGATCGCGTCGCGGTTGTTTCTTCGCTAAAGGAGGGACACAATTCGGCGCCGAGCGCCCGCTCTCGAATCTCCCTAGGACTGCGATGCGAATCTTACTGGTCGAAGACAACGCCCGTCTCAGCGCCCTGATCGGCGACGCTCTGAAGGCAAATGGATTTGCGATCGACACCGCGGCTCTGGCCGCCGACGCTGAAACCGCCCTCGCCTCGACGTCCTACGACGCGATCGTGCTGGACCTGGGTCTTCCCGACGCGGACGGAATGACCGTATTGACCACGGCGAGGCGGCGGGGCCTGACCGCGCCGGTCTTGATCCTCACAGCGCGCGACGGCGCGCAGGATACGATCGACGGCTTGAACGGCGGCGCCGACGATTACATGCACAAGCCCTTTGCGATGGACGAGCTGGTGGCGCGGCTTCGGGCGCTGCTGCGGCGGCCGAGCCAGATGCTCGACGCCGTGATACGCGAAGGCAATATGGCGCTCGATTGCGCGCAGCGGTCGGTCCGCATCGACGGCGAGCGCGTGGATCTGAGCCGCCGCGAATTCGCGGCGCTCGAGCTTCTGCTTCGCCGCAACGGCCGGGTCGTCGCCAAGGCGGACATGGAAGAGTCGTTCTACGGCCAAGGCGAAGAAGTGGCGTCGAACGCCGTCGAAGTGTTGATCCACCGCGTGCGCAAGAAATTGACGGCCGCGGGCGCCAGCGCCGAGATCCACACGCTCCGCGGCATCGGCTACCTCCTGACCAACCGCTCCTCATGAAGCGCCTCACGACCACGCTCTTCGGACAGGTCGCCGTCGGCCTGGTGGCCGTGAGCGCGGTTTCGGCGGGGGCGTGCGCGGCCTACCTCTATGTCAAGTATCGCGCGATCGATTCGAGGTTTCGCGACGACACGTTGTACAGCTTCGCCGAAAGCATCGCGGAAAAGACGCCGCTTCCCTGGGGCGTAAACGATTCGGAGTCGCTCGCGCCGATCGCCCGGCGCATCGCGCAAGCGGGCGGGCGCTTCGCGATCGTGTCCGCGAGAGGCGAGGTGCTGGCCGCCTCGCCCGGCGTCACCGCCCCGCTCGCCCCGATCGGCAAGGGCGAGAATCGTAATTTCACGCTGCCGATATTCGGGCGGCAAGAGCCGATGTACGGCCTGTCGCTGCCGGTCCCCGACGCCCGTCCCGGCGTCGTCGTTCAAGTGGCCTTTCCGAGCAATCCCGTCATATTCGACTCGGTCCTCGAGGAATTCGTCGGCGACATCGGCTGGATCGGCATTCCCTTCGTCCTCGGCCTGCTCGCCACGAACCTGATCGTCGCGCGGCATGCGCTGAGGCCGCTGCGTATCGCGGCGCGCGAAGCCGAGACGATCGGACCGCACGGGGTCGCGGTGCGCCTGAGCGAAGCGAACCTGCCGCTAGACGTGCGCGCGCTCGTGCAAGCGGTGAACGGCGCCCTCGATCGGCTGCAGGCGGGCTATCGCGAACTCGACGCGTTCGTCGGCGAAGTCGCGCACGAATTGCGCACGCCGCTGGCGATCATCCGCGCGCAGCTCGATCTTTCCGACGCGCCGGTCGCGCGCGCGCTGGGAGACGATTTCGCCGCGATGGAGCGTCTGGTGCTGCAGCTTCTGGACCGGGTTCGCCTCGGGGGGCTCCGTTTCGAGCCGTACGACAAGCTCGACATCAGCGAAGTCGCGCGCAGCGCCGCCGCCTTTCTCGCGCCCCTGGCGGTGACGCGCGGCCGCTCCATCGAGGTTGTCGGCGCCGAACGCCCGATTTTCGTCGTCGGCGCGCGCGATTATATTTTCCGCGCCTTGCGCAATCTCATCGAGAACGCGATCGTCAACGCTCCGGCGCAGACGACGGTCTCCGTGCAGGTGAGCGAGGCGCCCGCCATCGCCGTTCTCGATCGCGGCCCCGGCTTTCCGCCGGCCCGGCTCGGTCCGGAGGCGCGTCGGCGCGCCGCGTCCGGCGCCAAGCCCGGCGAGGGCCTCGGCCTCGGCCTTTCCATCGTCGAGCGCACGATGGCGGCCCATGGCGGCAGCCTCGTCCTATCGAACAGGCCGACCGGCGGGGCTTGCGCGACGATGCGCTTTTTGCAAGGCGCCTGAGGACGCTCCGCCGGCCGAGGGCGGCGCGCGCGAAGTCCGGCGCTGCGCCCGCGCGTCGGTCCGTTCAGCCCCGCCGGGCGCGCCGTTGCGCCTTTCGGCGACCGCCACCGCGAGCGTCATCGCCAGGCAGAACGTCGCCGCGTTGGAGCGGAAGGAGCCGAAGTCGCTTTCGGCGATCTCGAAGCGCGCGTCGGCCATTCCCGCCAGCGGGCTCAGCGCGCTGTCGGTGATGACGACGACCGGGGTCTTCCTCTTTCGCGCCGCTTCGACCTCGGCGATGGTGAACGGCGAGTAGGGGGAAAAACTGATCGCGATCAGTGCGTCGCCTTCTCCGGCGGCCGCCAGCTGTTCCGGCCCGAGGCCGCCGACGTTGTCGATCAGCGCCGCGCCGAGGCCGAGCTGGGCGAGCGCATAGGCGAGATAATGCGAAACGCAGAACGAGCGGCGCTGGCCGACGACATAGATGGTGCGCGCGCGGGCGAGCAAGGCGATCGCCTCGTCCAGATCCGCGCGATGGACGTTGCGCCGCAACTTGGTGATCGAAGCGGCCGCCGAATCGGCGAAGCCGAACAACAGGCGCAACGGATCGCCGCTGTCCAGGGCGCCCGCGTGCAGCGCCTTCAGGCGCTCCGAATAATCGGGCCAGCGGTTGCGCAGGTGAGCGCGAAAGACGCCCTGCAATTCCGAGAAGCCGGCGAAGCCGAGCGTCTGGGCGAAACGCACCAGGGTCGAGGCCTGCACCTGCGCGCGCTCGGCGATGCTCGAAGCGGTGCCGAGCGCGACCTCATCCGGGTGTTCGAGCGCGAACGCCGCGGTTTGACGCAGCCGCTTCGGCAGTTCCGGCTTGATGTCGATGAGGCGGCGCTTGAGCGCGTCAAAATCCTGCGGCGCATCCATGATGTCCCGTTGTCTCCCCATGGCGAAAGCTTCGCGAGGCCGCTCCGCCGGCGGCGAGGCCTCCTTCCCGCGAAAGCGCTTCGCCCGGGATAAGCTAGAACAAATATTCCAATGTTGATAGTCATGGGAATGTTTGTGCCGCAAGCGGGGCGATTCGCGCCTCGGCGCGGCGCCGCGAGAACGCGGGAAGGGGATCGCGATGCGGGAGATCGGCGTCGGCCTGATCGGCACCGGCTATATGGGAAAGTGCCACGCCTTGGCCTGGACCGGCGTGCGCGCAGTCTTCGGCGATGCGCCGGTCGTGCGCCGCGTCGCGCTGTGCGAGGTCGACGCGCAGCTCGCCAGGGCGCGCGCCGACGAATTCGGCTTTGCCAGCGCGACCGCAGATTGGCGCGCGCTCGTCAACGATCCCGCCGTCGACGTCGTCTCGATCGCGACGCCGAACCCGTTGCACGCGCCGATGGCGATCGGAGCGCTCGAGGCGGGCAAGCACGTCTGGTGCGAAAAGCCGATGGCGCCGAAATTGGCCGAGGCGATCGCGATGGCCGAGGCGGCGCGCCGCTCGGGGCGCGTCGCCATCCTCGGCTACAACTATGTTCAGAGCCCCGCCGTCCGCTATATCGCCAAGCTCTTGCGCGAGAACGCGATCGGCGCGGTCAACCATTTCCGCGTGGAGATGGACGAGGACTTCATGGCCGATCCGGACGCGCCTTTTTCCTGGCGCAGCGCGGGGTCGGCGGGCTACGGCGCGCTCGACGATTTCGCCGTGCACCCGCTCAGCTTGATCGAGACCCTCATCGGCCGCCCGACGCACGTGTTCGGCGAAATGGCCAAGCCCTACGCCGACCGGCCCGACGGCGCAGCGCGTCGCAGGATCGAAACCTTCGACGTCGCGACCGCGCTGCTGCGCATGCCCGGCGGCGCCGGCGGCGTCATCCATGTCGACCGCTGCGCCTGGGGCCGCAAGGGACGGTTGCAATTGCAGCTCTTCGGCGCGCGCGGCGCGATCCTGTTCGATCAGGAACGGTTCAACGAGGTTGAAGTCTACCTCGCCGACGGCCGCCCGGAGGACCAGGGCTTTCGCCGCATCCTGATGGGACCCGCGCATCCGCCCTACGATCGCTTCGTCGTCGCGCCCGGCCATCAGCTCGGCTTCAACGATCTCAAGATCATCGAATGCCGGCAATTGCTCGCGCGCATCGCCGGCGAGCCGGCGCTGACGATCGATTTCGAGGCGGGGCTGGCGATCGAGCGCGCCATTCACGCCATCGCCCGAGCGAGCCGCGAAGGGCGTTGGGTCGAGGTCGGCGCGGCGGGTTAGAGCGAGGCGCTCGAGGGTTGGCGGGCGCGACGCGACGTGCGAGCATGGCGCGCGACGGGTGCGGACGGCGGGGGCGCCCTCCTTCAAGGAAGCGTCGAATCAGGCGCGAGGCCGGCTCATCGCCGGTCCGGAATTTGCAATGAGCCGCGAAACGCGGAGAGGGCTTTGGGCGCCATGCTCAACGAGACGGCGGTCGGGGACGGCCCCTATTTGTCGCTGCGGGGGATCGTCAAGCAGTTTCCCGGGTGTCTGGCCAACGACAACGTCGACCTGACCGTCGGGCGCAACGAGATTCACGCCCTCTTGGGGGAAAACGGCGCCGGCAAGAGCACGCTGGTCAAGATCATCTACGGCGTCATGCGGCCCGACGCCGGCGAAATCGTCTGGCGCGGCCGGAGCGTGGCGGTGCAGAGCCCGGCGCACGCGCGGCGGCTCGGCATCGGCATGGTGTTTCAGCATTTCTCGCTGTTCGAATCGCTGACCGTCGCGGAAAACGTCGCGCTCGGCATGAACGATCCCAAGGACCGCGCCAACTTACGCGAACGGATCGTCGAGATTTCGCAGAAGTACGGCCTGCCGCTCAGCCCCGACCAGACCGTGCACGATCTCTCGGTCGGCGAGCGCCAGCGCATCGAGATCGTGCGCAGCCTCTTGCAGAACCCGCGCCTGCTGATCATGGACGAGCCGACCTCGGTGCTGACGCCGCAGGAGGTCGAGAAGCTGTTCGAGACGCTGCGGCGGCTCGCCTCCGAAGGCTGCTCCATCCTCTACATCAGCCACAAGCTCGAGGAGATCAGAGCGCTGTGCGACGTCGCCACGATCATGCGCCTCGGCCGCGTGGTCGCCCATTGCGTGCCGAGCCAAAGAAGCGCCAAGGAACTGGCCGAACTGATGATCAACGCGCAATTGGACCCGCCCTCGCGCAGCCGGCGCGTCCTCGCCGAAGGCGCGAGGCCGCGCCTGGCGGTCGAGAAGCTCAACGTGAAGTCGCCCCACCCGTTCGGGACCGATTTGAAAGACGTCGGCTTCGCCGTCTCGCCCGGCGAGATCCTCGGCGTCGCCGGCATCGCCGGCAACGGCCAGACCGAACTCATGGACGCGCTGTCGGGCGAGGTTCTCGCCGCCGCGCCCGAGACGATCAGGCTCGACGGCGTCGCCGTCGGCCGCCTGGGGCCGCGCGAACGGCGGGCGCTGGGCGGCTGCTTCGTTCCCGAAGAGCGCAACGGCCACGGCGCGGTCGGGTCGATGACCTTGAGCGAAAACGCCTTTCTCACCGCCGCCGCGCGCCGCGCGCTGGCGCGGTTCGGTTTCGTCGATCAGGCGAAGACGCTCGACTTCGCCAAGGAGATCATCCGCCGTTTCGACGTTCGCACCACCGGCCCGAAAGCCCAGGCGCGCGCGCTGTCGGGCGGCAATCTGCAAAAATTCCTGGTCGGGCGCGAAGTGATGCAGTCGCCGGGCGCGCTCGTCGTCAACCAGCCGACCTGGGGGGTCGACGCCGGCGCGGCGGCGGCGATCTATCGCGCTCTGGCGGAGCTTGCCGAAAACGGCGCGGCGGTGGTGATCATCTCGCAGGATCTGGACGAGATCTTCCTCATCTGCGACCGCGTCGCGGTGATCGCCGGCGGGCGGCTGTCGCCCGCGATTCCGGTCCAGGAGGCGACCATCGAACAGATCGGCCTCGTCATGGGCGGCGCCGCGCGGGAGCATCGCTGACCATGAGGTTCGAACCGCGCGGCAAAGTGTCGATTCTGTGGACCTATGCGTCGCCGGTCCTGGCGATCGGGCTGACGATCCTCGGCACCGGGTTCGTCTTCTGGGCGCTCGGGCAGGCGCCCGGCCCGGCGGTCTTTACCTTCCTCGTCGCGCCGCTCATCCAGGCTGGCGGCCTCTCCGCGCTCGCCGTCAAGGCGGCGCCGCTGATCATGATGGGGGCGGGACTGGCCCTGTGCTATCGCGCCTCGGTGTGGAACATCGGCGCGGAGGGCCAGTTCACCGTCGGCGCGATCTTCGCCGGCGGGTTCGCGCTGGCGTTTCCCGACCTGCCGGGCTGGCTGCTCTATCCCGGCACGATTCTCATGGGCGTGATCGGCGGCGCGGCGATGGCGGGCCTCGTGGCGTTCCTCAAGGCCGACCTCAACGTCAACGAAATCCTCTCCAGCCTGATGCTGACCTATGTCGCGCAGTACCTGCTGATCTATCTCGTCACCGGTCCGTGGAAGGACCCGAAGGGCTTCGGCTTTCCGCAGACCGCGATGTTTTCCGACGGCGCGACGACGCCGATCGTCATCGACGGCACGGGCGTGCATCTGGGCTGCGTCGTCGCGCCGATCGCGGCGATCGCGGTCTGGGCGCTGATGTCGCGCTCGACGCTCGGCTTTCAACTGCGCGTCGTCGGCGAAGCGCCGCGGGCGGCGCGTTTTGCCGGCTTCAGCGAGCGGCGCCTGATCTGGGTGGCGCTGCTCGTCAGCGGCGGCCTCGCCGGGCTCGCCGGCATGTTCGAGGTCACCGGCCCGATCGGTCAGCTCACCACCGAGATCTCGCCCGGGTACGGCTTCACCGCCATCATCGTCGCCTTCCTCGGGCGGCTGCATCCGATCGGCGCGATCTTCGCGGGATTGCTGCTGGCGCTTTCCTATCTCGGCGGCGACGCGGCGCAGATCGACCTCGGGCTGCCCAACGCGGTCACCGGCATCTTCCAGGGCATCCTGCTGTTCTTCCTGCTCGCCTGCGACATCCTGATTCTCTACCGCGTCCGGCTCGCCAGGCCGCGAGGCAAGCCGATCGGAGCCGCTCGATGATCTTCTTCCTGACCAGCTTCTTCGTCAGCGTGATGGCCTCCTCGACGCCGTTGCTGCTCGCGGCCGCCGGCGAGTTGGTCACCGAGCGCGCCGGCGTTCTCAATCTCGGCGTCGAAGGCATGATGCTGCTGGGCGCGGTCACCGGCTTCATCGTCGGGCTGCTCACCGGCAGCGCCCTCCTCGGCCTCTTGGCGGCGATCGCCGGCGGCGCGGCGCTGTCGGCGATCTTCGCCTTCCTGACGCTCGGCCTGCTCGCCAACCAGACCGCCGCGGGCCTGGCGCTGACGATTTTCGGCCGCGGCTTCAGCTCTCTGCTCGGCGCCGGCTACGTCGGCGTCAAGGGGCCCGAGCTCGCCAAGCTCGACTTGCCCGGCCTGTCGCAGATCCCCTTCCTCGGCCCGGTGCTGTTCGGGCAGGACGGGCTGGTCTACGCCTCCTTCGTGATCCTGGCGGCCGTGGCGTGGTTTCTCTATCGCACCCACGCCGGGCTGGTGCTGCGCTCGGTCGGGGATTCGCACGACGCGGCGCACGCCATCGGCTATCCCGTCAACGCGATTCGCCTCGGGGCGACGCTGTTCGGCGGCGCGATGGCGGGGCTCGCGGGCGGCTACATGTCGCTCGCCTACTCGCCGCTGTGGGCGGAGAACATGACCGCGGGACGCGGCTGGATCGCCCTCGCCCTCGTCGTGTTCGCGACCTGGCGGCCGGCCTGGCTGCTCGGCGGCGCCTATCTCTTCGGCGCGATCATGTATCTGTCGCTCTACGTCCAGGGGGTGGGCGTGCCGATCCCCTCGCCGTTCATTTCCGCGCTGCCCTATCTCGTCACCGTCGTGGTGCTCGCAGTCATTTCGCGCGATCGGCGCCGCATCCGCCTCAATCAGCCGGCCTGCCTCGGCCGACCGTTCTATGCGGGGGCCTGATGCGCGCTTGGAGGCGAATATTTGCGCTGCGTCGAGCTTAAGAAAGAGGCGCCCGAGCGGGAAGAGGAGCTTGCCGAGGCCCGCGGCCAATCCCCCCGCCCCTCACCCTACCTCTCCCCGCGAGAGCGGGGAGAGGGGCGCGCGGCGCCGTCCTTCTCCTCTCCCCGTTTACGGGGAGAGGTAGGGTGAGGGGCGGGGGGATTGGCCGCAGGCTTCGCCGCCAAACGCAAACGCCGCGCGCCCTGGCCTGCGCCTTGCTTGCCCACGGGCGCGGGCGCGGGGCGGAGCTGTCGATTTCCGGTCGAACGGGTTCGGCGCCGATAGGCATGGGCGCGGCGCCGGTATAAGCATTTCTCGAGGCAGTGAGGAGAAACGCGATGGATCGTCGGACATTCAACAAGCTTCTGGGCGGCGGGCTCGCCGTCGCCGCGACGCCGCTGGCGTTGGGCGGGGCGCGCGCCGCCGAACCCTTGAAGGTCAGCTTCATCTATGTCGGACCGGTGAGCGATTTCGGCTGGAGCTACCAACACGACATCGCGCGCAAGGAGGTCGAAGAGCACTTCGGCGGCGCGGTGAAGACGGCTTACGTCGAGAGCGTTCCCGAGGGGCCGGACTCCGAGCACGTGCTCTCCGACTTCGCCGCCAAGGGCAGCGGCCTGATCTTCGCCACCTCGTTCGGCTACATGAACTACGTGATCGCCGCGGCGAAGAAGTTTCCCGCCGTCAAATTCGAGCATTGCACTGGCTACAAGCGCGCCGCCAACGTCGCGACCTACAACATCCGCTTCTACGAGGGGCGCTTCGTCCAGGGCGTCATCGCCGGCAAGATCAGCAAGACGGGCGTCGCCGGCTACGTCGGCTCGGTGGCGGTGCCGGAAGTCGTGCAGGGCATGAACGCGTTCCTTCTGGGCATGCGCAGCGTCAATCCGACGGCGAAGCTGAAGTTCATCATGATCAATTCCTGGTACGACCCGGGCAAGGAGGGCGACGCCGCCAAGGCGCTGATCGACCAGGGCTGCGACGTCATCACCCAGCACACCGACTCGCCCGCCCCGCTGCAGGTCGCCGAGAGCCGCGGCGTCAAGGCGTTCGGCGAGGCGACCGACATGGCCAAATTCGCGCCGAAATCGGAGCTCTCCGCCAACGTCAACGTCTGGGGTCCTTACTACATCAAGCGCGTCCAGGCGGTCCTCGACGGGACGTGGACGAGCGGCGACGTCTGGGGCGGCTTCTCCGCCGGCCTGTTGAAGATGTCGCCGTTCACCAACATGCCCGACGACGTCAAGGCGCTGGCGCAGCAGACCGTCGACGACATCACCTCGGGCAAGCAGAAGATCTTCGTCGGCCCGCTCGTCGACCAGAGCGGCGCTCTGAAGCTGCCCGCCGGCCAGGTGATGGACGACGGAACGCTCTCGGGCCTGCAATGGCTGGTCCAGGGCGTCGAAGGCAAGCTGAGCTGAGAAAAGCGACCCCTTCCCCCCTTGCGGGGGAAGGTGGCGCGCGAAGCGCGTCGGATGAGGGGGTCGCGCGCAAGCGCGACGGCTTCGACGAGCGTCGGCCACCTTTCGACGTGGAGCAAACGCGCGTGGCGGTCGCGCTTGCGCGCGCCCCCTCATCCGTCATCGCTGACGCGATGACACCTTCCCCCGCGAGGGGGGAAGGGGAGCGCGCCTACAGTGGCGCCCGATCGGCCCAGAAATCGCGTTGCAGCGCCGCCGCCTCGCCCTCGAGCAGCGGGCCGACGACTTCGACGGAGCGCTGTCCCGCGGCGAACACGACGCGGCAGGGCAGATCGAGCGTCGGGTTCTCGCCGTGCGCGCCGGTCACCGCCTTCAGGCTCTTCTCGCTCTGGCCGTAGACGACGCGGCCGATCCCCGCCCAGTAGATCGCGCCCGAACACATCGCGCAGGGCTCCGCCGACGTATAAAGCGTGCATCGCGCCAGAAACGCCGCGCCGAGGGTCTTCGAGGCCCAGGTGGCGAGAAGGCGCTCGGCGTGCGCGGTCATGTCGCCGCCTTCCGAACTGAAGCCGTTACCCTGCTCCTTCAGGACTGCGCCGTCGGGGCCGACCAGGATCGAGCCGAAGGGATGATCGCCCTGCTGGCGCGAACGGCGCGCCACGTCGAACGCGCGGCGCAGGAACGCCTCGTGGTCGAGCGCGGGAAGCGCGGCCGCCTTGGGCTCCATCGTCGTGCGCTCCCGTCTCATCGAGGCTTGCGCCTGCGCCGAGCGCGCATCGTAGGCGACGCGCAATGGCGCGGCAACGCGATCGCGAGAGAAACGAAACACAGCGTTAAAGTTTTGGAAGGGATGCTGCCTCGCAGGACGGCCGGGTCCGCGATCGCGAGGGCGGAAAATTTACCGCCGCGCGGCATTTTGGCAGCCGCGCCGTCGCGATCCGCCGACGCTGGCCGCGCACACGGACGATGGGAAGGCAAGCGATGAGCGTGGTGTTGAAGAGCTCCCTGTTCGACGAGCCCGCCGCCGCCGAGGCCGAGGCGGCGGCGAAAAAGTTCAAGTTCGCCGCGACCTTCGTCATCGACCTGGCGTTCTCGCTTCTCTTCGTCGCCGCCGTCGTTCCCGTCTGGGCGGGCGAAATGGACCGCGGCCTCGTCCTCGCGCCGACCTTCCTCCTCGGCGTGTTGATCCTCGCCTGCTACGCCGGCAAGGTCTTCGTCATCGCCCATCTCGACAAGGCCGGCGGCGACGCGCGCACCTACGTCAAATCGTCGGCGCTGGTCACCGACGGGCCCTACGCCTATTCGCGCAATCCGACGTACCTCTTGGCGATGGTTCAGTTTCTCCTGTGGTCGGCGCTGGCGTTCTACCTCCAGGCTTTCGCCCCGTGGCGTCCGACGATGCTCGCGGCGGCGATCCTTCTTCCCGCGCTGTTCTTCCTCGTTAACGACCGCGTCGTCATGCCGACGGAGGAAGCGATGCTGCGGCGTCTCCACCCGGATGAGTTCGAGGCGTACGCCAGCCGAGTTCGCCGCTGGCTCGGGCGCAGGGCCGCGGCGGACTGACGGCAGCGCTTTTCGCGGCGTCAGCCGGCGTAACGATTGGCGACGTCCTTGGCGATCCGCGCGGCCTCGTCGAGAAACCGCGCCACGATCTCGCGCGCGGCCGGCGTGCACGCGCGGTAGGTGAGTTCGTAATCGCGGAAGCCGCGGTTGAAGGCGCCGGCGAGCGCTTCCTTGCGGGCCTCGGTGTTGCCTTCCGCCTCCAGCAAGTCGGCGAACTTGCCGCGAAACGTCGCGCCGTCGCCCGCGCCGCAGAGATCGCGTAAGTAGGCGAGCGCGCCGACCACTTCGGCCAGACGCAGCAACTGGGGCTCGTAGGGCGGCGGCGACTCGCTCGGCGACGGGGCGGGCTGCTCGACCGGCGCGGCGGGCTTGGCGGGCGGCGTCTGCGCGGCGAGCGGGCTCGCGGCGAGCGCCAGGGCGCCCAGCGCGGCGACGAGGCGCGCGCGCGGCCTCACCGCAAGCTCCGTTCGAGACGCGCCGCCTTTTCGACGATTTCGGGCAGCCTGGGCGTCGTCGGCCAGCGCGCGATCTCTGCCGGCTCGACCCAGGCGACGGCGTCGGCCTCGGGGCCGGCGCGCGCCTCGCCGCTCAGCCAGCGCGCGACGAACGCCGCGATCACGTAGTGTTCGCGAACCCTGGCGCCGTCGAACAGGATCGGTTCGACGTGATCGACGAAGGCGAGAATCTCAGCGGCGAGGCCGACCTCCTCGGCCAGCTCGCGCAAAGCGGCCTGGCGCAAAGTCTCCCCGACTTCCACCACGCCGCCGGGCAGCGAATAGAGGCCGCCGAGCGGCGAGCGCGCGCGCCGCGCGATGAGGACGCGCCCGTCGCGGAACACCGCGACCGAGGCGGCCAGGACGGGCCGCGCGGGATAGAGCCGTTCACCCACGCTTCACACCTCAGACATGCTGGCCGCCGTTGATCAGCAGTTCCGCGCCGTGGACGTAGCTCGATTGATCCGTGCACAGGAAGTAGATCGCCTTGGCGACTTCTTCGGCCGAGCCGAGGCGGCGCAGCGGGATTTGCGCGACGATCTTCTCCGTGCCCGGCGAGAGGATGGCGGTGTCGATCTCGCCGGGCGAGATCGCGTTGACGCGCACGCCGCGCGGCCCGAAGTCGGCCGCCATCTCGCGCGTCAGCGCGGCCAGCGCCGCCTTCGACGTGGCGTAGGCGACGCCGGCGAAGGGGTGGACCCGCGATCCCGCGATCGAGGTGACGTTGACGATCGCGCCTTTCGCGGCCTGGAGCTCGGCGCTGAGGCCGCGCGCCAGCAGGGCCGGCGCGAAGAAGTTGACCTGGAACACCTTGTTCCAATCCTCGAACTCGGTCTCGAACAGGCCGAGCCGCGTGCCGCCGGGACCCTTGGGGGAAATGGCGGCGTTGTTGACCAGGGCGTCGAGCCGCCCGCCCTCCAGCCGCTCGCGAACCTCGCGGATGGCGCGAAGCGTGTCGGCGTGGTCGGCGAGGTCGATCTGCAGATGGTCCTCGGGACCGGCGAGCCAGGGGCACGCCTCGGGGAAGGGATGGCGCGAGCAGGTGATGACGCGCCATCCGGCCGAGGAAAAACGCTTGACGGTCGCGTGGCCGATGCCGCGCGAGGCGCCGGTGAGCAGCATCGCGCGGCGCGGCGCGTTGGAGGACGGTTGAGGCGTCATGGCTCGATTCGCTGGGAGGGGCGGAGGCGCGAGGGTTAGCACACTTGCCTCGCGCCGGCACGCCTATGGATAAAGCCGCTCGCGGCGCCACGGCTCGCCTTCGCGCGCGCGCGCGAACAGGACGCGATCGTGCAGGCGGAACTGGACGTCCTGCCAGAATTCGATTTCGATCGGCGTCAGCCGGTATCCGCCCCAATAGGCGGGGCGCGGAATATCGCCCTCGCCGAACTTCTTCGTGTAGGCCGCGACGGCCTCCTCGAGCTTTGCGCGCGATTCGAGCGGCCGCGACTGCTGGCTCGCCCAGGCCCCGATGCGGCTGAGGCGCGGCCGGGAGGCGAAATAGGCGTCCGCTTCGCCGTCCGAGATCCTGGCGACGGAACCGCGCAGGCGCACCTGGCGGCGCAGCGACTTCCAGTGGAACAGCGCCGCCGCCTTCGGCGTCGCCGCCAATTCCCGGCCCTTGGCGCTTTGCGCGTTGCCGTAGAAGACGAGGCCGCGCTCGTCGGCCTGCTTGCACAGAACCACGCGCGCGTCCGGCATGCCGGCGGCGTCGACGCTGGCGAGCGTCATCGCCTCGGGATCGTTGAGCTCGCGCTCGCCCGCCTCCGCCAGCCACAGCTTCAGCAGCGCGAAAGGATCGCGCGTTTCGGTGAAGTCACTCGAATTTAACGCATTCAAGGCAATTATGCTCCTCTTTGACAACCATCGCGCGCTTAACAATGATAGTCCTTCCGAACTGCAAACGCGAAAGTTTTCGCCGGCGCGGCGGCTCGCCCGGCGCGGGCCGGGCCCTCGCGGTCGCTTTGGTCGCGCTGGCGCTCGCGGGATGTTCGATCTCCATGCCGCTGCCGTCCCTCATCGACGCCGAGCCGACCGGATCGATCAAGCCGGAGGCCCCGCCGCTGTCGAGCGCCTTCGATTCGCGCGACTGGCGGATCGCCGAACCGGTTCTCGCGGCGAGCCTGCGCGCGCCGGCGCCGGCCGAGCCCGCCCGCTGGTCCAATGCGGAAACCGGCGACCGCGGCGAATTCCTCCCCGTCGCCGGAACCTTCGCGCGGCAGGGCCGATCGTGCCGCGCCTTCGTCGCGCGCCTCGTCGACGGCAAGGCCGCCAAGACGCTCCAGGCCGTCGGCTGCCCCAGCGAGAGCGGCGAGGTTGCGATCTACGACGTCTCGCCGTGGACGGGTCTCTGACGCCCACTTGCGAGGAAAGCGCCGCCGGCCCAAATAGGCGAGGGAGACACCGGCGCCTGCGCCTTCGGGGCGGGCGCGCAATCCTGGGCTCATCATGCGCGACCCCTATGAAGTTCTCGGGCTGGCCAAGACGGCCAGCGCTGGCGAAATCAAGTCGACCTATCGCAAGCTCGCCAAGAAATACCATCCCGACCAGAGCAAGGAGCCGCGGGCGAAGGATCGCTTCGCGGAAATCGGGTCCGCATACGAAATTCTCGGCGACGCCAAGAAACGCGCCGCCTACGATCGCGGCGAAATCGACGCGGAGGGCAAGCCGCGCGCGCCGCAGTTCGAAGGCTTCGGTTTCGGCCGGCGCCCGGGCGCGCATGCGGGCGAAGGGGGCGACTTCCGCAATTTCAACTTCGATTTCGGCGGCGGCGAGTTCTCGCCCGGCCGGGGCGGCGGCTCGATCGATCCCGACGTCATCGCCGAATTGTTCGGCGGGCGCGCCGGCGGCCGGGCGCGCGGCCCGGCGCGCGGCGAGGACGTAGCCACCTCCGTCACGGTGCCGCTGGCGATGGCCGCGGGCGGCGGGTCGGTGCGCGTCGCCTTGCCGACCGGCAAGACGCTCGACGTCGCCGTGCCCGCCGGCGTCGAAGAGGGCAAGCCGATTCGGCTGCGCGGACAGGGAAGGCCGGGGACGAGAAACGGACCCGCGGGCGACGCGATCGTCACGGTCCGCTATGCGCCGCATCCGCTGTTCAAGGTCGAGGGGCGCGATTTGCGCCTCGACTTGCCGATCACCCTCTACGAAGCGGTGCTGGGCGCCAAAGTGCGCGTCCCCACTCTCGGCGGCGAAGTCGAAATGGCCATCGCGCCGGGGGTCAGCGGCGGACGCGTCCTGCGTTTGCGCGGCAAAGGCCTGCCGGCGACCAGCGAACTGCCGCAGGGCGATCTCCTGGCGACGCTGCGCATCGCGATGCCCGCCGGCGAGGACGCCGACCTGACGAAGCTCATGCGGCGCTGGCGCGACGAAAAGCCCTACGATCCCAGATCGGGAATGACGGGATAGGGCCGCGACGCTCAGCGGCCGCCGCATTCCCGTTCGCCAGACCAACCCGTCAAAAAAGAAGACGCCTCCGGGCGGCCGTTCGCCGGCCCGGAGGCGTCTTTGCGCGAAGAAGCGAAGCGCGGACGGCGCCGTGGCGCCGCGTCAGCTCACTTCGCCGGCTCGGCGGGCTTCGGCGCCATGTGGTGGTGGTGATGGTGGTGGTGGTGATGGTGATGATGATGGTGGTGATGATGGTGGTGGCGGTGGTGATGGTGATGATGATGATGCATCGCGTGAGCCGCCGGAGCGGGAGCGGCGGTGTCGGCGGCGTAGGAAGGCAGAGCGGCGAGCCCGACGACGAGCGCCGAGGCCATGAGCAATTTCTTTAACATCTGTTAAGACCTTGATTTTCCGATAGCCTCACCAGCGAGGCTTCGAATCATCTCTGCCGGATCGCCCATGAACCGAACATGAACCATGGCGACGAATGGCGCCCACGCGGCGTCCTGCGGGCCCGATCTCGCCGATTCCCGCGCCGGTTCAGATCACGGCTTCCTTGAACGCCGGATCGACGCTCCGCTCCCAGGCGCCGTTGAAGCGCGCGATCCAGCGCTGCGCCGGGACGCGGCCCTCGGCGACGATTTCGTCGAGCGGCGTCAGATAGATCGATTCGTCGCGGCCCTCCGCGTCGCGTCGCGCGCGCCGCGCCAATCCGCCGCGCGCGATGCCGAGCGCCTCGCGCGCGATCGTGCGCAGGTCGCGGCCGGCGACGCGCGCCCCCAGCCCGAGGCGCGGAACCTCGTCGCGCAGGGTCTGGCGCTCGGCCGCGCTCCAGCCGCTCACGAGATCGCCGGCGGCGGCGAGGGCTTGGCGATCGTAATTGAGGCCGACCGTCAACGCCGCCAACGCGCAAACGCGATCGGCGGGGCCGACGTCCGCGCCGCGCATTTCGAGGTAGCGCTTGACGCGCACTTCGGGAAAGATCGTCGAGAGATGGTTGGCCCAGTCGGAAACCGTCGCGCGCTCGCCCGGCAGCGCTTTGAGCCGGCCGGCGAGCAGATCGCGAAAGCTCGCGCCCGCGACTTCGTGATAGATCCCGTCGCGCTTGACGAAATAGAGGGGAACGTCGAGCGCGTAATCGACGTAGCGTTCGAACCCCATGCCCGGTTCGAAGGCGAACGGCAGCATGCCGGTGCGCGCGCCGTCGGTGTGGCGCCAGATTTCCGAGCGCGCCGACAGAAGGCCGTTCAGGGCGCCGTCGGTGAACGGCGAATTGGCGAAGAGGGCGGTGATGACAGGCTGCAGCGCGAGTCCGGCGCGCAGCTTGGCGACCATGTCGGCCTCGTCGGAAAAATCGAAATTCGTCTGCGCTGTCGCGGTGCGAAACATCATGTCGAGGCCACGCGTCCCCACTCTGGGCATGTAGCGCGACATGATGCGGTAGCGGCTCTTGGGCATCACCGGGGTCTCGGCGAGCGACCACTTCGGGCTGACGCCGAGGGCGAGAAAGCCGATCCCCAGCGAATCGGCGACGGCGTGGGCGCAACGCAAATGGGCGTCGAGTTCGCCCGCGATCTCGTGGACCGTCGTCAACGGCGCGCCGGAAAGCTCGAATTGGCCACCCGGCTCGAGCGAAAGCGCGGCGCCGCCGACCGCGTCGAGCAAGCCGATGAGCTTGCCGGCGTCCTCGATTCTCTCCCAGCCCAGGCGTTCGCGCATGCCCTCCAGCAGCGCGCAAATCCCCCGCGGGCCTTCGTAGGGGACCGGTGTCAGGTCCGACTTGTAGAAGGGGATTTTCTCGTGTTCGACGCCGATGTGAAACGCGTCGGCGGGCTTGCAGCCCGCTTCGAGCCACGCGACCAAGTCGTCGCGGGACTCAATGATCTCACCATCGGCGACGTCGCGGGCCATGCAAGCATCCGAAGAGACGGCCGATCGAACGGCGCAGAACCCGCTAGATAGGGGCCCACGGGCGACAAATCAATGAAGCCGGCGACGGCCGGGGCTCCGGGGCGAGGCGCAGCTAGCCGGCTTCCAACGCTTTGGCGAGACGCGCCCTGACGCCGTAGGCCACGGCGACGGCGGCGAGCCCGAACGCCGCCGCGCCGGCGGCCGCGCCCAGCATGGCGCCTTCGACGCCGCCGTATTTGGCGCCGAGCGTCACGAAGGGCATCGTGCCCAGCGTCGCGCGGCCCCAGTTGAAGATCATCGCCAGCAAGGGAAAGCCGAGATTGTTGAACACGGTGTTGGCGACGAAGAGGCAGGTGACGAAGAGCCACGCCGCGACTCCGAAGCGGCAGAAGAAGGTGACGAAATCCGCCGCGGCGCCGTGCGCGTCGAAGGCGGCGACGATCCACGGCGCGGCGATCGCCAGCGCGCCCCAAGCGATCAGCGCATAGCCGACGGAGAGCACGAGCGCGTCGGTGATCGCGCGCTTGACGCGGTCCATCAGCTTGGCGCCGAAGTTCTGGCCGATGATCGGCCCGACCGAGCCGGTGAGCGCGAAAATGACGCCGAAGGCGAGCGGAATGACGCGATCGACGATGGCGCCGCCCGCCACCGCCGCCTCGCCGAAATCCGACCAGACGCGGGTGACGTAGACCGCGGCGACCGGCGTCGCCAGATTGGCCATGATCGAGGGCATGCCGATCGCCATGATCGGCGCCAAATCGCCCCTCGCGTCGCGCGCCCGCGGCCTGGCGACGAGATCATGCACGCCGATCGCCCCGTAGACGCCGACGCCGAGCAGCACGAAGCGCGAGATCACGGTCGCCCACGCGGCGCCGTAGACGCCGAGCCCGAAGCCGAAAATCAGCGTCGGGTCGGTGAAGGCGGTGACGACCCCGCCCCACAGGGTCACGTACATCGCGCGGCGCGCGTCGCCGGCGGCGCGCAAGACGCCCGACAGCGCCATGCCGAGCGCGAGGGGCACATTGGCCGGGATGGTGATGGCGAGAAACCGGCTCGCCACCGAAGCGGCCTCGCCGTGCGCGTGCAGCAGGCCCGCCAGCGCAGAATCGCGAAACACGAACAGCGCGGCCGCCAGCGCCGCCGACGTGAGGCCGGCGATCGTGAGGCCGGAAGCGGCGAGCCGGCGCGCGCGGGGCCTATCGCCCGCCCCGAGCGCGCGCGAGACGGTCGCCGAAATCGCGATGGTGAAGCCGATGTTGACCGACATGGCGAGAAACTGCAGCTGGCTGGCGTAGCCGACCGCCGCCTTCAGCGATTGCACGCCGAGCCGCGAAACCCAGAACAGCGACAGGAAGTCGACCGCGAAAACCGCCACCAGGCCGATCGAGCCGGTCGCGGTCATCACGGCGACGTGGCGCATCGTCGAGCCCTGCGTGAACACGGGCGCGCGGACGCGGGCGGCGGGGACGGCGGGTGCGGCGGTCAAGAGCGGTCCTGTTCCTGGCGGGCTCCGGCTCTTAAGGCCTGCGGCGGCTTCGCGCCAGTTCGAAACGGTCTCCCGAATCGCATTGCGTGACATGGCGCAGACGATGTCGTCCCCGGCGGCGAGGGCGCGGCGCCGACACGTTCTCTCGGCTAAACTGGCACGATGGCGGAGGGCGACGCGTCCGTGTCGCGAGGACGAAGCGCGAGCGTAGCCGCAGACCCTCGATCAAGCGGCGTTTGGCGCGTCCTGCGCGGCGTGGCGGCGCGGCTGAACCGTCACCGTCACTTCGACATCCTGGCCGAGCTTGTCGAGCATCGCCATCAGACGGTCGACGGTGAAGCGGGAAAGCCTGGCTTGCCGAACGCGCGAAAAATCCGCCGCCGCAAAGCCGGTGAGATCGTGAGCGCGGCGAACCGTCAGTTCTTGGCTGTCCAGTACGCCGATGATCTTGGCGGCGAGAATCGCCTTGAGTTGTTCGACTTCCGGGTTGGCCAGGCCTAGGTCGCGGAAGACGTTGCCGCTGCCATGAACCAATTCGAGATCGTCGCTCATTTCAGCGTCTCCTTCAATCGTTTGAGTCTCTCGCGGATGAGGTCGACCTCCATCTGCGGCGTTTTGATCCCGGTCTTCGACTTCTTCTTGAACGCATGGACGACCCAAAGCGCATCGCCGATCTGCACAGCGTAAATAATGCGGAAAGCGTCGCCGCGACGGTGCAACGCGATCTCGAGACCCCACCGTCCACGCCTTTGAACGGCTTCGCCGTGTCGGCCTTGCCGCCCCGCGCGGCGATGGAAAGAACTTGGGCGGCGTCTCTTTGAACCTCGGCGGCAAACGCCTCGAAATCTCGCAAGGCGGCTCTGAGCCACGAAATTCGTCGAATGAGGATCATTGAGGTTATGTTGTCATAATCGACAACATTCCGCAAAACGCCCGCGACGAAATGAGCGTGGTTGAAAGCCCCACGAGTTGTCCTTTCGCGCGCCGAGCCCCCGCTTGCGTCCGTCTCGCCCGCCCGTTACCAACCGAGCGCGGCGCGGCGCCTGCCGAACGAATCATCCCGGACGAACCATGGCGGTCTACACCGAAGTCACGGACGAAGCGCTCGGCGCGTTCCTCGCGCTCTACGACCTCGGCCGCGTCACCTCGTTCAAGGGCATCGCCGAGGGGGTCGAGAATTCCAACTTCCTCATGCGCACGGAAGCCGGCCAGTTCATCCTGACGCTCTACGAGAAGCGCGTCCACGAGGAGGATTTGCCGTTCTTCATCGGCCTGATGGAGCACCTCGCCGCGCGCGGCGTCACCTGCCCGCAGCCGGTGCGCGCGCGCAACGGCGAGGCGCTGGGGCGCCTCGCCGGCCGCGCCGCCGCGATCGTCACCTTTCTCGACGGCCTGTGGATTCGCCGGCCGCAAGCGCGCCATTGCGGCCAGGTCGGCGAGGCGCTGGCGCGCATGCATCAGGCGGGCGCGGATTTTCCGCTGCGCCGGCCCAACGCGTTGTCCATCGGCGGCTGGCCGGCTTTGTTCGCCAGCGCCGAGCGCAGAGCCGACGACGTCTCGCCGGGCCTCGCCAAGGAAACCGCGGCCGAGCTCGCCGCGTTGCAGGCGATCTGGCCATCGGGCCTGCCGAGCGGCGTGATCCACGCCGATCTCTTCCCCGACAACGTGTTCTTCCTCGGCGATCGGCTCTCCGGGCTGATCGACTTCTATTTCGCCTGCAACGACGCCTTCGCCTACGATCTTTCCGTCTGCCTCAACGCCTGGTGCTTCGAGGCCGACGGCGCGTTCAACGTCTCCAAGGGCATGGCGATGATCGACGGCTACCAGCGCCAGCGCCCGCTCGGCCCCGAGGAAGTCGCGGCGCTGCCGATCCTGGCGCGCGGCTCGGCGCTGCGCTTCATGCTCACGAGGCTGGTCGACTGGCTCAACGTGCCGCCGGGCGCCATGGTGGCGCCCAAGAACCCGCTCGAATATCTCGTCAAGCTGCGCTTCCACCAGCGCGTCGTCAGCGCGCGCGACTACGGCTGGCGCGGGTGACGACGCGCGTCGCGATCTGGACCGACGGCGCCTGCTCGGGCAATCCCGGCCCCGGCGGCTGGGGCGCCATTCTGCGCTATGGCGGCCACGAGAGGGAGCTTTGCGGCGGCGAGGCGCTCACCACCAACAACCGCATGGAGCTGAGCGCCGCCATCGCCGCGCTCGAGGCGCTGAGCCGACCGTGCCGCGTCGAACTGCATACCGATTCGCAATACCTGCGCGGCGGCGTCACCGGCTGGATCCATAATTGGAAGCGCAACGGCTGGCGCACCGCCGACAAGAAGCCGGTCAAGAACGACGACCTCTGGCGCCGCCTCGACGAAGCGGCCCAACGCCACACGATCGACTGGCGCTGGGTCAAGGGCCACGCCGGCGACGAAATGAACGAACGCGCCGACGCGCTGGCGCGCCGGGGCATGGCGCCGTTCCTCCCCGCCAAGGGGAAGGCCGAAGAGGGGCGCGCGCAAAGCCGTTGACGCGCCTCAAGCGCCGCCGCCCTCGCCGTGCTATCAAAGCCGAGGCGCCGCGGCGTCAGCGCGGGCGCTCGGCCGCCCCGGAGGACTGACGATGCCGACCGTGATTTTCCTGATCGCGCTCGCGAGTTCCCTGCCGACGATCGATATTGAAAGCACGTGCCGCAGCGCGCGGACCGCGGCGCTGCCCGAGGACCAGTCGGCCGCCTACGACAGCTGCATGCGCGACGAAAGGGACGCGAGGGAAAAGCTGCGCAGCGACTGGACGAAATATTCGGCGGACGCGCACGCCGCCTGCGCGGAGACAGGCGGGTTCTCGCTGAGCTACGTCGAGCTGCTGACCTGCCTGGAGATGCAACCGGGCGGCAGCCTCAGCATCCAGCAACCCGGGCAGGACGCCAAGAGCAAGTCGCGCTGACGAGGGGAGCGGCCTCCCCCCGCGACGCTATTCTTCCCGCTCGCCTTCGATCTCGCGCGGCGGCTGGATCACGATGCGCCCGGCGGCGAAATCGATCTCGGGCGCGACCGCCTTGGTGAACGGCAGCATGAGGGTTTCGCCGCCGCCCTCGGGGGCGATCTCCAGGATGTCGCCCGCGCCGAAATTGCTCAACGCGACGACACGGCCGAGCCTCGAGCCTTCGCGCGTCACCGCGGCGAGGCCGACGAGGTCGTCGTAATAGAATTCGTCCTCGCCGGGCGGCGGCAATTGCTCGCGCCGCGCGAAGAGTTCGACGCCGTTCAGCGCTTCAGCCGCCTCGCGGGTGGAGACGCCCTTCACCCGCGCGACGAGCATTTCGTCTTTGAGCGCGCGCAGCGATTCGAAGGCGAAGACGCGCGCGCCGGCCTTGTCGGTCAGCGCGCCGTAGGCGCCGATCGCCTTGGGGTCGGCGGTGTAGGACTTGACCCTGACCTCGCCGCGCACGCCCTGCGCGGCGCCGAAGACGCCCAACGGAACGAGGCGCTTGGGGCTCGGCACGGCGGCTTACGATCAGCCGGCCGCGGCGGCGGCCTTCTCGGCGGCGGCGGCGGCCGCGGCGGCGCGCTCCTGCGCCTTCTTCTTCGGCTTGGCCTTCTCGGGGTTGTTGCGCGTCTCGCGCTTGGCGAGGCCGAGGCCGTCGAGCAGGCGCAGCACGCGGTCGGTCGGCTGGGCGCCCTTGGCGAGCCAGGCCTTGGCCTTCTCGGCGTCGAGCACGACGCGCGTCGCGTCGTCCTTGGGCTTGACGGGATCGAAGGTGCCGATCTTCTCGACGAAGCGGCCGTCGCGCGGCATGCGCGCGTCGGCCACGACGATGCGATAGAAGGGGCGCTTCTTGGCGCCGCCGCGGGAGAGGCGGATTTTCAGGGACATTGGGTTTTCCTTTCAGGGTGAAGTTTGAATTCGTGCCGAGCGGCGCCACGCGCCCCTTCCCCCCTTGCGGGGGAAGGTGGCCCGACGAAGTCGGGCCGGATGAGGGGTCGGCGCCGATAGGCGCCGGCTTGGCGCCGGCGGGCGAAGGGTTGGCGAGCGAAGCCCTCCAGGTTGGGCTGGGTTGAAAGAGCGCGCCTGACGGCGCGACCCCTCATCCGGCCGGCTTCGCCGGCCACCTTCCCCCGCAAGGGGGGAAGGGGTTCCCGTCGCGAGCGCCGCGATCATTTCTTCTTCCCCCCAAACGGGTTGAAGCCGCCGCCGAGGCCCGGCAGCTTGGGGCCGCCGACGCCCGGCAGGCCGGGAAATTGCGGGGGAAGATTGAACGCGCCGGGCGGCGGCGCATTGGGAATGCCGGCGGGCTTGGCAAGGCCTTGCGGCGCGCCGGCGCCGCCCATCTGCTTTTGCAGCGCCGCGAGTTGCTCCGGGCTCGGCGTCGGCGCGCCGCCGCCAAAACCCATCATCTGGCCGAGCTGGCCCATCATGCCGCGCTTGCCCGCCGAGGCGCCCATCGCCTTCATCATGTCGGCCATCTGGCGGTGCTGCTTGAGCAGGCGATTGACCAGTTCGACGCCGACCCCGGCGCCCGCCGCGATGCGCTTCTTGCGCGAGGCCTTCAAGAGGTCGGGATTGCGCCGCTCCCTGGGCGTCATCGAGGAGATGATGGCGCGCTGGCGCTTGATCGCCTTCTCGTCGAAATGGGCGGAGGCGAGCTGGTCCTTGAGCTTGGCCATGCCCGGCAACATCCCCATGATGCCGCCCATGCCCCCCAGCTTCTCGATCTGCGCGAGCTGTTCGGAGAGATCGTTGAGATCGAAGACGCCCTTGCGCATCTTCTCGGCCATCTTGGCCGCCTGCTCGGCGTCGATCGTCTCAGCCGCCTTTTCCACCAGGCTGACGATGTCGCCCATGCCGAGAATGCGGTCGGCGAGGCGCTGGGGATGGAACTCCTCCAGCGCGTCCATCTTTTCGCCGACGCCGATGAGCTTGATCGGCTTGCCCGTGACCGCGCGCATCGACAGCGCCGCGCCGCCGCGCCCGTCGCCGTCGACGCGGGTCAGCACGATGCCGGTGACGCCGACGCGCGCGTCGAAGTTCTTGGCGAGGTTGACCGCGTCCTGGCCGGTGAGCGCGTCGGCGACCAGCAGGATCTCGTGCGGCCTGGCGGCGTCGCGGATTTCGGCCATTTCGGCCATCAGCGGCTCGTCGATATGGGTGCGCCCCGCCGTGTCGAGCAGCACCACGTCGTAGCCCTGCAGGCGCGCGACGCTCTCGGCGCGCTTGGCGATCGCCACCGGGTCCTCACCCGGCACGATCGGCAGCGTGTCGACGCCGACCTGGCGCCCGAGCACCGCGAGCTGCTCCTGCGCGGCCGGGCGCTTGACGTCCAGCGAGGCCATCAGCACCTTGGCCTTGTTGCGCTCGGCGAGGCGCTTGGCGATCTTGGCGGCGGTCGTGGTCTTGCCCGCGCCTTGCAGGCCGACCAGCATGATCGCCACCGGCGCCGGCGCGTTGAGGTCGATCGCCTGGGACTCGCCGCCAAGCGTCTCGACCAGCGAATCGTGGACGATCTTGACGACCATCTGGCCGGGCTTGACCGACTTGATCACCGCCGCGCCGACCGCCTTGGCGCGGGTGCGGTCGATGAACGAGCGCACGACCTCGAGCGCCACGTCCGCCTCGATGAGCGCGCGGCGCACTTCGCGCATCGCCGCGTTGACGTCGTCCTCGGAGAGGGCGCCGCGGCCGGTCAGTTTGTCCAATATGCCGGAGAGCTTTTCCGAAAGGCTCTCGAACATGGGTGCGCTCCAGATGTCGGAGGACGGAGGACGGAGGACAGAAGCGCGTTCTGTCTCCCGTCCTCTGTCCTCTGTGCTCCGTTCTCCGTCGTCCGATCCCCAAACGACAAAAACGCCCGGGGGCGCGACGCGCTGCCGGACGGGGACCGCTGGCCTCGAAGGGGACAGACGGCTTTTCGACGAGGCTTTAGACCTGACGAAGAACGCCGCGGCTCTTAAGCGCGCGGGGCGGGGAAGTCAAATGGCGTTCGCCGCGATCAAGCGCGCCATCGATACGGCGCACGAAAGCCTTGGCGAACTTAAACCAGACGACGAAGGCAATGACTCGTCATGGCCGGGCTTGTCCCGGCCATCCACGCGGTCGAGCCGCCGCTTCGCGACCGGAAAAGCGGTACATTCTCGGCATCATCGTCAGGAGTGGCGGCAGCTTCACCGCGTGGATGGCCGGGACAAGCCCGGCCAAGACGGCGGTGGGTGTTTTTGGGCAATTGGCATTAGACGTCCATGCTTCGTCGCGAAGGCGGCGGAGGGCCCTTCAGAATCCCTTCGCCTTCAGCGCCGCGGAGATTTCGTCGAGCGTCGCCGGGTCCTCGATCGTCGCCGGCGTCGACCAGGGATCGTGGTCGGCGATCTTCTTCATCGTGCCGCGCAGGATCTTGCCCGAGCGCGTCTTGGGCAGGCGGGCGACGACCAGCGCCACCTTGAACGCGGCGACCGGGCCGATCTTGTCGCGCACCAGGGCGACGACCTCGCGCTCGATCTCCTCGTGCGGCCGGTTGACCCCGGCCTTGAGCACCAGGAAGCCGCAGGGCTGCTCACCCTTGATCTCGTCCTTGACGCCGAGCACCGCGCATTCGGCGACCGCCGGGTGCGAGGCGACCACCTCCTCCATGCCGCCGGTCGACAGCCGGTGGCCGGCGACGTTGATGATGTCGTCGGTGCGCCCGAGTATGGTGAGATAGCCGTCCTCGTCCTTGAAGCCCGCGTCGGCGGTCTTGTAGTAGCCGGGGAATTCCTTGAGGTAGCTCTCCCGCATGCGCTCGTCGTGCCGATAGAGGGTCGGCAGGCAGCCCGGCGGCAGTGGCAGCTTGATGACGATCGAGCCCATCGTTCCGGTCGGCACCACGTGCGTCGCTTCGTCGACGATGTCGACGACGTAGCCCGGCATCGGCACGGTCGGCGAGCCGCGCTTGATCGGCATGATGCCGAGGCCGACCGGATTGGCGGCGATCGCCCAGCCGGTTTCGGTCTGCCACCAGTGATCGACGACCGGGATCTTCAGCGCGCCCTCGGCCCAGGCGAGGGTGTCGGGATCGGCGCGCTCGCCGGCGAGGAACAGCGTGCGCAGCGAGGCGATCGAATGAGCGGCGAGCTTCTCGGCTTTCGGGTCCTCCTTGCGCACCGCGCGCAGCGCCGTCGGCGCGGTGAAGAAGGCGGCGACCTTGTATTCGTCGATGACGCGCCAGAAGGCGCCGGCGTCCGGCGTGCCGACCGGCTTGCCTTCATAGAGGACCGTCGCGCAGCCGTGCACCAGCGGCGCGTAGACGATGTAGGAATGGCCGACGACCCAGCCGATGTCGGAGCCCGCCCAATAGGTCTCGCCGGGCTCGACGCCGTAGAGGTTCGTCATCGACCATTCCAACGCGACGAGGTGGCCGCCGTTGTCGCGCACCACGCCCTTGGGCTGGCCGGTCGTTCCCGAGGTGTAGAGGATATAGAGCGGATCGGTGGCGGCGACTTCGACGCAGGGCGCGCGCTTGCCCGCGGCGCGCGCCGCGGCGGTGAGCGCCGCCCAGTCGTGGTCGCGCCCGGCGATCATCTTGGCCTCGTGCTGGGGCCGCTGGAAGACGACGCAGGATTGCGGCTTGTTCTTCGACAGGCCGATGGCGAGGTCGAGCAGGGGCTTGTATTCGACGAGCCGCCCCGGCTCGACGCCGCAGCTCGCGGTGAGCACCAGCTTGGGGTCCGCGTCGTCGATGCGGGTGGCGAGCTCCTTGGCGGCGAAGCCGCCGAAAACCACCGAATGGATCGCGCCGATGCGCGCGCAGGCCAGCATCGCCACGATCGCCTCGGGGATCATCGGCATGTAGACGATGACGCGGTCGCCCTTGACGACCCCGAGATCGCCCAGCACCGCCGCGAGCGTCGCCGTTTCGTCGAGCAGTTCGGCGTAGGTGATGCGGCGTTTTGTCGCAGTGACCGGGCTGTCGTAGAAAACCGCGGTCTGATCGCCGCGCCCGCGCTCGACGTGGCGGTCGAGCGCGTTGAAACAGGTGTTGCACGTCGCGTCGGGGAACCAGTGGCCGTACACGCCGGCGCTTTCGTCGAAAATCCGCCGCGGCGGCCGTATCCAGTCGATCGCCTTGGCCGCCTCGGCCCAAAAGGCTTGCGGATCGGCGCGCCACTGGGCATAGACCTCCTTGTAGCGGCTCGTCATCGTCTCGCTCCCTTCGCGTCGTCGGCTTGGCGTCGAATTTGTTGAGGAATTTTCGCGCTTTCGGCAGGCGAAGGCAATGCGCGCGCCGTTAGCACTTTGGCTTAAAGACGCGGCGAGATGCGAGCGCCCCATGCCCGGCGACTGGACTTTCTATATGGCGGCGGTCCCCGCCGTCGTCTTGCTCGGCCTGTCCAAGGGCGGCTTTTCCGGCTTGAGCACCCTGGCGATGCCGCTGCTCGCGCTCGCGATCTCGCCGGTGCGCGCCGCGGCGATCGTGCTGCCGATTCTGATCGTGCAGGACTGGGTCAGCGTCTGGGCCTTTCGGCGCGACTTCAACGTCCGCAACCTCTTGATTCTGATCCCCGCCGCGCTGATCGGCATCGCCGCCGGCTGGCTGCTCGCGGCGCGCGTGAGCGAAGCGGCGGTGCGGCTGGCGGTCGGGCTCATCTCCGTCGGATTCGTCGTCTTCATGCTGCTGCGCGAGCGGCTGGCGGGCGACGCGGCCACGGCCGCGAAGGTCGCGCCGGGAATCTTCTGGGGCGCGCTCGCCGGATTCACCAGCTTCGTCAGCCACGCCGGCGCGCCGCCGGTGATGGTCTACGTCATGCCGCAAAAGCTCGCGCCGCGCGTCTTCGCCGGCACGTTGACGATGTTCTTCGCCGCGGTCAATCTCTTGAAAGTGCCGCCCTATTTCCTCCTCGGCCAGTTCAGCGCGGACAATCTGACCGTCTCGGCGAGCCTCTTTCCGCTGGCCATCGCAGCCACCTTCGCCGGCGTCTGGCTGGTGCGCCGGGTGTCCGCGGATCGGTTCTACGCGATCGTGCTCGTCCTGACCTTTCTGATCGGCGTGAAGCTATCCTATGACGGTTTGCACGAAATCCTGGTCTAACGGAAACGTAACGGCTGAGGCGCAAGGACGTGGCGATCACGTGAGCAAGAATATGGCGATCACGCGAGAAGGAGCCGCCATGAGCGCAGCCGAGGCGGAAGCGGTCGGCGCAGGTTCGCAGTTGAAACGCCAGATTCCCTCCTTCGCGGCGATCGGGTTGTTCGGCTACTGCGTCGACGCCGGGATCACGTACCTCGGCGCCAAGCATCTGGGCTTGTCGCCGGAGCTCGCCCGGCCGCCGGGCTTCATCGTCGCGACGATCGTCAATTTCGCGCTCAACCGGGCGATCACCTTCCGCCACGCCGACGCGCCGCTGATCCGCGCCTTCCTGCGCTATTGCCTGGTCGCGGCGGCGGGCCTCGTCGTCAACTACGCCGCCTATTCGGCCTGCGTCTTCGCCTCGCCCGGGGTCGGCGTCGCGGTGACCCCCGCCATCCTGCCGCTGTTCGTCGCCGTCGGCAGCGGCGTCGCGATGGTCGTGACCTTCGTCGGCTTCCGCTTTTTCGCCTTTCGCGTCTGAAGGGCGCCATGCCGCGCCCGAGGGGCCTCGCATCGGGCGGCAGGCGCGCTATGATGGGCGCCGTCGCTCGAGGAAAGAGGCCGGCATGCCGATTTCGCCCTATGATCGCGATCTTGATCGCAACCCCGCCAATTTCCAGCCGCTGACGCCGCTCGGGTTCCTCGAGCGCGCGGCGGCGGTGTTCCCCGATCGCCTCGCGATCGTCCACGGAGCGCTGCGCCGGACCTATCGCGACTTCTACGCGCGATCGCGCCGTCTCGCCTCGGCGCTCGCCAAGAGGGGATTTTCGCGCGGCGACACGGTGTCGGCGATGCTCGCCAACACGCCGGCGATGCTGGAGTGCCACTACGGCGTCCCGATGTGCGGCGCGGCGCTCAACGCGCTCAACACCCGCCTCGACGCGAGCGCCCTCGCCTTCATGCTCGACCACGGCGAAGCCAAGGCGCTGATCGTCGATCGCGAATTCTCCGCCGTCATCGCCGCCGCCTTGAAGATCGCCAAGGCGCGCCCGCTCGTCATCGACTACGACGATGCGGAATACGACGGCCCCGGCGCGCGGCTCGGCGACATCGAATACGAATCGTTGCTCGCCGAAGGCGACGAGACCTGGGATTGGCTTCGCCCGCGCGACGAATGGGACGCCATTGCGCTCAATTACACCTCGGGCACGACAGGCGATCCCAAGGGCGTCGTCTACCATCATCGCGGCGCCTACCTGTTGGCGCTCGGCAACATCGTCAGCGCCGACATCGGCCGCCATCCCGTCTATCTCTGGACGCTGCCGATGTTCCACTGCAACGGCTGGTGTTTCCCGTGGTCGATCAGCGTCAAGGCCGGCGTGCACGTGTGCCTGCGCCAGGTGCGCGCCAAGGCGCTCTACGACCTCATCGCCGAGCACGGCGTCACCCACATGTGCGGCGCGCCGATCGTCATGTCGGTCCTGCTCGACGCGAGCGCGCAGGAGAAGCGCCCGCTGCCGCACGTCGTCCGCTTTTTGACCGCCGCCGCGCCGCCTCCCGCCGCCGTGCTGGCGGCGATGCGCGAAGCCGGCTTCGACGTAACTCACGTTTACGGGCTCACCGAGGTCTACGGCCCCGCGGTCGTCAACGATTGGAGGGAGGAATGGGACGCGCTCGACGGCGCCGCGCAGGCCGCTCTGAAGGCGCGCCAGGGCGTGCGCTATCAGGCGCTGGAAGCGCTCGACGTGATGGACCCCGAGACGATGCTGAGCGCGCCCGCCGACGGCGAGACGCTCGGCGAAGTGATGTTTCGTGGCAACGTGGTGATGAAGGGCTATCTGAAGAACAAGGCCGCGAGCGACAAGGCCTTCGCCGGCGGCTGGTTCCATTCCGGCGATCTCGGCGTCAAGCATCCCGACGGCTACGTCCAGCTCAAGGACCGCTCGAAGGACATCATCATTTCCGGCGGCGAGAACATCTCCTCGATCGAGGTCGAGGACGCGCTGTTCCAGCACCCGGGCGTGCAACTGGCCGCGGTGGTGGCGCGCCCCGACGACAAATGGGGCGAGACGCCCTGCGCCTTCGTGGAGATGAAACCCGGCGCCAGCGCCAGCGAAGAGGAGCTGATCGCCTGGTGCCGCGCGCGCCTCGCGCATTACAAGTGCCCGCGCCACGTCGTCTTCGCCGAGATCCCGAAGACCTCGACCGGCAAAGTGCAGAAATTCGCCCTGCGCGAGCGGGCGCGCGGCGTCGGCCGGCCGCCGCCATGATCGCCTCGCAACGTTCCTGGCCCCTGCATTGCCGCGCCGCCCTGGTCGCGACGATCCTGGCCGCGGCCGATCAGTTCGCGCGTCCCGGCGGCGACGAGGCGGAACACATCCACGACGTGCGCAAGACGCTGAAAGGCGCCGGCGGATTGGCGCGCCTGTTCACCCCGTTCGCCGGCGCGTCCGCCTATCAGGCGCTCGACGTCATCAACGCGGCGAGGCGGCGCGTCGGCCGGGCCCGCGATCTCGACATTCTGCCCGGCGTCCTGAAGCGGCTGAACGGGCCGGCCGAGACGCAAGAGATTCTTCTGCGCGTCATCGCCGGCCAGCGGGAGGCCGTGCGACGCGCGCACCGCGCCATCGACGCTGCCGGCGTCGCCGCCGAGCTGCGCGCGCTGGCGCGCTCCGTCGAGGGCTGGGACATCCAGAGCGCCGGCGCCGAGCCGCTGCTCGCCGCGCTGCGGCGCACCTATCGCGGGGCGCGGCGGATCGGCCAGCGCGCCCTGGCGAGCCGCGACGCCGGCGATCTGCACGCGCTGCGCGCGCGCGTCGTCGACCTTTCCCATCAGCTCCAGGCGTTCGAGCCGGCGTGGCCGGCGATGTTCCAGGCGATGGAGCGCGAGCTTCACCGGTTGCGAACGACGCTCGGCGACCACAACGATCTGACTGTGCTCGCCGAATTCGCGCGCGGCCGTCCCGAACTGCCCCCCGGCGAGGCGGAGCGCCTCATCGCGCTGGTCGTGCGGCGGCGGCGCCCGCTGGAGCGCCGCGCGAGCGACCGGTTCTCCCGGCTCTTCGCCGAGCGTCCGGGCGCGTTCGAGCGCCGGATCGCGGCCTACCTCGAGCGTCCGCAGCGCAAGCCTCGCGCGCCGGCGCGGCGGCCGGCGAGCCCGCCTCAGGGGTAGCGCGCCTTGATGTCGGCGATGCGCTGGGCGTCGTAATCGATGATGCAGGCGAGGCGCGGATCGCCGCCCTTGGCGTTCATGCCCGCCTCGAAGGGCGCGACGTCCTGGCATTCGGAGTCGCGCCAGCCGATCCATTGCGCCTGCGCGTCGTTGAGCGAGCGTTTCCAGCGCGCCTTCTGCGAGGCGAGCACGCCCGCGCGCGCCTGGATGTTCTTGGTCGCGGCCTCGATGGTCGCCGCGAGGTCGCGTTCCGCGCGGTCGGCGGCCGTGCGCAGGCAGTCGGCGAGGTCGCGCGCGCCGATCTTCTTGGCGTCGCAGGCGACTTGCGAGGGGCGCAGCTCGTCCGCCGCGGCGCCGGTCGCGGCCGATGCGGCCAGAGCCGCGGCGAGGAGAAGGGTTCGCATGATCGAAAATTCCACGGGAAAGACTACCCCATAACGGCAAAGGCGGTATTCGCCTAGAGACCTCTCGCTCATTCCCGCCTCGCCGCGGCGCGCGCCGCCGAGGGCGTGTCGCCGAAGCGGGCGCGATAGCGGCGGTTGAAATGCGACAAGTCGGAGAACCCCGCCTCGAAGGCGATCTCGGAAATGCGACGGTTGCGGTGGAGCGGACTCACGAGAAGCCGATGCGCCAGTTCGAGGCGCCGCTCGATCAGGAAGTCCGAAAAGCTCGTGCCGACGTCCTCGAACAGCTTTCGCAGGTAGCGCTCGGAGATGGCGTTCGCTCTGGCAACGTCCGCCGACGACAGGCCGGGGTTGCGCAGTTGCGCCGATACGCTCTGGCGCACGGCGAGCGCGCGCGCCGCGCGCAGCCCGCGGGCGGACGCGTCACGCGCGGCGTCGCCGGTCGCCCCCAGCGCCAGAGACACGAGATCGAGCACATGCGCGCCCGCCACTTGCAATGTCGTGGCGCTGACGGGGCCCCCGTCGAGAAGCGTCGCCAGATAGGCGCGCAGCAAAATCATCTCCGGGCGGTCCCTGCCCACCGTGGCCAACCGAGCCAGATCCTCGGCGCCGGGGAGCAGACTCAGAAACGTCTTGCGCGGCAGTGATATCAACAGGCCCGCTCCCGCCGTGGCGCAGGAAGCGAAACCGGGTCGCGCGTTGTCGACCAGCGCGCCCTCGCCTTGCCGAAGCGTTCGATCCATTTCATCCACGTTGAAAGACGAACTCGTGTTGATGCGAAAGACGAAGTCGTCGTTTCCGTCGGCGAGCATGTCGCGCGACCGGCCGTAGCTCGCCGGCGAATATTTCGCCTCGACGAAATTCACCGCCCCCAGGCGAACCGAGCGAAAATGCGCGTAGAACGGCGCATCGCCGCGACGCGCCACTTCGAGTCGGATGAGCTTGCGGGCGACTTCCTCGAGGAAGACGCCGAACCGGTCTTGCTCGGGCAGCCAATCCGTTGAAAACGCGCTGACGTGATGGGGCGGGTCGGACATGTCGTCGAAGCTCGTGTCGCGAACGGAATGGATCTGATGGGAACTTACGGTCCGCCGCGGCGTCGCGGCGACGCGATCGCGACCGCCGCCATCGGCCCTGCGCTCGAAGTCTCCCCCGAAATGCTCCGCAATAAGACCGGATTGCACAACGCTTGCGCACAAACTGTCGCCGATCGCCGCGCGCTGTCAATGCTTTGAAAGGCTTTGAAAGGCAAGAGAAGGAGGGCGGCGGATCGATCGCCGCCGCTTACCGGCGCGAATTCCGCCTGAGACAGTTGCGGGCGTTCGGCCTGTGGCGATCGAGCAACACCTCCGGAAGAACGCGTCGATGGCCGCCAGCTACAAGCGGTCGGGCCGCACCGTCCAAGCCAGAAGGACCGAATCCGGGCAAGGTCGATTCGACGCATGCGGCTGCAGCAGCCGGCGGGTGCCCGCGCGCCGTTCAATGGGATGGAGATCGACGTGAGATATTGGCTCTTGACGACCAGCGTTGCGGCGATCGTCGCCTCGGGGTCCGCTTTCGCGGCCGATCTTGGCGGTCGGCCGCCGGCGCCGATCGCGCCCGTCGTGGCGCTAGCCTACGATTGGACGGGTTTCTATCTCGGCGTAAGCGGAGGCTACGGCTGGGGACAGGCGACCTGGACCGACCAGAACGACGGGGATTTCGCCCAATTCCTCGGCCAGCAATACCCGACGCGACCCTCGGGCGGCATGCTGGGCGGACAAGTTGGCTACGACAAACAGTTTGATCGCATCGTGTTCGGCGCCGAGTTTTCCGGATCGGCGACCTGGATGAAGGATACGGTTCAAAACTCCACCGTAACCGGGGTCTTCGGCACGACGAACGTCCATGCGCTGTACGCGGCGACGGCCAAGCTTGGCTATGCCATGGATCGTATCCTCGTGTATGGAAAAGGCGGCCCCGCTTTCGCTCAAATGAACATTTTCGCCAACGACACGATCGCAAACATTCAATTTGGCGACAGTCAGTTGCGGACTGGATTCACGCTTGGCGCCGGGCTGGAATATGCCATGACCAACAATTGGTTGGTCGGCCTCGAATACGATTACTACAATTTCGGCGATGGGCATTTCAGCGGGTACGATAATGGGACCGGCGGGGACAACAATGATTTCAATGATTTCAAGGTGAATACGAACATCAGCACGGTCAACGCTCGGGTTTCGTACAAGTTCTAAGATGCGTGTGGACTCTGCGCCTGGGGCTTCTCGTCCTTACAGTTCGCGGGGCGCCGCCATACGCGCTGGTCGCGCGGCGACGACTAGGACGCGCTCCGAGCGTGCCGTATCAACGTCTATTGCTGCGTGAATCCCGTGCCGGGGCTCGCTTCGCAGCAACGCGAGTTCCGCCTCAGACAATTGCGGGCGTAGGAACTGTGACGATCGGGCAACACCTCTATTGGAAAAGCGAAATCGCCGCTGGGGACAAGCCGTTGCGCCGCCACAGCCAAGCGGGAAAAACCGAATGATGGCAAGGTCGAGGCGATTCGTGAGGCTGCGAAAGCCCGGGGGCGCACGCGCGCCGTTCTAAGGGGATGGAGATCGACGTGAGATATTGGTTCTGGACGACCAGCGTCGCGGCGATCGTCGCCTCGGGGTCCGCTTTCGCGGCCGATCTCGGCGGGTCGCCGCCGGCGCCGGTCTTCAACTGGACCGGCTTTTATCTTGCGTGAACGGCGGATACGGATGGAATGGCGGCTCGGTTAATTATGCGCCCAATGATCCCAATGCCTTCCATGGCTCCTGCAGCCTGCTTAACGCGGCCGCCTGCCCTCCTTCTGCGTCTTTCAGCGTCGGCGGCGGCCTCGCCGGCGGGCAGGTCGGATATAACTATCAATTGAATTCGAATTGGCTGGTTGGCGTGGAAGCCGATTACGATTGGTCCGGCGCTCGCGGAACAGGAAATTCGAACTTTTGGCTCGGCAGTGTGGGGCCCTCGACTTTTGTCGCCAAAGAATCGATCCAGTCGTTCGGCACCCTCAGAGGGCGTTTGGGCTTTATACCGACGAGCCCGCTGCTGATCTACGCCACGGGCGGATTGGCTTACGGCACGGTCAGCGAAAACGCTTCATTGGCGCCGGGGGTCGGGGGCGCGGGCAGCGGAGACAGCGGCGGCGGCTTCGGATACGCGTGCTATTCGAGCACTGGCGTTAGTTGCTTTACCGGCTCGTCGTCGAAAACGAGTGTGGGATGGGCGCTCGGCGCCGGCGGCGAATATGCGATCACCAACAATATCACTTTCAAGGCCGAGTATTTGTACGTCAATCTCGGCCGCGCCAATGGCGTGGACTCCGTGGCCACCGCCGGCGGCGCTCCCGCGCCGTCCTCATTTACGGCGAACTTCGCCGCGGCGAGTCTGAACGTCGTTCGCGCCGGACTGAACTGGAAGTTTTAGAGCGCCGGCGCGCGGCCTTGCAGAAACTCGCCGATGCGCGCGAGCGCGCGGCGAATGTTTTCGCGCGAATTGGCGTAGGAGAGGCGGATGTAGCCTTCGCCGTAAACGCCGAAGTCGGGGCCGCCGATCGTCGCCACGCCAGCTTCCTCCAGCAGCGCCGCCGCGAGCGGCTTGGCCTTCCAGCCGGTCGCTGAGATGTTGGGGAAGGCGTAGAACGCGCCCCTCGGCGTCGCCGAGCGCACGCCGGGCAGCTTGTTGAGCCCCTCGACGACGATTTTGCGCCGCGCGTCGAACTCGGTGACCATCGCGTGGACTGCGTCCTGCGGCCCGGTCAGCGCGGCGATTCCGGCGAACTGCGTCGCCGCGTTGACGCAGGAATAGGAATTGACCGCGAATTTACGCGCCGCGTCGTAGAGCGTCTTCGGCCAGACGGAATAGCCGAGCCGCCAGCCGGTCATCGCATAGGTCTTCGACCAGCCGTCGAGCAGAATGAGGCGGTCGCGGATTTCGGGATAGGCGAGCAGCGTTTGGTGGCGATGATTGTCGTAGGTCATCTGGCCATAGATCTCGTCGGAGAGGATCGCGACGTCGGGCCAGCGCGCCAGCCCCGCGACCAGCTTGTCGATCTCCTCGCGCGGCGTGACGCCGCCGGTCGGATTGGCGGGCGAGTTGAGGATGATCAGGCGCGTCTGCGGCGTCAGCAGCGCCAGCGTCTCCTCGGCCGAGAAGGCGAAGCCGTTCTCCTCGCGCATCGGGATCGGCACGGGCCGCGCGCCGGTGAATTCGATCATCGAGCGATAGATGGGAAAGCCGGGGTCGGGATAGAGGATGTCGGCGCCCGGCTCGCCGAACATCAGGATCGCCATGTGCATGGTGACCTTGCCGCCGGGCACGATCAGCACCGACTCGGGCGAGACCTCGACCGAGAAGCGCCGGTGGAGATCGGCGGCGACCGCCTCGCGCAACGGCAGGATGCCGGTCGCCGCGGTGTAGCCGTGCTCGCCGTCGCGCAGCGCCTTGACCGCCGCCTCGACGATATGGGGCGGCGTTTTGAAATCGGGCTGGCCGATGCCGAGGTTGATGACGTCACGCCCCTGGCGCTGCAATTCGGCCGCCTTGGCGAGAACCGCGAAGGCGTTTTCCTCGCCGATGCGCGCGAAGGCGGGGACGACGTGCAGCATGGGAGGGGCTCCGGACGGGAGCTTCGTTGTGGCGCAGCGCGGGGCGGCGGGCAAGGGGCGGGAAGTCGGGCCGAGGCGGCGCCCGCCCTAATACCCCCGCTTTCGATCGACCAGGTTGCGCAGCGGCTCGCCGCGCTCGAAGGCTTCGATCTGCTCGGCGATGGAACGCGCCACGGCGTCGGGCGTCGAGATCGCCGCGTTGTGCGGGCTGACGAAAACCGCGGGGTGGGTCCACAGCCGCGACTCGCGCGGCAGCGGCTCGGTCGCGAACACGTCGAGCGAGGCGCCTTTCAGGACGCCTGCGTCGAGCGCGGCGAGGATGTCGGCTTCGACCTGCAGCGCGCCGCGGCCGGCGTTGAGAAGCACCGGGCCGCCCAAGCGCCCGTCGCGCGCCAATTTTGCGAACAGCCTGAGATCGAGGATGCCGCGTGTCGCCTCGGTCAGCGGCAGCAGGCAAACGAGGATGTCGGCGCGCGCGAGCATCGCGTCGAGACCGTCGGGCCCGTGGAAACACGCAATGCCGGGCTCGGTTTTGGCGCTCGCGCTCCACCCGGCGACGTCGAAGCCGATGACCTCGAGCTTGCGCGCCGCGTCGCGGCCGAGTTCGCCCAGCCCCATGATTCCGACGCGAACCTGCCCTGCCGCGGGCTGATCGTCGTCGTCGTCCCAGATGCGCTCGCGCTGCTGGCGCTCGTAGCGGCGCAACTGGCGCAGGTGCAGCAGCGCGTGCAGCACGACCCATTCGCTCATGCGGGCGGTGAGATCAGGGTCGACGACGCGCACGATCGGAACCTCGGGCAGCTCCGGGTCCTCGAAGAGATGATCGACGCCGGCGCCGAGCGAGAAGATCGCCCGGAGATGGGGCAGGTCGGCAAGCGCGCCGGGCTCGTGTCGCCAGCAGACGGCGTAGCGGACGGCCGCTCGGTCGGTGAGTTCCTGCGGCGTCAGGACGGGACGATCGGGAAGAAGCGCGCGCAGGCGCCGTCGCCACGGCGAGACGTCCCACCCCGTCGCCGCGAGAAGAACGCTCATGCGCCGCCTTCGACGACGCGCGCGATGACGGGATCGGACGCGGCCGGCGGCGCGGCGCCGATCGAATAGGCCGCGCGCAGGCGTTCGACCGCGGCGCGCGCCTGATCTTCGTCGCGGGCGTGAACCAGCGCCAGCGGGGCCGAAGGCCCGACTTCGGCGCCGAGCCCGGCGAGCGCGGTGAAGCCGACGGCGGGGTCGATCGCGTCGGCGGCGCGCGCCCGCCCGCCGCCGAGCTCCACCACCGCCATGCCGACCGCGCGCACGTCGATCCGCTCGACGAAGCCGGCGCTGGTCGGCGCCGCGGCGCCGACGACCGGCGCGGCGGGAAGCAGGGCGCGCGCCTGGCCGAGGAAATCCTTGGGGCCGCCGAGGAGGGCGACCATGCGCTCGAAACGCTCGGCGGCGGCGCCGCTCGCCAGCGCGCGCTCCAGCGCCGCGCGCGCGGCGCCGACGTCGTGCGCCAGGCCGCTCAGCGTCAGCAGTTCCGCGCCGAGCGCCAGCGTCACCGCGTGCAACCGTTGATCGCGCCGCGCGCCGGTGAGGTAATCGACGGCGGCGACGACCTCGACCGCGTTGCCGGCGGCGCTCGCCAGCGGCTCGTTCATGTCGGTGATCAGGGCGACCGTCGGCAGCCCGGCGCCGTTGGCGACGCCGGCGATGCTCGACGCGAGCTCGCGCGCGCCTTCAAACGTCGGCATGAAGGCGCCCGAGCCGGTCTTGACGTCCATGACCAGGGCTTGCAGCCCCGCAGCGAGTTTCTTCGACAGGATCGAGGCGGTGATGAGCGCGATCGACTCGACCGTCGCGGTGACGTCGCGGATGGCGTAGAGGCGCCGGTCGGCGGGAGCGAGATCGGCGGTCTGGCCGATGATCGCGCAGCCCGCCTCGCCGACCACGCGGCGGAACAGCGCCAAGTCCGGCTGCGAGACATAGCCGGGAATCGAATCGAGCTTGTCGAGCGTGCCGCCGGTGTGGCCGAGGCCGCGCCCGGAGATCATCGGCACGAAGGCGCCGCACGCCGCCAGCATCGGCGCCAGCACGAGGCTGACGTTGTCGCCGACGCCGCCGGTCGAATGCTTGTCGACGATGGGGCCGGGCAGGGCGGCCTCGCGCCAGTCGAGCGTCGCGCCCGAGCGCGTCATCGCCCGCGTCAGATGGACGCGCTCCTCGAGGTCCATGCCGCGGAAGAACACCGCCATGGCGAAGGCGGCGGCCTGGCCCTCGCTCACCGCCCCCGAGGTCAGGCCGGCGATGAAGGCGGCGATGTCCTCGCCGCTCAGCGCGCGGCCGTCGCGCTTGGCGCGGATGATCTCCTGCGGCAGCATCAGGCGCGCTCCGGCTCGTCGTCGCGCGCGGCGATGAAGGCGCGCAGCAGGCGGCGGAACTGCTGCGAGCCCAGCGCGGCGAAATCCTGAGTCTCCTTGTGGCTGGGGTCGCCGCCCGAGAGGCCGGCGGCGTAATTGGTCACCAGCGACGCCGCAACGCACCGCAGGCCGAAGTAGCGCGCGATCAACACTTCGGGGACCGTCGACATGCCGACGAGATCGGCGCCGAGAATCTTCGCCGCGCGGATTTCGGCCGGCGTCTCGAAGCTCGGACCGGAGAACCACATGTAGACGCCTTCGTGCAGGTCGACGTCGGCGGCGCGCGCCGCCTCCTTCAGCCGCGCCAGCAATTTGCGGTCGTAGGCCTCGGTCAACGGCACGAAGCGCGCGTCGGTGGGCAGGCCGATCAGCGGATTGACGCCGGCGAAATTGATGTGGTCGACGATCGCGGCGAGCGTCGGCGGGCGCCAATGCGTGTGCAGGCCGCCGGCGGCGTTGGTGAGGAATAGGGTGCGCCCGCCCAGGCGCTTGAACGTCTCGATGGCGACGAACATGGCGCGCGGATCGCCGCGCTCGTAATAGTGGCCGCGCCCCTGGAACAGCGCGACGCGCCGCCCCTCCAGCGCGCCGACGACCAGGCGCCCGCTGTGGCCGGCGACGCTGGGCGCGGGAAAGCCGGGAATGTCCTGGTAGGGGATCGCGATTGCGTCCTCGGCCTCGTCGGCCAGGCCTCCGAGCCCCGAGCCGAGCACCAGGCCGAGCGGCGGCAGCGACGTGACGCCGCGGCTGGCGAGCGCGGCGAGCGCGGCGTCGGAATTTTCGTTCATGCGCGTCTCCTCATGGTGGGGCGCTTCGACGAAAGCGAGAGGGCGCGCGCCCCTTCCCCCCTTGCGGGGGAAGGTGTCGGCGAAGCCGACGGATGAGGGGGATCGCGCGTAGCGCGATGGCTACAACGAGAGCCTGTCGCGTTCCCACGGGCCGCGAAACCGCGCATCTCCATTTCGATTGCCCCCCATGTCGAACATACGGAGCCGTCGCGCTACGCGCGACCCCCCCTCATCCGTCATCGCTGCGCGATGACACCTTCCCCCGCAAGGGGGGAAGGGAAGATTGCCGCGCCTCATCGCGTCAAATGATCCGGCCCGAACGAATGCGGCAACAACTCCTCCAGGGTGAAGGTCGCGCGCACGCCTTGCGGCCCGGCGACGTGCACGCGGGTCGAGGCGTCGGCGAATTCGCGAATCCGTTGCCGGCAGCCGCCGCACGGCGTGCACAGGCCCTCGCCGTCGCCGACGACCAGGATTTCCGCGATCCGCCGCTCGCCGGCGAGCGCCATCGCGCCGATCGCGCCCGCCTCCGCGCAGGCGCCTTGCGGATAGGCGGCGTTCTCGACGTTGCAGCCGGAGAATATGGCGCCGCTCGGCGTCAGGACGGCGGCGCCGACCTTGAAACGCGAATAGGGCGCGTAGGCCTGGGCCTGCGCCGCCTTCGCCGCCGCGAACAGCGCGTCGAGCTTTTCGTCAGACCTCTTTGACATAGGGAACGCCCGAAGCCTTCGGCGGGATCGCCTTGCCGATGAAGCCGGCGAGCAGCACCACCGTCAGGATATAGGGGAGCGCCTCGATCGCCTGCACCGGAACCGAACAAGAGGCAGGTCGCCAGCGCAGGCCACGGCCGCCATTTGGCGAACACCAGCGCCGCGAGCGCGATGAAGCCCTTGCCGGCGCTCATGTGCGGCTGAAAATAGGCGGCCTGGGCGATCGAGAGATAGACGCCGGAGAGGCCGACCAATACGCCGCAGATGACGACGGCGCTGTAGCGCAGCTTGCGCACCGAGATGCCGGCGGTGTCGACCGCGGCGGGGTTTTCGCCGACGGCGCGCAGGCGCAGGCCGAAGCGCGTGCGGTAGAGCGCCCAGTAGGTCAAGGGCACGAGCGCGAAGGCGAAATAGGTGACGATGTCGTGACCGGAAATCAGGTGGCGATAGATCGGCCCGAGGATCGGCACGGCGCCGAAGCTCTCGGCGAAGGGAAGATCGATGGTGTTGAACAACGCCGTCGCCGGAATTTGCGGCGTCCGCCCGCCTTGCGACCAGATCGCGTTGCCGATCAGCGCTGTCAAGCCGTCGGCGACCATGTTGATCGCGGTTCCCGAAACGATCTGGTTGGCGCGCTGGTCGATCGAGGCATAGCCGTGGATGAGCGACACGAAGACGGTGGCGGCGGCCCCTCCGGCCAATCCGGCCCAGGCGCTGCCGGTGAAGACGGCGACGGCCGCGGCGGCGAAGGCGCCGACGAGCATCTTGCCTTCCAGGCCGATGTCGACGACGCCCGAGCGCTCCGACCACAGGCCGGCCAGGCACGCCAGGATCAGCGGCACGCCGAGGCGGATGCCGGAGCCGAAGATGACGATGAAGGCGTCGAAGGTCTCCATGGCTTCGGCGCCCTCAGATCGGCGGGTTGGAGGCGCGCCACGCCAGCAGCGCCGCCACCGGCCGACGGAACATGTGTTCGAGCGCGCCCGCGAACAGCACGACGAGGCCCTGGATGACGACGATCATGTCGCGGCTGATCTTCGGCTTGTCGAAGGCGAGCTCGGCGCCGCCCTGATAGAGCATGCCGAACAGAATCGCCGCGAGCACGATGCCGACGGGATGCGCGCGCCCCATCAGCGCCACCGCGATGCCGACGAAGCCGAAGCCGGCGGTGTATTCGAGGATGAGGCGGTGCTCCTCGCCGAGGATGACGTTGACCGCCATGCCGCCGGCGAGCGCGCCCGACAGCAGCGTCGTCACAATGGTGATGCGCGCCGGCGAAACGCCGCCGTAGACCGCGGCGGTCGGATTGGCGCCGACGGTGCGGATCTCGTAGCCGAGCCGCGTGCGCCAGATCAGCACCCAGACGCCGAACGCGGCGGCGAGCGCGATGAGGAAGGACAGATTGAACGGCGTGACCGGCCATTTCACGCCGACAAGGGCGAGGAGCTCGTGGAACTGCGGCAAGATGCCGCCGGGCGGAAACTGCGCGGTTTCCGTGTTCATCTGGCCGGGAACGCGCAGCACGTCGACCAGGAGATAGCCCATCAGCGCCGAGGCGATGTAGTTGAACATGATCGTCGTGATGACGATGTGGCTGTCGCGCTTGGCTTGCAGATAGCCGGGGATCGCCGCGAAGGCGGCGCCGAACAGCGCCGCCGCGAGGATGGCGACGAAGACCAGCGTGTAGCCGGGCAGGAAGCCCAGGTAGAGGCAGGCGAGCGCCGCCCCTAACCCGGCGATGTAGGCCTGGCCCTCGACGCCGATATTGAACAGGCAGGCGTGAAAGCAGATCGCCACCGCCAGGCCGGTGAAGATGAAACTGGTGGCGTAGTAGAGCGTGAAGCCGAGGCCTTCGAGATCGCCCAGCGCGCCCACCAGCAACAGCCGCACCGCCTCGAAGGGGTTCTCGCCGATGGCGATGACGACGAGCCCGGAAATGCAGAACGCCGCGGCGACGTTGACGAGCGGGATCAGCGCGACGTCGGCCCAAGCCGGCAGCGGCTTATGGGGCGCGCTCATGCGGCGCGCTCGGCTACGCCGGCCATCAAGAGGCCGAGGTCTTGGGGGTTGGTCTCTTCGGGCCGTCGCTCGCCGGTGATCCGGCCGCCGCAGATGACCAGGATACGGTCGGAGAGCGCGAAGATTTCGTCGAGTTCGACGGACACCAGCAGCACCGCCTTTCCCGCGTCGCGCAGGGCGACGATGCGTTTGTGGATGAATTCGATCGCGCCGATGTCGACGCCGCGCGTCGGCTGTCCCACCAGCATTATCTTGGGGTTGCGCTCGATTTCGCGCGCCAGGACGATCTTCTGCTGATTGCCGCCGGAAAAACTGGCGGTCTTGAGCAGCGGCGCGCGCGGGCGAATGTCGAAGGCCTCCATTTTCGCCGCCTCGTCGGCGATGATCGCCTTGCGGTCGAACAGGACGCCGCGACCGTAGACGGGGTCGTCCTGGAAGCCGAGCATCGCGCTTTCGCAGGCCTCGAACGGCATCACCAGGCCGACGCGGTGACGATCCTCCGGGACATGGCCGACGCCGAGCGCGCGCACGCCTTTGGGATTGCGCTTAGCCGGCGGCGGCGGCGCGCCGTCGATGAGGATTTCGCCCGCGCTGAGGGGACGAATCCCGGCGAGCGCCTCCAGCAGCTCCGATTGCCCGTTGCCGGCGACGCCGGCGATTCCGACGATCTCGCCCTCGCGCAACGTGAACGAGACGTCGTCGACGCGCACGACGCCGCGGTCGTCGCGCACGCTGACATGGCGCGCCTCGAGCGCGATTTTGCCGGGATGGGCGGGGCCCTTGTCGATCTTGAGAATGACCTTGCGGCCGACCATCGCGTCCGCCAGCTCCGGCGGCGAGGTCTTGGCGGTCTCGAAGGCAGCGACCATTTCGCCGCGCCGCATCACCGAGACGCGGTCGGTCAGGCTCATGATCTCGCGCAGCTTGTGGGTGATGAAGACGATCGTCTTGTTCTGCGACTTGAGCGCGCGCAGCAACGCGAACAACTGATCCGCGTCGGCCGGCGTCAGCACCGCGGTCGGTTCGTCGAGGACGAGGATTTCCGCGCCGCGCACCAGCGCCTTGAGAATCTCGACGCGCTGCTGCAGGCCGACCGACAATTCGCCGACGATCGCCTCCGGGTCGACCTCCAGCGCGTATTCCTTGGCCAGATGCGCGAGCTTGACGCGAATCGCCGCCGCGCCGGGCGCGAGCAGCGGCCCGCCCTCGGCGCCGAGCATGACGTTCTCCAGCACGCTGAGCGGCGGCACCAGCATGAAATGCTGATGCACCATGCCGATTCCGTGACTGATCGCCTCGCGCGGCGAGCGGATGCGCACGGGCTCGCCGTTGACGCGAATTTCGCCGGCGTCGGCCTCGTAGAAGCCGTAGAGGATCGACATCAGCGTCGATTTGCCCGCGCCGTTTTCGCCGACGATGCCGTGAATGACGCCGCGCTCGACGCGCAGGTTGACGTTCTTGTTGGCGTGCACCGGGCCGAAACTCTTGTCGACGCCGATGAGTTCGATCGCGGGCGCGGATTGGCCGGCTTCCCCTGTCACACGCGCGCCCCCAGGCTACCAGTGCACGATCATCGGCAAGAGACATGCCAATTGGCGATGGCGCGGAAACTCCCCCGGCCCCTCACCCGGCCTCTCCCCGCAAGCGGGGAGAGGAGAAGAGCGGCGGCGTCGCGCGCCCCTCTCCCCGTTTACGGGGAGAGGTCGGGTGAGGGGCGGGGGGATTGGCCGCAGGCTTCACCCAATGCGCAGCCTTCCCCCCAATAGGCGAAAGACTTCGCCCTCAGATCACATCGGGCACTTGTTGTCGGACATGTAGTCGTGGACCTGAATCTTGCCCGAGATGATGTCGGCCTTGGCGGCGTCGGCCGCGGCCTTGGCGTCCGGGGTCAGCACGCTCTTGTTCCATTCGTCGAGCGCATAGTCGACGCCGCCTTCCTTGAGGCCCAGCGCCTGGATGCCCGCCTTCCACGTGCCGTTCTTGGCGTCCATGAAGGACTTGTAGGTGGCGACGTCGACGTGCTTGAGCATCGAGGTCAGCACCTTGCCCGGGAACAGGTAGTCCTGGTCGGAGTCGACGCCGATGCCGAGCTTGCCGGCGTCGGCGGCGGCCTTCAGCACGCCCTGGCCGGTCGCGCCGGCGGCGGCGTAGACGATGTCGGCGCCGCGGTCGATCTGCGACTTGGCGAGTTCGCCGCCCTTGACGGGATCGTTCCAGGCGGCCGGCGTCGTGCCGGTCATGTTGGCGAACACCTCGTCCTTGCCGCCGGAGGCGTACTTGACGCCTTGCTCATAGCCGCACTCGAATTTCGAGATCAGCGGAATGTCCATGCCGCCGACGAAGCCGACCTTGCCGCTCGTCGAGGTCTTGGCGGCGATGACGCCGACGACGAACGAGCCTTCGTGCTCCTTGAACACGATCGACTGCACGTTCGGCTTGTCGACGACCATGTCGATGATGCCGAACTTGGTGTTGGGGAATTCGTCGGCGATCTTGCCGAGCGCGGTCGCCCAGGCGAAGCCGACCGTCATGATCGGCGAGAAGCCGTCCTTGGCGAACTTGCGCAGCACCTGCTCGCGCTGCGCGTCGTTCTGGATTTCGAGGTCGCGGAAATCGACGCCGGAGTCCTTCTTGAACTTCGTCGCGCCGTTGAACACGCCCTCGTTGAAGGATTTGTCGAACTTGCCGCCGAGGTCGTAGATGACGGCGGGCTTGATGTCGGCGGCGAAGGCCGCGCTCGAAGCGAGCAACGCCGCGGCGAGGCCCGAAAACAATCCATACAGCTTACGACCTGCCATACAAATCTCCCCACATTCGTTTCGCTCGTCACGCCAAAGGCGGAAACCGGCTCGGGCAAGATTTCTTGACCGATTGGTCAAGCATACTGCCTGCCGCCGCGACAGAGTCAAGCATCGTTCGCGCGGGAGGAAGCCTAAGCGCCGCCGCGTCCGGGCGCAATCGTCTTGCGGGCCGGATGCGTGGCCGCGGCTCGATTCCAGATCGACGAAACGCGATCGGCCGGCGGCTCAGTCGAAGAGAACCGATACGCTTTCTTCCTTGGCGATGCGGGCGATCGCCTCGCCGATCAGCGGCGCGATCGACATCACCCGGACATTGCGCGCCACGCGCACCGCCTCGGTCGGGGCGATGGTGTCGGTGATCACCAGCTCCTTGAGCTTCGAGGCGGCGATGCGCGCCACCGCGCCGCCGGAAAGGACGCCGTGGGTGATATAGGCCGAAACGCTCGCCGCACCCTTTTCGAGCAGAGCGTCGGCGGCGTTGCACAGCGTGCCGCCGGAATCGACGATGTCGTCGAGCATCACGCAGTGGCGGCCGGCGACGTCGCCGATGATGTTCATCACCTCCGATTCGCCGGCGCGCTCGCGCCGCTTGTCGACGATGGCGAGCGGCGCGTCGAGGCGCTTGGCGAGCGCGCGCGCGCGCACCACGCCGCCGACGTCGGGCGAGACCACCATCAGATTGTCGGTGAGGCCGCGCTCCTTGATGTCGCGCACCATCGTCGGCGCGGCGAACAGATTGTCGACGGGGATGTCGAAGAAGCCCTGGATCTGGCCGGCGTGCAGATCGACGGTGACGACGCGGTCGGCGCCGGCGCGGGTGATGAGATTGGCGACGAGCTTGGCCGAAATGGGCGAGCGCGGGCCCGGCTTGCGGTCCTGCCGCGCGTAGCCGAAGTAGGGAATGACCGCGGTGATGCGCTGCGCCGAGGCGCGCCGCAACGCGTCGATCATGATCAGGAGCTCCATCAGGTTGTCGTTGGTCGGATAGGACGTCGACTGCATGATGAAGGCGTCGCGGCCGCGCACGTTTTCCAGAATTTCGACGAAGATTTCGAGATCGGCGAAGCGGCGCACGTGGCAGCGCGTCAGCGGCTCGCCGAGGTAGGCGGCGATCGCCTCGGCCAGCGGCCCGTTGGAGTTGCCCGCCAATATCTTCATTTTTGCGTTCATACGGCGGCTCCAGACGTGCGACCGCCGGCGCCGTCGGATTTGGAGGCGCAAGCGCGGCGACCGGGCCGGGTCATAGCAGCCGCGCCGGGCCGGAACAATACGACGCTCCGGTGACGGCGGGGTCGGCGCGCCTCGCTATCCACAGAATGCGCTCGGGAGGACGAAGCGGGCGAAAAAAATCTACGCTTGGCGCTTTCGCCGGCGGCGGCAGGAATCGAGCCGAAGCGGCCCTTCGGCTTGGCGCTGCACCTGGGCGCCCACGGCCCAAGAGCGCCCACAACCCGTTGCAGACCTCGAGATTTCGAGATTTAATCCCCCAAGCTCGGGGCGGGCTATTTTCGTTCAGGCAGTATTCTGAAGCCAAACTGCGACGCCGTCCTAGCGCGCGAGTGCTCAAACACGGTGCATTGAATGCGGCGCTGGTTCCTAAGTCGTAATTCGCAAGATCCCGCGCGAGAGGGCAAGGACGCCTACACGCAGATTTTCATTGCGGAGAGGAGCCTGCGCGCCGGCGGGCATTGGCTGCCGGAGCTCGCCAAGGAAATCGATGAGGCCACCGCCTTCGTTCTGCTCGTCGGGGAAAAGGGCGTGGGACCCTGGCGGAATATCGAATATTGCGAGGCGCTCGACAAACGCGTGAAGGCGCCCGAATTCCCGGTCGTGCTGGTGCTCCTGGACGGTGAGCCGGCGCCGGGTCCACCCTTCCTTCGGCAACTGCATTGGATTGTGACGTCCGACCCGACCTCGGCGCAGACGCTGGCGCGCCTGACGGACGCGGCGGCCGGGGTAGGAACGCGGCCCGGTGAATTGTGGCGCCGCGCCGCACCCTGTCGCCACTTGGCGGCAACGACTGAAGCAAGAGCGCGGAAGGGTTGGCGTAAGCAATTAAATCCTACACACATTCAGTATTTTACGCCATGGCCGCCTACCTCGAAAACTCCCTTGCTGAATAAGATGGGTTAGATGCCTGATCAGATCGTCCGACTCTTCGTCTCGTCTCCTGGCGACGTGCCAAATGAACGACACCGCATCGACGCCGTGGTCGAGCGTTTAAACGGCGAGTCTAAGTCACGCGCAAAAATAAAGGCGATCCGTTGGGAGACGTCATACTATTCCGCCCACGAGACCTTCCAGGATCAAATTCCCGAGGCGAAGGATTGCGACCTCGTGGTTGGCATCTTCCGAGGTAGGCTGGGAACCGAACTCCCTAAAGACTTTCGAAAACTGCCGTCCGGAGAGCCCTATCCGAGCGGGACGGCGTACGAGATATTGAGCGCGATCGAAGCGCGGACCAACGGCAAGACTCTGCCGGACATCTATGTCTTTCGCGAGCCGAGCCCGCCTATGATCGCGGTTGGCGATCCGCAGGAACAGGAAATCAAAGATCAGTGGAAGCGGCTGAACGAGTTCTTTGAAACGTGGTTCCGCAATGCGAGCGGCCAGTTCTTGGCCGCCTTCCAGGAGTTTTCGTCGACCGACGATTTTGCGGTCAAGATCGAGGACTGCTTGCGCCAATGGATGGCGCGGCACGGCTTCGTCGCCGAAGAATCGGGCTGGGACTGGAAATTGAAAGGCTCTCCGTTTCCCGGCCTAGCCGCGTTCGACGCGGGGCGGGCGGACGTCTTTTTCGGACGCGACCTCGAAGCCGCGCACGCGATCGACCGGCTGAAGGCGGCGAACGCGAGGGGCGCGCCTTTTCTGCTGCTCATCGGGGCGAGCGGATCGGGAAAGTCCTCGCTCCTGCGCGCGGCGATATTGCCACGACTGGTTCTGCCCGGCGCCGTCCCGGAAATTGATTCGTGGCGCACGGGATGCGTCATCCCTGGTCAAAACCCTTTGCTGTCCCTTGCCGAGGCGCTGTTTGCGGATGGCGCGCTCGGGCCGGAGCTGCGGGAGGGCGAATTCCCGACTAAGGAGACGCTCGCCGAGCTGCTCTGCGCCGACGTGCAGGCGGGTTTGACTCCGATCGGCGTCGCCTTGGGGCGAGCGGCCAAGGCGCGCGCCGCCGCTTACAATTTCAGCGACCTGCGGCCGTGCCGGCTCGCCCTCGGCGTCGATCAAGCGGAGCGTCTGTTTCTGGAGGCCGAGCCCAAGTTGGCGGCCGCCTTCGCCAAGGTGATCGAAGCGCTCGTCGTGCACGAACTTGCGTTTGTCCTCATGACGATGCGTAGCGACGCCTACGCGCCGTTCCAACTCGTGCCGGAGTTCCGCAATCTGAGTGCGAAGGGCGCCAGCCTCGATGTCGTGCCGCCCGATTCCACTGAACTTGAGGAAACAATCGTCAAGCCGGTCGCCGCCTGCAAGCCTCCGCTCGTCTTCGAGACGAAAGATGGCCTCTCGCTTGCCGCGGTCTTGGTGGCGGAGGTTGAGGGCGGCAACCGATTGCCGCTGCTCCAGATGGCGCTGTCGCGGCTGTTCGACGCCCAGGTTAAACGCGGCGACGGCGTCCTGCGATTTGCCGATTATCCCGGTCTCGACGTGGCGGTGACCCAAGCCGCTGAAGAAGTGCTCTCGACCCTCGACCAAGCGGCGCAATCCGAAGTGCCGGGGATGATCGCCGCTATGATTAGCGACGTCGTATCCGACCCGGTGACGCGAAAACTGGCGCCCGTCGTGACCGCGCTGCAACGCGATCGGTTCGAGAAGAATCGGCCCGCGCGAACCAGTCTCGTCGACGCCTTTGTCATCGGGCGCCTTCTCTCGATCGAGGGCGAAGAAGACGACGTGCGCGTTCGCCCGACGCACGACGCACTGCTGCGAATCTGGCCGGAGGCGGTGAAGATCGTGCACGGCATCGCCCCTCTGATTCGCGTTCGACACATGCTCGAGCCGATTGTGCGCGAATGGGCGGCGGCTGGCGACGACAAGTCCGAGTACACGAGCCTGTCGCCCGCATTGACGAGCGGCGCGCAACGCCTCCTGGCGACGTTTGGCGATGATTTGTCGCCCCAGATGCGAGATTTCATCAGTGCGGCGCTCAAAGTCGACGAAGCTCGCCGAGCGGAGACGGTCGAGGAAGGCGCCATCAAAGAACGCGTCAAAACCGCCGAATTGCTCGCGAAGGCCGACCAACGGCTGGTTCGGTTCGCAGCATTCGGACTTGTCATTGCGGCGGCTTTGGCCGGGCTCATTTATTGGGATGAGTTGAGAATTCGGAGCGAGTTGCAAGTCGTCACGAAATACACCAACGACCTCCTCTCGGGGAGCGCTCAGAGCTTCCGCAAATCGGCCGGCGTTCCCGTCGGGCTGATCAAGGATGTCCTCGATCCGATCCGAAATCTTCAGGACAAACTTCTCAGCCTCGGCATCGATTCCGAGGATCTTCAGAATGGTCGGGCTGCAGCTCTGGAAGAAACGGCCACGACCTGGTCCAAAGTCGGCAATTCGGATAGCGCGCTCCAAGATGCGCAGAGCTCCCGCGACATATTGGAGCGCCTGCGCAAGTCAGACCCGAAACACACGGATTGGGCGGAGAGGATGCTTGCCGACAACGTGAAGATCGGGGACGTGCAGAAGATCCATGGCAATTTGGACTTGGCGCTGGACACCTTTCGGAAGAGCTTGTCCGATGTCGAAGCGTCGTCAAAACAGGCGCCGGAAAGCCATCAATGGCTGCATTGGCTATCGTTACACGAAAACAAGATTGGCGACGCGCTCTTCGCGCAAGGGAAATTTGACAGCGCGCGAGAGGCTTACGAGCAAGGATTGGCGTACGCCTTATTGGAGGCCGGCGAGCCGACTGCGCAGCGCGACACGGCGCAGAGCCATGCCAATTGCAGCGACGCTCTGCCGGAAATGCGCGAACTCGGCGATCCAACCGCCCGGCGCGACATTGCTCACAGCTACGAGAGGTGCGGGAGCAGTTTGCTGCATGAGGGCAAATTCGAAGGCGCTCTCGCCAAGTATGCGCAGAGCCGCGATATTCGGCAGTCATTGAGCGATTCCGACCCGCAGAATGCGGTCGCTTCGCAAGAGCTCGCGTCCAGCCATATCTGCCTTGGAGACGTGCATTTGGCCCAGCGCGATCCCGACGGCGCCTATGGTGAATATCAGAAGGCGTTCGCGATCGCCCAGCCATTGGCGAACGAGGACAAGGACAACGCCGAATGGCAACACTCGGTGGCCGTAAGCTACGAGAAAATCGCCGATGCGGAGGAAGCGCGACATAATATTCAGCAGGCGGCGGCGGCCTATCGAAACAGTCTCGCGATCCTGGAGGGCTTGGCGGCCAAGGACCGCGCGAATGTCGACTGGCAGCTCGATCTCGCGGACGCGCAACGGAAGGTTGCTCTGATCGATCCCTATTGAATTGGTTCGCTGTGAAACACCCATGGCTCGGACGCCAAGCGTTTTATCTCGACCACTCAGCGCCCTATTGCGCCGCGTAGCTCAACGGCGCCGCGGCGGCCGGTTCGGGCGCGCCCGCCGCGACCGCGACCGCCTCGGGCGTGTTGGAGAGATAGGCGGCCAGATCGTCGGCGCTCTTGGCGGCCACGCTCTTCAACGCCGCCTCGCCGGCCAGCGCCCACGGGTCGTCGCCCGTTCCCTTGACCGCGATCACGTCGTTCAGCCTCTGCGCGCGCCGCTTGTCGGCGGTGAAGACGTCCCAGACGTATTCGATCGACGCGCCGTCTTCGGTCAGATCGGCGGAGAGATAGCCGCGCACGAGATAGCGCGCCTTGGCCTCGTCGACGACGACGATGTCGCGCGCCTGCGCTTCGCGCGCCAGGGTCTGCGAAAAGCTCGCGGCGATCGCGTCCGGCGCGCCGTCGACGGAGACGATGGCGACGCTCGCCTGTTCGAGGCTCACGCCGTCGCGCCGGACGAATTGACGATGCGCATCGACGCTCGGCGCGAGGTCGGCGGCGACCTCGACGCAGCCGCCCAGCGCCAAGGGCGCGGCGAGGACGCATAGCGCCGCCAACGCCGCGCGCCCGCCCCAAACCTGCCCCGCCGCCGAACGCCGCAAGCCGCAACTCTCCTTTAGGACGCGCCGCGCGCCTCGCGCCGCGGCCGACTTTAACGCTCTGCTAACCCTATTTCACCATGAGGTCCAGATCGCGCGCGTTCAGCGGCTCGGCATGGTGAACGCCGGTCAGATAGGTCCGCCCCAGGCACAGCGCCGTCGCGCTGTCGCTGTCCATCAGGATCATGTGCAGGAAATAGACCTGATTGGGCGCGATGAGAAAATCGGCGCCCTCGTAGAACATCGGCGCGTCCATCCAGGAGGGGGTGAATTTCGCGCCGAGCGAATAGCCGCAGGCGTTGAGGCGATGGCGCGACAGGCGGCGCCCGTCGAGAACGCGCGCGTGGGCGGCGAAGACGTCGCCCGCGCTCCGGCCGGGCTTCAGCTCGGCCTCGCAGGCGAGCAGCGCCTCGAGCGCGGCGGCGTGATAGGGCGCGTGCAGGGGCCTCGGCCGGCCGACGACATGGGTGCGCATGATCGCGGCGTGGTAGTGCCGGCTGACGCCGGCGAACTCGAGCATGATCTGATCGTCGGCACAGAGCTTGCGACGGCCGCTCTTATAGCGGCAGAGCAGCGCGTCGGCGCCCGAGCCGATGATGAATTCGTTGCCGGGGTAGTCGCCGCCCGCGGCGAAGATCGCGCCGTGCATCGCCGCCAGGATAGCGCCTTCGTCGGCGCCGGCTCTGGTCTCGGCGATCGCCGCGCGGTCGGCGAGATCGGAAAGGCGCGCCGCCTCGCGCACGAAGACGATCTCCTCGGCCGATTTCGTCGTGCGCAGATGCGCAACGAGCGAGGAGGCGTCGACCAGCGTCGCGTAGCCCTCCAGCGCGGCCTCGAGCCGGCGGCCGTTGAAATGCGTCAGGCCGTAGCTGTCGAATTCGACGCCGAAACGCCCGCGCGCGCCCAAATCCTCCAGCATCGCGCGCAGATCGCGCGTCGGATCGACGCCCGCGCCGTCCTTCCAGACGCGGATGTCCTCGATGTTGGAGGTGTGCCGGGCCTGACGCAGGTCGGGCGCGCGCGTCAGCAGCGCCACGCGCCCGTCGGCACCGACGTAGAGGCACTGAAAGAAGCAGAAGCCGAACGAATCGTAGCCGGTTAGCCAATAATGGCTCTCCTGCGCGAACAGCAGCAGCCCATCGAACTCGCGCGCCGCCATCGCGTCGGTGAGGCGCCGCTTTCTCGAGGACATTTCGGACGCGGAGAAATGCACGGGCATCGCGGGCTCCTCGAACGATCACGCCCGCCGGAAAGGGCGCCGCCGCGTTCGCGTCAAGGCGGGGTGGCGACCCGAGGGACGGCCCTGCGCTGGGGCGCGCTCGCCGATCCGCGCCGCCGGCCCGGCGCCCTCGAGATCGCCGGCCGCGTTCCGTTCCCCCATACCAATCGCGTCCGCCGGAACGAATGGCGGCGCCGCCCCGTCGGCCCCGCCTTCGCCTTTCGCCATTATCGATAAACCAGCACGGGGATCGTGCTGTGGGTCAGCACTTTCGCGGTTTCGCTGCCGACCAGCAGCGCCGAAACGCCGCGACGGCCGTGCGAGGCCATCACGATGAGGTCGCATTGGTTGGCGAGCGCGCAGTCGATGATGGCGCGATAGGGCTGGTCGTGGACTTCGCGCAGCGTTTCGACCGGCACGCCCGCCGATTCGGCGGCCATTTTCACCTGTTCGAGGGCCCTGTCGGCTGTCCGCGCGACCTGCGCGTCGTGCTCTTCGACGGTCTCGGCGACCAGCACCGCGTCCATCGAGGCGACCTGATAAGGCTCCATGAGGGTGATCGCCGTCACCCGCGCGCCCACCGTCTTGGCCAATTGCACCCCGTAGATGACCGCCTTGCGCGACAGATCGGTGCCGTCGGTCGGAATGAGAATGTGCTTGAACATCGAGCCCGCGCCTCCGCCGTCCGTCGGGAGTTCGCTAGCGCGCCGTGGTCGGCCGAACCATGACTTGCATCAATTCGATAGCGCGCCGCCGCGGTCGATCGGCGATCGCCGGTGACGCGGATTTGACTTGCCGGCGCCGCCTCGGCGCGGAACAATGCCTTCCGTTCGACCCGAGAGCTCGAGGGACCCGCCGCGATGCCCGATTCGGACCCTGACGCCTCCCTCCGGCTCGCCTCCGGTCCGCTGACGCGTCGCGCCCTCGTCAAGGCGGGCCTGGGCGTCGGCTTCTGCGCCGCGGTCGCCCCGGTCCTGGCGCAGACGATCACGACCTCCGCCGAGGGGCTGATCGCGGGCGAAGCGACGGTTCCCGCCGGCGACGCCGACATTCCCGCCTACCGCGCCATGCCGGAGGGCGGCGGGCCGTTCCCGACCGTCCTCGTGATCCACGAGATCTTCGGCGTCCACGAGCACATCAAGGACGTCTGCCGCCGCTGGGCCAGACTCGGCTATTACGCGATCGCGCCCGAACTCTTCGCGCGCCAGGGCGACGCCGCGAAGGAAAAAGACATTCCCACCCTGATGGCGACCATCGTGGCCAGAAAATCGGACGCGGAAGTCGCGAGCGACCTCGACGCGACGCTTCGCTTCGCCGCGGCGAGCGGCTCGGCCGATCCGGCGCGCGCCGCGGTCGTCGGCTTCTGCTGGGGCGGGCGCCAGACCTGGCTCTACGCCGCGCATAACCCGAGCCTAAAGGCCGCCGTCGCCTGGTACGGGCCGCTCGCCGTTCCGACGAGCGCGCTGCGGCCGAAGAACCCGCCCGACGTCGTCGGCGAGCTGAAGGTCCCGACGCTCGGGCTCTACGGCGGCAGGGACAAGGGCATCCCGCTCGACCAGATCGAGGCGATGCAAAGCAAGTTGGCGGCCGCGGGCGGCGCGTCGCGGATCATCGTCTACGCCGACGCCGGGCACGCCTTCTATGCCGACTATCGCCCGAGTTACGTCGAGGCCGACGCCGAGGCCTCGTGGAAAGAGGCGACGGCGTGGCTGAAGGCGCATGGCGTCTAGTACACCTCGCCGGAAGTGCTGACTCCGTTTTTTTTTGCGATGCAAAGTCGGAGGTGAGTCCGGTTTGCCACAGGTAGGCGAAATCGGATTGGGATTTGGTCTGCGTGCGCGGTTTTG
>JBEKLU010000017.1:0-100106 GCA_050010035.1 Roseiarcus sp.
CGCTGAGAAGATGTTGCAAGAATTTCTTGCGTTTGAAATAATTTTTCGGACAGTCCCAAGCTCGATTTATGCAGACCCATATATTTGGGGATATTTAGCCGAAGTAACCATGCACTGGTTAGACTTGGTGTACGCAGAATCGGTGCAAACCGCATTTTCAGTCGAAGAGAAGGCGCGCGTTGCGCGAGGAGCGGGGGCTGCAATTGCTGGATTGAGTATGAAAAGGTACTTTGCCATAAGGGACACCCTCACAGGAGAAGAGACTCTGGAGGGGATGCGCCAAGCGCACAAAATGATAGCCGTGATGTGTGGGCAATTGGGCGCGGGGGACGACCCGGAGGTGGCAGACGCGTTAAGAGGCGCTTTGAAACTCATGCCTAACGAGAGTCCTGCGGGCGTTGCCGCTGGAATGTTGAAAAACTGGCACCTTGGGAAGCGCATCGACGACATCCTAAAAGAAAGGAATCGCGCGGGGTAATGTGGCCACTGCTGCGCACTCTTTATTTCCGCGGACCCATCGTCGCGGGAGCAACAATGAAGGTCTCGCCAATTATCTTAGGACGGTCGTGCGGGTCATGCAAGCTTTGCTGCAAGGTGCTCAGCATCGTTGAACTGCAGAAACCGAAAGATCAATGGTGTCGGCACTGTGAAATCGGTCGGGGTTGCAAGATTTATGAAGATCGACCTGACGAGTGTCGAAACTTTTATTGCGGCTACTTGACCTCTCCGGATTTGAAGGACCATTGGTTTCCCGCGACGAGCAAGCTCGTGGTGGTTTCGGAACTGGATGGCGCGCGGGTCGCGATCCATGTCGATCCAGGGCGCCCGCACGCGTGGAGAGAGGAGCCGTTCTATTCCGAAATCAAACAATTGTCGGAGTTCGGGGCGGAGCAAAATCACCAGGTGGTTGTTACTATCGCAAGACGCGCGATTGTTATCTTCCCGGATCGGGACGTCGATTTGGGGATCATAGCTGACGATGAGCGCATCATCACGAGACGGTCCCGATCAGCGGCCGGAATTGTGCTGGAGGCGCTGAAGCTCAAGGCTGATGACCCACTGATCGCTGGCACGGAGGCGGGCAAGCCAATCAGCGTGAGGAAATATTCTCTGCCTCTTCTGCGGTAAGGAATTACGGTGAATTACGAATTACGAATTACGGTGACAGTGCGCGTAACTATCGACCCTACGAGTTCTCCATGGCGATCCCCGAGCAGAGGCAAGGCAAGCGCGCTCTCGCCGCAACGCCGCCCTCCCCGACCGCCGCAATTCGCCGTCGATCTCTTGACGAGACCCTTTTCCGATTGAACTGGGCTGTCAAGGGTCTCGATCGCCGGAGGCGGCGCGTGCATAGGGAATACGACGAAATCGACGTCAAGGAAGTGTGACCCATGGATATTACCCCGATCCGCACCGACGCCGACCACGCCGAGGCATTGGCCGAAATCGACCGGCTGTGGGGGGCCGATCCGGCCTCGCCCGAGGGCGGCCGCCTGGAGATTCTGCTGACGCTGACGGACGCCTATGAGGAGGTCCACCACGCGATACCGCCGAGCGATCCCATCAGCGCCGTCCTGTTCATGATGGAACAGCGCGGTCTGACGCGTCGCGACCTGGAACCAATGATCGGCAGCCGCGCCCGCGTGTCCGAGGTCCTGCACCGCCAGCGCGCGTTGACTCTGCCGATGATCCGTCGTCTGTCCGAAGACCTCGGCATCCCGGCCGAGATTCTCGTGCGCGAGTACCCGATTCAGCGCGCCGCCTGACGCGAGTCGACAGGGGTTGGCGAGACGCGCCTACGCCGCCGTCTTCCTGCGTGTGGCTTCAAGAATCCTCGCGACGCCCTCGTGGTCGGAATCGATCATCACGAGATAGGCGCGGACGCCGCCCAGCGGCCGGCTGCGGCCCTGTTCCCAACCGCGAATCTGTTCCATCGTGAAGCCGTAGGAGGCGGCGAACTTCTCCTGCGAAAGGCCGGTCTTCCTGCGAATGGCCTTCACGTCGATTTCGGCAGGCGCGTAAAGCCGCGCGGGCTTTTCCTCGCCGCGCGCGACGGCGATGGCCTCGCGAAGGCCGGCGGCGATCTTGTCGTGTGCTTTCCTTGTCATGGCCTTGCCCTCTTCGCTTTCACGATTTTCTTCCGATATTCCGAGACCAGTTCCTTCGTCAGCGCCGCGAGGTCGTTTCGCTCCGCTTGGCTGAGGTCCGAACGTTCGCCTTTCGAGAACACGGCGACGAGAAAGACCGGCAAATCCCGCCCACTGTAAAACGTGATCGTCCGAAATCCGCCGCTCTTGCCCTTGCCTCGCCCGGCGACGCGCAACTTCCGGCATCCACCGGTCCCTCGAATTTCGTCGCCCGCGGATGGATGGAGGCTGAGAAATTCAATGAGTTCGTCGACATCGCCCAGCGTCATGCCGGCTTCGGCGGCGTCGCGCCGAAACGATTTCAGCTCGCAAACCGTATGCATGACGGCGCCGCGCGGTTGCTATGGGACTGACATATATGTGAGTTCCATACCGTCGTCAATTTTGTCTGGGCGCGAGCGCTGGCTTGGCGAACCTCGCACGGGCGCCGAGCCGCGCCGGCGGGACGCGGTTGACCGCGCCGCAGTGCGGGCACGCGATGGTGGGATCGGCGTCCATTCTCCTCGCTCCTGAAAGGTCGCTATCTCACGATCGGGCCGCCGCGGGCGCGCCAATCGTTCATGCCCCTGGGGTAGTGGCGAACCTCGGTCGCGCCGTTGCTGTGCGCGTAGCGCACCGCCGAGCCCGAGCGCGAACCCGAGAGGCAGATGAGAACGGGGCGCTTTCCCTCCGGCAGGAGCTCGAGCCGGAAGCGCGACAACGGCAGGTTGATCGCGCCGGGGATATGGCCGCCGGCGAATTCGTGCGGCTCGCGAATGTCGACGACGACGCACGACTTGTCGCGCATCGCTTGCACCAGTTCTTCGTGGTCGATGTCGCGCGGCGGCGCGTTCGGATCGGGCTTGGCGAAAAATCTCGAAAACATCGTGGGTCCTATGCCTTGTTCGCCGCGTCGGCCTTGGCCGCCGCGAACTGGGTGAACGCGCCGAGGGCGTGGCTCGCATACATCGCCGACGGGCCGGCGCCCATGTAGATCGCCATCCCCAGCGTCTCGAGAACCTCGTCGCGCGTGGCGCCGCGCTCGACGGCGGCCTTGGTGTGAAAGGCGATGCAGTCGTCGCAGCGCACCGCGATCGAGATCGCCAGCGCGATCAGCTCCTTGGTCTTGGCGTCGAGCGCCTTGGGGGCGAGCGCCGCCTGGGCGATGGCGGTGAAGGCCTTCATCACCTCGTCGGCGCCGCCGCCGCGCAGGTTCCTTAAGTCCGCGGCGAGTTCCTTCGTCTTCGAAGGCCAATCGGTTTGCGTCATGACGTCTCCTTGTCGCTCGCTTGCGTTGAGAAGGGGGGCTTGGCCGGGCGTTCGTCGTCTCTCAGCCATATGTAGATCGCCGGGATCGCCAACAAGGTGAGCGCGGTCGAAGAGGCCAGGCCGAAGACCAGCGATATGGCGAGCCCCTGAAAGATCGGGTCGGCGAGAATGAACGCCGAGCCGATCATCGCCGCCGCCGCGGTCAGCACGATCGGCTTGACGCGCGTCGCGCCCGCTTCGATCAGCGCTTGGCGCAACGGCGCGCCTTCCTCCTGCCGGCGACGGATGAAGTCGACCAGCAGGATCGAGTTGCGCACGATGATGCCGGCGAGCGCGATGAAGCCGATCATCGAGGTCGCGGTGAACGGCGCGCCGAGCATCCAATGACCGAGCATGATGCCGATCAGCGTCAGCGGCACGGGCGTCAGGATGACCAGCGGCAGTTTGAACGAGCCGAACTGGCCGACGACGAGAAGATAGATGCCGAGGATGGCGATCATGAAAGCCGCGCCCATGTCGCGAAAGGTGACGTAGGTGACCTCCCATTCGCCGTCCCACAGCAGGGTGCGCGCCGCGTCGTTCTCCGGCTGGCCGTGATACTTGATCACAGGCGGGCCGTCGGCGCCCCAGTCCATATGGGCGATCTTGTCCTCGATCGCGAGCATGGCGTAGATCGGCGCCTCGAAGCGCCCGGCGACCTCCGCGCTCACCATTTCCGCGAAGCGGCCGTTGTGGCGGTAGATCGGATAGGAGCCGGGCTCCCGCGTCAGCTTGACCACGTCGCCGAGCTCCACGTTGGCGCCCTGGCGCAACGTGCCGCCCGCCGGCAGCGGCGTCGACAGCAAGCGCTCGTCGAGCGTGCGGTCGGAGCGCGGCAGCGCGACGGAGATGTCGATCGGCTTGAGGCCGCCGCCGCGTTGCGAAAAGCCGATCGGCGTCCCGCCGAGCAGCGCGCCGATGGTGTCGTAGACCGCTTGCTCGTCGACGCCGTGGAATTCCAGCGCCTCCTGGTCGATCGAGATGCGCAACCTTTCGGCGGGCTTGGGGAACGTGTCGTCGACGTCGACCACGAAGTCGACCGCCTCGAACGCCTTGCGCACCTTGGCGGCGAGGTCGCGCCGGCTTGCCGGGTCGGGGCCGTAAACTTCCGCGAGCACGGTGGCGAGCACCGGCGGGCCGGGAGGAACCTCCACCACCTCGAGCGCCGACCCCTGGGGAAGCGGCAGGTCGGCGAGGCGCTGGCGGATGTCGAGCGCGATGGCGTGGCTGGCGCGCGAGCGCTTCGCCTTGTCGACGAGATTGACCGCGAGGTCGCCCTGCTGCGGCTCGTCGCGCAAATAATAGTGGCGCACCAGACCGTTGAAATTGAACGGCGCCGCCGTGCCGGCGTAGGCCTGGATCGAGGTCAGCTCGGGAAGGTCCTTCAGCCGCTCGGCCGCCGCCATCAGCGTGCGGTCGGTTTCCTCGAGGCTCGTGCCCTGCGGCAGATCGAGGACGACCTGGATCTCCGACTTGTTGTCGAAGGGCAGCAGCTTGACGCGCACGTCCTTGGTCGCGAACAGCAGACAAACCGCCGCCGTCGCCAGCCCGACCGTCACGAGGAAGATTTGCGAGCGCCGGCGCCCTTGCAGCAGCGGGCGCGCCAAAGCCGTGTAGAGCCGGCCCAGCGCGCCGATGTCGTGGGAATGATCGGCGCCTTCGGGGCCCCGAGCGTGGCGCCGACCCGCCAAGCGCAGCAGCAGCCAAGGCGTCACCGTCACCGCGACGACGAAGGAAAACAGCATGGCGATGGAGGCGTTGGCCGGAATGGGGCTCATGTAGGGGCCCATCAGGCCGCTCACGAACATCATCGGCAGCAGCGCGGCGACGATCGTCAGCGTCGCGATGATCGTCGGGTTGCCGACTTCGGCGACGGCCTCGACCGCGGTCTCGACGAGGCCGCGTCCCGCGCGCTTCGACCAATGCCTGGCGATGTTCTCGACCACGACGATCGCGTCGTCGACGAGAATGCCGATCGAGAAGATCAGCGCGAACAGGCTGACCCGGTTGATGGTGTATCCCATCAGCCAGGACGCGAACAGCGTCAGCAGGATCGTGGTGGGAATGATGATGAGAACCACCACGCCTTCGCGCCAGCCGATGGCGAAGGTGATGAGCACGACGATCGATAGGGTCGCCAGGCCGAGGTGGAACAACAGCTCGTTGGCCTTTTCGGTCGCGGTCGCGCCGTAGTTGCGCGTCACCGCGACGTCGATCCCGGGGGGCACGATCCGCCCCTTGACGATCTCCAGACGGCGCAGCACGTCGTCGGCGACCGAGACGGCGTTGGCGCCCTTGCGCTTGGCGATGGCGATGGTGAGCGCGGGCCGGCGCTGCAAATCGCCGCCCGCGAGTCGCGTCATCGTCCAGGCGCGATGTTCGGGTTCGGCCGCGCCGCCGACGACGCTGGCGACATCCTTGACGTAGACCGGGCGACCGTCGCGCGAAGTCAGCAACAAGAGGCCGATGTCCGGTACGCCTTGCAGCGTCTGGCCCGCCACGACGGGCAGGGAGCGGCCGTTCTCGCGCAACGCGCCGACCACAAACGACCGGTTGGCGTTGGTCAGCTTGTCGATGAGCTGGCTCAGCGTGATTCCATAGAGCGCGAGGCGCTCCGGATCGGGTTCGACCCTGATCTGGTTCGGGCTCCCGCCGACGATAGTGGCGCCGCCGACGTTGTCGACCTTGAGGAGTTCGTGCTGCAGCTCCGCGCCGACCTGGAAGAGGCCGTTGTCGCTCCACCGGCCGGCGTGCGCGGGGTCGGCCGAAAGCGTGAGGTCGACGATCGCGACGTCGTTGATGCCGCGGCCGATGATCACCGGCTCCGGGATGCCCTTGGGCAGGTTTATGATGTTGGCGCGGATCTTCTCGTGGACGCGCAGAATCGCTGTGTCCTGGTCGGCGCCGACGAGGAAGCGCGCCGTGACGAGAACGCTGTCGTCCTGCGTCTGCGAATAGACGTGCTCGACGCCGTCGATGCCCTTGACGATGTCCTCGAGCGGGCGCGTGACCAGCTCCACCGCGTCGGCGGCCTTGTAGCCGTTGGTCGTGACCATGATGTCGACCATCGGCACGCTGATCTGCGGCTCTTCCTCGCGCGGCAGCGAGACGAGCGCGATCGCGCCCGCCGCCAGCGCCGCCAAGAGAAGAAGCGGCGTCAGCGGCGACTTGATGAAGGCGCGGGTCAGCGCCCCGGAAAGGCCGAGCTTCACGGCGCCACCAACACGTCGCCGTCCGCGAGGCCGGCGAGGATTTCGACGCCGTCGTCGCGCTCGGCGCCGGGCTGCACCACCACTTCGGCGCCGTCCGCGGTCTTCACGTAATTGACGCCGGCGCGGCGAAAGACATACGTGCGCGGCACGACGATGGCGCGGCGCGCCCCCGTATTGACGTAGACGCGCGTGCGCTCGCCGACGAAGTAGTCGCCGAGCCCTTCGACGTCGACGTCGGCGATCACGCGCCCGCCCTGGATTTCGGGATAGACGATGCGCACCTGGCCCTCGCGCCGCTTCTCGTCGGGGCCTTCGGCGAGGCCGCGCGATCCGATGAGGACCTTGTCGCCGGCGCGCATGAACTGGGCGTGCCGTTCGGGCAATTGCAGGCGCAGGATGTAGCGGTCTTCGGCGAGCGTGGCGATCGTTTCGCCCGGCATCACGACGCGCCCTTCCGAGACGGGAACGGCAAGGACGCGCCCCGCGGCCGGCGCGAGAACGGCGCCTTCGCTCATTTGCTGGGCGACGACGCCGCGGTCGCTGCGCATCGCCTCGAGCGTGCGCTGGGAGACGTCGAACGCGGTGCGGGCCGCGTCGACCTGAACTTGCGTGCTGACGCTGCGGCGCTGCAATTCCTCGACGCGATCGAGATCGGTCTTGGCCTTGTCGGCCTGCGAGGCCTGGGACTCGATGCGCGAATCGAGCGCCTGCATCTGAATCAGCAGCTTCGGGTCGGCGACCGTCGCCAACTCTTCTCCCGCGACCGCGCTGTCGCCCTCCTTCGCCTTCAACGCAACGATCGTGCCGCCGATGCGCGCGCGCGCCACGAGCTGATGGACCGGCTCGACCGTGGCGACGACCGCCTTTTGATCCTGGATCTCGGCGGCTTGGACGACGAAACGCTCCGCGGCGGCGCCGGCTTGCGGCGGCCACAAGGCCACCGCGGCGAGGAAGTACAGACGGCGCATCGCATGGTCCCTGATTGGAAGCTTGACACATATATGAGCAGCAGCTAATTTAGCAAGTATGAATTTAGCAGCGCTTGAATTGCAGGCGGGCGCAGCGGAGACGTTGCTCAAGACGGTCGCCAACAAGCGCCGGCTGGTGATCCTGTGCGAGCTACTCGGCGGCGAGAAATCGGTTTCGGCGCTTCGCGGCGCGATCGGCTTGAGCCAGTCGGCGCTGTCGCAACACCTGGCGCGATTGCGCGCGGACGGCATCGTGACGACGCGCCGGGAGTCGCAGACGATCTACTATTCGCTGGCGAGCGATCGCGTGACGAGGCTGATCGCGCTTCTCTACGAACTTTATTGCGCGCCGGACTGCGGCGGGAAACGACGGGCCAATTTGCGAGGCGAGACGTGACGATCGATTGGGTCGGGCTTTGGCCGTGACAATGAAAGAGGAGCGTTCGAATGAATTACTATATCGCGCGGGTCGTCGAAGCGGGTTTTGAGGAAACCGTCGCCAAGGTCGTCGAGGCGCTCAAACAAGAGGGCTTCGGCGTTCTGACCGACATCGACGTCTCCGCCACGATGAAGCAGAAGCTGGGCGTCGATTTCCGCAAGTACCGCATCCTCGGCGCGTGCAACCCGCCGCTCGCCCACAAGGCTCTGACCGCGGAAGACAAGATCGGCGTGATGCTTCCCTGCAACGTGATCGTCCAGCAGGCCGGAGCGGGGAAGACGGAGGTCGCCGCGATCGACCCGCGCGCGGCGATGGAGCGGGTCGGCAATCCGGCCCTGGCGGAACTCGCCCGCGAGGTCGCGGAAAGGCTGGGGCGGGTCCTGGGCGCCCTTTGACGCGGGGAGGCCACGGCCTGCGGCGAAGTGTCGCGGTTCGTCCGGTCGAACCGGCGCCGACGGCGCCAGGCGCACGGCGCCGTTATCGCGCATCGCGCCGTCGCGACGAAGAACGCAGTCCGCGTCGGCCTTTACAGGTCCGGCGGTTTGCGGCGCTTTCCGCTGCGTCGTCCCCGCCGGCGCCTCGCACGGTCGTTTGCACGGCGCTCGAGCGGAGTCCGGTTATAAAACAAGCTAGTTACGTAGCTATGCGGCCGACGTGGCTTCGGCCTGTATATCACAATTATCTAATTGACGTTCTCCTCATCTGCGATGAACATGCGCTCGGTGAGCGCGCGAGCCGCGGAGCTACGCCGCCATATATCGGGGAGGAGAAATGCAGGGCTTGTTTATCGTTTGCCTGAGTGGGACTCGGGAGAAGCTGCAGTTCGCGGCGATGACCGCGTCCGTGGCGGCCGTGTGCGGCCGTCCGGTCACGGTCTTCCTGTCGATGAACGCATTCTCCCTGTTCGTCGAGGGCGCGCCGGCGGCGCCGGTCGAAGGGCCGTTCGGCGAGCTCATGGAAAGCAAGAATCTGTCTCCCTTCAAGCATATTTTTCAACAGGCGGTCGAACTCGGCGACGCCAAAATCTACGCCTGCTCGATGGCGATGGATGTTTCGGGGGTGCGCCAAGACCAACTGCCCGGGGATATCGCCGGCGCCATGGGTCTCACCAAATTCCTCAGCGAAGCCGAGGCTGGGCAACTTGTCGTTTTCTGAATCAACTAGAGAGGGAATCTTCGCATGAGTGCGGACAGAATCGTCGACGCTCGGGGCAGCTTTTGTCCAGGGCCGCTGATGGAGCTCATTGCAGCAATGAAGATGTCGAAGGTCGGCGAGACCGTCGAGCTTTTGTCGTCCGACAAGGGATCGGCGAACGACGTTCCGGAGTGGATCAACAAGGTCGGCCACAAGATGCTCGGCACCCATCAGGACGGCGAGGTTTGGCACATCCAAGTGCGCAAGATGAAATAGGCGCACGTCAAGTTTATTTTTAGAAAACCTGAAAAATCGGGAGGAGCGGTCATGAGAGTTCTCGTCGTCGGCGGCGGTATGGGCGGCACGATTTTCGCCAACAATCTCGCACGTAGAATCCACAGCGAGCTGAAATCGGGCAAGGCGTCGATTACGATGCTCTCGGCTTCGGACAAGCACATGTACCAACCGGGGCTTCTCTACGTCTCGCTCGGGCGCATGACCCCCGACGAGCTCTATCGCGAACAGGCGAGCCTGCTGGAGCCCTCCATCACGCTGCACGTCGATCCGGTCGAAACCTTCAACCTCAAGGAGAATCACGTCGTCACCAAGGGCGGCAGGACGCACGAATACGACGTGCTCGTCATCGCCACCGGTTCGCGCGCGATGCCGGAGCTGATCCCCGGCCTGGCGGAGAATTCCGTCAATTGCTACACCGAGGCCAACTCGCTCGACTTCTTCGAAAAGCTCAGCGCGTTCAAGGGCGGGCGGATTCTCATCACTGTCGGGCTGCCGCACAAGTGCCCGATGATCCCGCTCGAGATCACCTTGACGATGCACGACTTCATCGCCGATCGCGGACTGCTGGCCAAGACCGAGTTCTATTACACCTATCCGATCGGCCGTCTGCACAGCCTGGAGAACGTCGGCAAATGGGCGGCCGGCGAATTCGCGCGGCTGGGCATCAAGACCGAGACCCTCTTCAACCTGAAGGAAGTCGACGGCAAGAACGCCAAGGTGCGCAGCGAGGAAGGGTCGGACCTCCCTTATGACCTTCTGGTCGCCGTGCCGCCGCACAAGGGCATGGAAGTGATCGAGAAGAACGGGCTCGGGCAGAACGGCTGGATCCCGACCAATCGCCACTCGCTTCACATGGAAGGCGAATTCGGCAAGAACGTCCTCGTGCTCGGCGACACCACCAACATCCCGATCAGCAAGGCGGGGTCGACGGCGCATTTCGAGGCCGACGCGGCGGCCGAGAACATCGCGGCGGTCATCAAGATCGGGCGCCCGGTGCGCTCATACGACGGCAAGGTGTTCTGCTTCATCGAGGCGGGCAAGGACCGCGCCACCTACGCGATGTTCAATTACCAGGATCCGCCGCAGCCCAAGGCGCCGAACGGCGCGGTACACGGCTTCAAGATGGCGTATAACAAGCTGTACTGGGCGTCGGCCCGCGGAATCCTGTGACGGAGGTTCCCATCATGGAGCAGACCCAGCAGGCGCCTCCGCCGCTCGAAAGCGCGCTCGCCGCCTTGGTGGAGAACGGCGATCTCGACCGGATCGTCGCTCTGGCGCGCGTCGTCGGCGGCGCCGAGGACGCCATGAACGACGAAATGGTCGGCCGGGTCGCCGGCCTCGCCTCGGACGGGCTCGATCTGCTCGACCGCGTCAACCGCAGCGGCGTCGGCCGCGCCCTGCCGGCGTTCGCCAAACTGGTGGAGAACGGCGATCTCGATCGGATCGTCGCTCTGGCGCGCGTCGTCGGCGGCGCTCAGGACGCGATGAACGACGAAATGGTCGGGCGGCTCGCCGGGATGGCGACGAGCGGGCTCGAACTGCTCGACCGCGTCAACTCGAGCGGCATCGGCAAAGCCCTGCCGGCGATCGCCAAGCTGGTGGAGAACGGCGACCTCGATCGAGTCGTCGCGCTGGCGCGCGTCGTCGGCGGCGCGCAGGACGCGATGAACGACGAAATGGTCGGGCGGCTCGCGGGGCTGGCGACCGGCGGGCTCGAACTGCTCGACCGCGTCAACTCGAGCCACGTCGGCCGCGCCTTGCCGGCGATCTCCGCCCTGGTGGAGAACGGCGATCTCGACCGGATCGTCGCGCTGGCGCGCGTCGTCGGCAGCGCGCAGGACGCGCTGAACGACGAAATGGTGACCCGGCTCGCCGGGCTGGCGACGGACGGGCTCGAGCTGCTCGACCGCGTCAATCGCAGCGGCGTCGGTCGCGCCTTGCCGGCGATCACCGCGCTCGTCGACAACGGCGACCTCGATCGCATCGTCGCGCTGGCGCGCATGGTCGGCAGCGCGCAGGACGCCCTCAACGACGAGATGGTGACCCGGCTCGCCGGGCTCGCGGCGGACGCGGTGTCGATCCTCGATCGCGTGACGCGCAACGGGTTCATCGACCGGTGGCTGGCGCTCGCCGATCGCGCCGAAAAGTCCGGCCTGGTGCCCGATTTCATGACCGCGGTCGATGTGGCCGTCAAGGACATGGAGACGACGCCGCGGCCGCAAGGCGGGATCGGCGGGCTGTGGACCCTGATGCGGCAGCAGTCGACGCAGCAGGCCTATCAGTTCGCCATCACCCTGATGAACGCGCTGTTTAAGGCGCGCGAGAAATCAACGAAATGAAGACTTAAGAGCGCGTTGCTTTGAGACGAAACCGGCGAGGTTCGCTCCTGTGTCATTCCCGCATTCGCGCTAGGGTATGCGCACATCTGGGCGAAGCCCGCGGCCAATCACCCGGGCCCCTCACCCTGCCTCTCCCCGCTAGCGGGGGAGGAGCGCGCGGCGCCGTTCTTCCCCTCTCCCCGCTTGCGGGGAGAGGCAGGGTGAGGGGCTGGGCGAGTTTCCGCGCTGCCGCGGAGATGCGTGCATCCCCTGGCGCGAAAGCGGGAATCCAGCGGGGGAAGGGCGCATCGGCCGCCAAGTCTGGATTCCCGCTTTCGCGGGAAAGACACGGCGGGCGATCCCGTCAATTCGCGTCACGCTCTAGCGGCGCGACTCGCCGCCGAAAAATGAAAACGCCGCGCTTTCGGGCGCGGCGTTTTCGTTTCTTGATGCGGGCCGACCCGCCGGCCTTCGCCGGCGGCGCGCGCCGCTTCTTCAGTACCGCGCGGTGACCGGCGCGGCCGAGGCCATCGAGTCGAACTTGTAAGTCCAGCCGAGCGTCGCCTCGAACTCGGAAAGGTGGATATTGACGTTCGACGTGCCATACGGTCCCGCTCCAACACCGCTGACGCTGTTCTCCGGTGCATAGACGGCGGCGAAGTCGATCGAATAGTTCTTGTTCACCGCATAACTCGCGCCCGCCGAAATATGGTTGGTGATGACTCCGGGCACGAGAACGTTCAACAGCACGTCGGCCGGCTGGATCGGATCGGTGTTGTACGAATAACCGGCGCGCAGGGTCAGATTCTTGGTCGTGCGCCACTCGACGCCGAGCGAGATCACGTCGACGTCATGCCAGCCGAAGCCCGGCCCATTCGAGGCGCCGAACATCGTCTGCGCCAACGACGAATTGGCGACCGAGGCGACGCCACTGTAGAAGATATGCTTGTAGTCGGCCAGCAGAGTAATCGTCGGCGCGACGTCGTAGGCCAGGCCCGCCGCGATCGTCGCGGGAATGTTGAAGCTGCCGCCGCCGGCGAACAGGCCGGAGTACTTGGTGAAGTCGCTCATCCACATCGGCGTGGTCCCCGAAACGCCGAGCCGCAACGTATCCGTTGCGTGCCATTCGGCGCCCGCCCGCAGGCCGCCGCCGACCGAGGTGTCGACGCCTCTGTCGGTGAAATTGTTTGGGCTCGACGAGTAGATTTCGAACGGGCTCAGCCCATATGCCTTGAACATCTGGACGGCGAGGATTGGCGCGACGCCGACCGAGATCGAGCCGAACCGGTGGGCGTAGCCGACGGCGAGGAACGCCTGTTCGAGATTGACGCCCGTCTTGCCGCCGCAGAATGGGCCGGGGCAGGGGAAGGTGAACTTGTAATCGGTGTTCATGCCGCCGGCGCCGTACATCGCGACGCCCCACGACGAGTCGGCGTCGATCGGCCGCGAATACGCCATCGCCGGCATGCCGAAGAGATCATAGGAGCTGTCGTGCGATCCCGGCGCGACGGCCCCAAAACTCGGCGGCGACGACGTGGTCGTCGCGTCGTAACCGCGCGAGGGCGAGAACAGCGTCAGATCGAGGTTGAACTGCTGGCCGACGTCCATCAGGCCGGCCGGGTTGTTGCCGAGCGTCAGCGCGTCGCGCCCTTCGGCGACGCCGGCGCCGCCCGTCGCCTTGTCCGCCGGGCTGACGCCTTCCAAGAGATAGCCGTCGGTGGCGTGCGCCACGCCCACGCTCAGCGCCGCCAGCGCGACCGCGCTCGCCGCGGCCAGCAGCACGCTTCTCGTCGAAACCGCCATGGTGTCCCCCAGTTTCTCGCGACGCCCGAAACACGTCCGCAAGTATCGGCGCAGCGCCGACTTTCGTTCGAACTTCGCCGTGCCGCCGCCCCGACGGCGCGATCCCCTGAATCGCTCTAATTTTCTTATCATCACATACGCATGTCAGTCTCGGCAAGCCGCCAAAGAAACCGTCACGCGACTTTGGTCGAGCGATGCGAAATTGTCACACTTCGCTCGCGACGCCGGACCCGTGGGCGAGAACCGCGTCGATTCGCGCCCGATTCGGGCGCCGTTCAAATGAAGAGGTTCACGTCCGATTTCAGCGCCTGCTCCATATATGTGGCGGCGCCGCCGATCGTGATTCCCGGGATCATGTCCTTCACGTCGTATTCGAACAGGTCCATCGTCATCTGGCAGCCGATCAGATGGACGTCGGACTCGACCGCCGCCTCGCGAAGCTCCTCGATCGAGGCGACGCCCTTCTTCTTGATCAGGTTCTTCATCATCATGCTCGCCGCCGCGTCGACGCCGGGGATCATGCCGACGATGTTCGGCATCGTCATGTGCATGCCCATCATCGGCATCTTCATCGCCGCGTTGCCGAGCGGCGTCACCTGCAAGTCGAGCTTCTTGAGCAGCAGCGGCAAGCCGTAAAAAGTGAAGAACATGGTGACGTCGACGCCCATCGCCGCCGCGGTCGTGGCGAGGATGAAGGGCGGATAGGCCCAATCCAGCGACCCCTTCGTCACGATGATCGTCATCGACTTGGCGTTTGCCGCCTGCGCCGCGCCGGCTTGGCTCATGGCCGCAGTTCCCTAGCTTGCGTTTCCGCCCGTTTGCTTTTTTTCACTGTTATTAGACTTTCTTCATATGCACAAGTGCGAAAGTGTGGGGGTTTCGTTCGATCCACGAGATTCCACGAGATTCCACGAGATTGTTGCTCCTTCCGATCGTTCCGCTTAGACTTACCGCCTTTATCGCAGAGGGCCTGCCTGTCGTGTTCGATCGAACCTCGCTTGAGGATACGTGGCGCCGAGGAAGCGGTCGCGCGCGTGCCGCGAATGCGGCGAGCGGCGCGGCGGGGCGGGCGTGTTGATGCTCGACCGAACCGAAATCGAACCGAGCGAACTCGAAGTCCACGCGGACCAGGCGGCGGCGATGCTGCGCTCGATGGGCAGCAAGTGGCGCTTGCTCGTCTTGTGCAACCTCATTCACGGCGAGAAGTCGGTGGGCGATCTGCAACGCATCATCGGCCTCAGCCAGTCCGCGCTGTCGCAGCACCTGGCCGTCTTGCGTCGCATGAAGCTCGTGCAGATCCGTCGCTCGGCGCAGACCATCTACTACCGGCTCGCCGGGCGCGAGGTCACGGCGATCCTGACGACGCTTTACGGCCTCTACTGCGCGCCGGACGGCGACGCTTGCGGCATCGACGCGGCCGGCATCTGACTTTCCCGACTGCGCGAGGTCGAAGGCGCCGCGCCTCAATACCCGGCCTTGCGCTTGCTCTCCGGCAAGCCGGCGATACGCCCGCCTTGCTTGGACGGGTCGAGCGGAAAGAGCTCGTAAAGCATCCTCTGGTCGACCCTCGCGTTCCAGCGTTCGCTCATCGCCTTGAGGATGGCGCGCGTGTTGGGCGTGTTCTGATTGTCGTTGAAATACTCGTCGCGCAGATAGTCGATCACGTCCCAATGCCGCTCGGTGAGGGTGACGCCGTCGAGCCCGGCGATGTGCTCGGCGAGCGCCTTGCTCCACTCGTCGGCATTGACGAGATAGCCCGTCGCGGTGGTTTCGATCGATTTCCCCTCGAATTCATACGCCATGGCGTCCCTCCGTTTCTTAGCCTGCGCCCCCGTCAGACGCGTACCAGTTCAGCTTGTCGCGCAACGCGACGACCGTGCCCAAGATGATGATGGTCGGGCCGCGCAGCGCCGCGGCGCGCGCTTCTGCCGCGATCGTGCGCAGCGTGCCGGTGACGACGCGCTGATTGGCGCGCGCGCCGTTGTCGATGACCGCGGCGGGAAGATCGGGATCGGCGCCGTGCGCGACGAACGCTTTGGCGAGTTCGTCGAGATGGCCCAGCCCCATGTAGATCGCGACGGTCTGGTTGGGGCGGATGAGCGCGCTCCAATCGAGGTCGATCGGCCCATTCTTGCCGTGGCCGGTGACGAAGACGCAGGCCTGCGCATGATCGCGATGGGTCAAGGGAATGCCGGAATAGGCGGAGCACGCCGCCGCCGCGGTTATCCCCGGGCAGACCTGGAATGGGATCCCGTGGTCGGCCAGCGTCTCGATCTCTTCGCCGCCGCGCCCGAAAATGAAGGGGTCGCCGCCCTTCAGCCGCAGCACGCGTTTGCCTTGGCTCGCGAGGCGCACCAGCAATTCGCCGATCTCCTCCTGCGGCAGGGTGTGATCGTTGCGGCGCTTGCCGACATAGATGCGCTCCGCCTCGCGGCGCACCAGATCGACGATTTTCTGGTCGACCAGGCGGTCGTAGAGCACGACGTCGGCCTTCTGCATCAGGCGCAGCGCGCGGAAGGTGAGGAGGTCCGGATCGCCCGGCCCGGCGCCGACGAGATAGACCTCGCCGCTCGGCGCGGCCTCGCCGCCGCCGGCTTCGCGCTCGATCTCGCGCGCGAGAGCCGCCTCGGCCGCCGGCTCGTTGTTCGCCAGAACCATTTCGGCGATCGGGCCTTCGAGGACGCGCTCCCAGAATCGGCGGCGCGCCCGCGCCTCGGGCAGGCTCGCGCCGAGGCGCGCGCGCGACCTGCCCATGAAGGCCGCCAGCCGTCCGTAGGCGGCGGGGATCGCGCTCTCCAGGCGCGCCTTGAGCATGCGGCCGAGCATCGGCGACGCGCCGCTGGTGGAAATGGCGATGACGAGCGGGGCGCGGTCGACGAGGGACGGCGCGATGAAGTCGCACAGGTCCGGGCGGTCGGCGACGTTGATCAGCGCGCGCGCGCCGCGTATCGTCGCGGCGGCGCGCTCGTCGGCGGCCTCCTCGCCGGTCGCGACGTAGCACACGACGAACCCGTCGACATCGGCGCGCGTCGGTTCGCGCGCGACGCGCTCGAACTTCGCCTTGTCGCGCAAGGCGTCGAACTCATGGTCGAGCCGCGCCGCGAACACGGTGACCAGCGCGCCGGCGCGCCCGAGCGTTTCGGTTCTTCGCGCCGCCGCGGAGCCGCCGCCGACGACGGCCGCCCGCTTGCCCCTGACGCGCAGAAAGACTGGAAGAGTCTCCATCGGTTCCCTGATCCCGGCCTGCGAGCTCTCGAGGCTCTTCGCGTTCACCCCGCCGACCTCAGCCGCGAACGCGCGCCGGCGCGCGGCTTTGCGGCCCGCAGGCCGGGGTCGACGACGAGGCGCTCCGCCGTCGGCTTCGCGTCGCGGCGCTCGCGCGTCTGGCGCACGAAGGCGACGAAGCGCCGCGCCCAGTGATGCCGGGAGGTATCGCGCAAATGGCTGAAGCTCGCCAGCAAATTGCCGATCACGACGCCGTCGCGGCCGCCGTCGACGCCGTACCCACGCCGCATGCGATAGGCGAAACGGCAGGCCGGGTCGATGTTGGTGAGCGCGGCGTAATGGAATTCGTGCGCCGGAATGGCGTTTTGTTCGGCCCGACGCGGCCAAGGCGCGTCCTGCGTCTCCTCGAGCAGGACCAGGCCTCGACCTTGCGGCCGATCGCCGACCACGGTGTCGGCGGGAACCACGCCGACCATTTCGTAACTCCGGCCTCGCCAAGCGATCGAGCGGGTCAGGTACATCAGCCCGCCGCATTCGGCGTAGGTCGGCAGGCCGCCGGCGATCGCGCACCTGATCTCGGCGCGCAACGGCGCGTTGGCGGCGAGCGCCGCGGCCTGGGTTTCGGGGAAGCCGCCGCCGATGAAGAGGGCGTCGGCGTCGGGCAGCTTTTGATCGCGCAAGGCGTCGAAGAAGACGAGGCTGGCGCCGGCGCGCCGCAACGCCTCGAAATCGTCCTGGTAATAGAATCCGAAAGCGGCGTCGCGCGCCACCGCGATGCGTAAATCCGCGGCGAGGGAGGGCTCGATCGGCGCGGGTCCGATCCGGCGATCCGCGGCGCCCGCGAGAGCGATCAGCGAATCGATGTCGATGCCGCGCGCGACGACGTCGCGGGTGCGCGCGATGCAGCGCGACCAATCGTCGATTTCGCCCGGCGTCGTCAGCCCGAGGTGGCGCTCCTCGACCCGCAAGCCCTCGTCGCGGCCGATCGCGCCGAGAACGCGGACGTCGGTGTAGCGCTCCAGCGCCTGACGAAGCTTGCCCTCCTGCCGCGCGAGGCCGACCTTGTTGAGGATCACGCCGCGGATTTGGACGCGCGGGTCGAACGCGGCATAGCCGAGAACCAACGGCGCGATCCCCCGCGTCATCCCTTCGGTGTCGACGACCAGCGCGACGGGCGCCTCGAGCAGGGCGGCGAGCGCGGCGCTCGAATCGCTCCCCCCGGGATCGAGCCCGTCGTGCAGGCCTTTGTTGCCTTCGATCAAGGCGATGTCGGCGCCTCGCGCGGCGCGGTTGAAGGTCGCGAGAATCTCGCTCTCGCTCTGCGTGTTGAAATCGAGATTGTAGCACGGGCGGCCGCTGGCGCGCGCCAGCCACATCGGGTCGATGTAGTCGGGCCCCTTCTTGAACGCCTGAACGGCGAGGCCGCGCGCCGCCAGCGCCGCCGCCAGGCCGAGCGAGATCGTCGTTTTGCCCGAAGACTTGTGGGTCGCGGATATGAACAGCCGGCGCATGCGCTCTGGCGCCCTCACTGAGCTTGCGCGCGCGGCAGGAACGGCAGCAGCCGCAGCGCCAGCGCGACGACCAGCATCGACAGGGAAATGCCGCTCAGGCCGAGCAGAATCTCGGGCAGGGAGGGGTGGTAGACGGTGACGACGCCATCGTAGAACGAACTCGAGACCGCGATGCCCGGGAAGAGATCGAGCGGATACGCCTCGCCCCCGACGATGACGACGAACATCTGCGCCAGGCCGCCGACGATGAACAACACCGAGGCGATCGTCAGGGATCTGCGCCCCGCCGCGCCTTCGCCGCCGAAGTAGAGCAGTGCGATGGGCGCCAGCGTGCCGATGGCGATCTGGCCGACCCAGAACGTCAGGGTGTAGACGCCGCCGCCGAGCAAAATGAACGCCTCGATGCCCTGATGCGCGCTGGCGTAGAGCTTGCTCAGATGAAGGAGGATGGTGAAATAGAGCACGCTGAAGGCGAAGATGTAGAAGAGGCCGCGGAACTTGCCGACCATCTCCTCGTTCACCAGGTCTTCGCGCGTCTGCGACGACGTCACCGCCAGAACGAGAACCGTGAAGGCGAGCCCGTAGAGGAAGGAGGCGGCGATGAACAGCGGCGCCTCCAGCGCGGCGTCGTAGGCTTCGCGGGCGACGAGAAAGCCGAAGATCGAACCGGTGCCGGTGGTCAGCACGAGGCGCAAGACGAAGGCGATCAAGCCCATGACCTTGACGAAACCGGCCGATTTCGAGGCCTGGCGGTCCATCATCGAGAACAGGTAGATGGCGACGACGGCGACGAACCCCGTGTAGAGATACATGTTCCAGGCGAAGATCGACTTGAAGTTGTACGTCGTCATCGCGATGATCAGTCGCTCCGGGCGGCCGAGGTCGAGCACGAGGACCGCGAGGCCGCCGGCGAGCAGCGAGATCGCGAGAACGCCGGAGAGGCGGGCGTAGGGCTTGTAGGCGAGCCGGCCGAAGACCGAGGACATCGAGGCGACGTTGAGCGCCCCCGAGGCGGCGACGATCAGGAAGACGGCGAAGACGTGCGGCATGCCCCATACGATCTGATCGTTCATGCCGGTGACGACGTGGCCGTTGGTCTCCATGTAGAGGGCGGACCCCAGCCCCAGCGCCACGACGACGGCGTTCAGCGCCAGGAGGCCGAGGAACCCGGGACTGGGCGCGTCGAGCGTGCGGAATTTCAAGGTCGCCATCGACCGTCCTCTAGAGGTTGCGATACCGAACGCCGGGGTCCATCCCGAGGTCCGAACGGATCTGCGTCGTCGGCAGCGCCGCGATCGCCTTGGCGATATCGCTGTCGGGATCGTTCAAGTCGCCGAACGTCATCGCGCCGCTTGCCTCGGCCGCGCAAGCCTCGACGCAGGCGGGCTTCTTGCCGGCGTCGACGCGATCGACGCACAGCGTGCAGCCCTCGACCGTGCCCTTGCCGCGCGGCGCGACCGTCTTCTGCTCCTCGATCGGCTCGTGAACGAACGAGCGCGCCTTGTAAGGGCAAGCCATCATGCAGTAGCGGCAGCCGATGCAGATGTGCCTGTCCACCAGGACGATGCCGTCGGCGCGCTTGAAGGAGGCGCCGGTCGGGCAGACGTCGACGCAGGCGGGGTTGGCGCAATGCTGGCACATCACCGGCAAGGAGCGCTCGAGGCCCGACTTGGGATCGCGCAACGCGACCTTGCGGATCCACTGCGGGTCGGAATCGGGGTGGCCGGTGCTCCCCCAGCCGTTTTCGTCGCGGCAGGCGCTGACGCAGCGGTCGCAATCGGCGGCGCATTTGCTCGAATCGATGAGCATCCCCCAGCGCACCTTCGCCGAAGCCGGCTCGCCGGCTGGCCGCTTCTCGGCGCCGAAGGCGGTGAGCGTGACGCCCGGCGCGATCAGCGTCGCCAAGCCGGCGCCGGCGCACTTGAGCAGCGTGCGGCGATCGGCCAGCAGACGAGTCGGTTCGGAGCCGGCGCTCATGGCTTCGTCCCCTTGAGGTAATCGTTCAGCACGGCGAAGTCGGCGTCGCGCCCGTCGATCGCCGTCGTCTTGTCCGCGTCGCCCGGGCGCGAGGCGTGGCACTCGAAGCAGTCGATGGAAACCGCGGCGTAGTCGTGGCAGGAGCGGCAGAAGTGCTTGGGATTCGCGTAGGTGACGGGGACGCCGTCGGCGCCGGGCGCCGCGTGGCAGTCGACGCAGGCCGCCAGGCTGTATTTCATGCCGCGCTCGCCCAGATGAACGGTCTCGCCGCGCTGATGAAGCAGCATCGCCATGTGGTTGCGCCGCATGAACTCGGTGTCCGCGACGCAGTGATCGCCCCGTCCCTTGGGCGGGTGCGGAACCGGCGTTCGCCCGGCCGCGCCGCTCGCGTCGGCGGCCCAGGCGGCGCCGGCCGCCGCTCCCAGGAGCGCCGCCGCCAGGGCGAGCGATAGCAGCCCGGCTCGCCGCATGTCGCTACTCCCCCAGGCCCATTTGGATGTAGCCGGTCGGGCACACGTCCATGCAGATGTGGCAGCCGACGCACTTGGCGTAATCGGTGACGACGTAGCGTCCGAGCGCGCGCTCCTTCTTGGGCGTGCGCGCCACCGCCGTCTGCGGGCAGTAAACGACGCAATTGTCGCATTCGAAGCACATGCCGCAGCTCATGCAGCGCTCGCCCTCGGCCCTCGCCTCCTTGTCGCTCAGGGGCTGGAGGCGCGATTCGAAATTTCCCAGGACGTTGCCGGCGTCGATCGTCTTCTCGACGCGGCGGGCGCGCGCGGAATATGCGAAGTGCCCGAGGAACAGCTCGTCGGCCTTGACGATCTGCGATCGCGAGCGATCCTCGAAATTGTGCACCGCATAGGCGGCGCGATCGGTGCCGACGGCTTGCCGGTGGTCGTACGGGGCAGGCTCCAGCCCCGCCTCCTTCAGCCGCTCGAGCAGGTTGAATTGATGCGCATTGACCTTGGGCAGGTTCGGCTGCTCTTCGCCCTTGAGATAACGGTCGATGCTCTCGGCCGCGTTCCAGGCGTGGCCGATCGCCGTCGTCAGAAGATGCGGGCGAATCACGTCGCCGCCGACGAAGACGCCCGGTCGCTTGGGCGAGCGCTGCCAGGCGTCGGCGGCGGCCGCGCCCTTGCCGTTATCGAGCATCTCCATGCCCGCGAAATCGGCGCCCTGGCCGACCGCGGCGACGATCAAGTCGCATTCGATGTCGCGTTCGGTCCCTTGCTTGACCACCATCTTGCCGGTCGACCAATCCGTCTCGACGACGCGCAGCGCTTTGGCGCGGCCGTCCGCGCCGAGCGCCACCGCGACTGGCGCGAGCGACGGCATGATCTTCACGCCTTCGCGCGTGACCTGTTCGATTTCGGCCTTCGAGGCGGGCATTTTCGAGATCGGGCGCCGGTAGACGATGGTCACGTCCGCGCCCTGCCGCTGCGCCGTCGTCGCCACGTCGTGGGTCGTCTGGCCGAGGACGACGTGCTCGGGGCGGTCCTTTTCGTGGATCTGCGAGACGTGCCCGATCCGGCGCGCCACGGCGGCGACGTCCATCGCGGTGTCGCCGCCGCCGATGACCAGCACGCGGTCGGCGCCGACCTTGAGCCGGCCGTCGTTGAAGGCTTCCAGGAAGGCGATGCCGCTGATGCAGTTGGGCGCTTCTTTCGCGCCCGGCACGGTGAGCGGCGTCCCCGATTGCGCGCCGAGCCCGACGAACACCGCGTCGTAATCGCTCGCCAATTCGTCGAGCGTGACGTCGACGCCGACCTTGACGCCGGTTTTCACCTCGACGCCCATATCGAGGATGCGTTGGATTTCATGGTGGAGCACGTCGCGCGGCGTGCGATAGCCGGGAATGCCGTAGCGCACCATGCCGCCGAGCTCGGCGCGCATTTCGAAAATCGTGCAGGCGTGGCCCTTGCGGCGCAATTGGTAGGCGCAGGCGAGGCTGGCGACGCCGCCGCCGACCAGAGCGACGCGCTTGCCCGTCGGCGCGCCGGCCGCCGGCAGCTCCAATCCGTGCTCGAGCGCGTAGTGGCCGACGTGGTGCTCGACCGAGTTGATGCCGACGAAATCGTCGACCTCGTTGCGATTGCAACCGTCCTCGCACGGCGCCGGGCAGACGAGGCCCATGAGCATGGGAAACGGGTTGGCCTCGACCATGCGCTGGAACGCGTATTCCTGCCAGGCCATGCCGGCCACCGGCGGCTTGTCCATGCCGCGCGCGATCGCCAGCCAGCCGCGGATGTCGTGCCCCGAGGGGCAGGCGGCCTGACACGGCGCGGTGCGCTGGACGTAGGTCGGGCACTTGTGGGTGCGGTCGCCCTGGAAAATCTTCTTCGTCAGGTCTTGCTGATCCCACGGCGACTCGCCGCTCTTGAAACGACGGAAGGTGTGCGCCTTGTTTCGAACCGTCTCGTTCATCGTCGTTTCTCCTCACGCTTCTTGCAAAGCGGATTTCTGTTTGGCTTCGAATTCCTCGGCCTGCGTCGAGCCCGTCAAAATGATGGCGTTCGACACCATCTGATGGACGCTGACGATCGCTTCCCGATCGAAGCCGAACATCGGCAACACCTTCGAGAATTGCGCCTTGCAGATCGCGCAGATCGCGGCCATGTGCGTGACGCCGTGTTCGTCGGCGACTTCGCGCAGCGCCCGCATGCGCGGCTGCGCCCCTTTGGCGCGCAGGTCCATCAGCTCGTCGCTCAAGAGCCCGCCGCCGCCGCCGCAGCACAGCGTCGCTTCATGGATCGTGTCCGGCGCCATGTCGAAGAAATGGTTGCAGGCAGCGCGCAGGATGTCGCGGGGAATGGTGAACTGTCCGCCCGGCTTGTCGCCCATGCGCGAGGCGCGCGCGACGTTGCAGGAATCGTGGTAGGTCAGGCGGAACTCGTCGTTCTTCGATTTGTCGAAGCGCAGCTTTCCCTTCTGAATCAGGTCGTAGGTGAATTCGCAGATGTGCTGCGGGAAGGGATAGTTCGGGTCGAGGAAATCGAACGGGCCGGCCAGCGTGTTGAGAAAACTGTAGGCGACGCGCCAGGCGTGGCCGCACTCGCCGAAGACGACGCGCTTGACGCCGAGCTCTTCGGCCGCCTTGCGGATGCGCTGCGACACCTTCTGCATGTTGGGGTAGGAGCCGACGAACATGCCGAAGTTCGCCGCCTCGGAGGCGATCGAGCTGAGCGTCCAATTCGCGCCGGCTTCGTGGAAGACCTTGGCGTAGCCGATCAGGCCTTCCATGTGCGGCGAGGCGAAGAAGTCGGCGCTCGGCGTGACCAACAGGATGTCCGCGCCCTTCTGGTCCAGCGGCAGCCGCACCGGCAGGCCGGTGTCCTCCTCGATCTCCTCCTCGAGGCCGGCGAGCGTCGCCTTCAGCGCCTTCGGCGGCAGGCCGAGGTTGTTGCCGACGGTGAAGACCTTGCCGATGATCTCGTTGCAGTACTTCTGGCCGAGGCCGATCGTGTCCATGATGTCGCGGGCGGCCATGGAGATTTCGGCGGTGTCGATGCCGTAGGGGCAGTAGACGGAGCAGCGCCGGCACTGCGAGCACTGGTGGAAATAGCTGAACCAATCGTCGAGCACGTCCTTGGTGAGGTCCTCCGCGCCGACCAGCCAGGGCACGATTTTCCCCGCCCAGGTGAAATGGCGCCGATAGACCTTGCGCAGCAGGTTCTGGCGCGCCACCGGCATGTTCTTGGGATCGCCGGTGCCGAGAAAATAGTGGCACTTGTCGGTGCAGGCGCCGCATTTGACGCAGGAATCGAGAAAGACGCGCAACGATCGCGAACCGTTCACCAGTTCGCCGAGCCGTGCGATCGCCTTGTCGTGCCAATCGTCGACGAGGGCGCCGGGAAAGCCGAGCGGCTTTTGAAGCGCGGGCGAGGCGACGTAGGGCTTGGAGCCCGCCATCGCGCCACGGGCGAGTTGCGGAACCTCGAGAGGGTCGCCGACCACGCATTCCTTCGGATCATAATCGGTGGGCGCCGCTGCCATCGTCGCTCTCCCTAGGCTTGGCTCGCGGCGGAACGCCGCGGGGCGGTCGGGGCGTAGCGGCGCTCGCGGCTGTCGTCCGCCTGGTTCCGGCTCGGGCTGAAGAACACGCCGGGGGCGTGCAGCAGCTTCGAGAACGGGAAGACCACCATCAGCGCGATGACCAGCGTCAGGTGGACGAGCAGCGCCGGATCGCCGGGAAGCGGTCGCCAATCGAAATACATCAGCCCGAGGATGAAGGCCTTGACGTCGACGATGTCGGTGTGCGTGACGAACTTCATCGTCAGGCCGCTGGCGGCGATCGCGACGAGCAGGAAGAGCATGAGGTGGTCGGAGGGGCCGCTGATGTAACGGATGCGCGGCACGATCAGCCGCCGTCCCCACAGCGCGAGAAGCGCGGCCGCCATCGCCAGGCCGGCGAGGACGCCGAACGGCTGGACCAGTGCGACCAGGCTCGGAACCGGGACGACGAAGTAGCGCAGGTGGCGCAGCAGCACGACGGCGAGCGCGACGTGAAAGACCCAGCCGAACGCCCAGATCCATTTGTTCGACTTGAACAGGCTTTGAAACAGGACGACTTCCCCGGCGACGCGCAAGGCCGCGCCGCCGCGGGTGAGCGGGGCGGGGGTGGTCGGAATCTTCAACGGCGCCGGCGTCGCGGCGTAGCGCCAGATCCGGTTGCCGAGCCCGCCGATCAGGACGAGCGCGGCGCCGTAGAACGCCAGCGCGAAGATCGCCGTCAGCATCGAACCCTCCCTTGCGCGCCGCTCGACCGCGCCGATTCTCGGCTCACGCCGCGGTCAGATGCAGCCGGTCGGCTTCGGCAGGCCGGCGATCTTGCAGGCTTGCTTGGCCGGGCCGTAGGGAAAGAGCACGTAGAGCGCCTTTTGATCGCCCTTCTCCTTGCCGAACTTCTTCGTCATCTCCTTGACGAGAATGCGCACGGCCGGAGCGATCTGATATTCCTCGTAGTATTCGCGCAGGAAATTGACCACCTCCCAATGGGCGTCCGTCATTTCGATGCCCTCGGCCTTGGCGATCATATTGCCCAGTTCGGGGGTCCAGACGCCGATGTCGGTGAGATAGCCTTCTTCGTCATGTTCGGCGACCGCGCCGTTGACCACGTATCCATCCATGTTGTTGTTCTCCTGATTTGAAAACGTCCGCCAAAACCGTCACAACCACGCGCAGACGCGGGCGGCGCCCGCGACGAGATCGACAAAGCCGCCGTAGTCGACGACGCCGATCCCCTCGGCGATGTCCTCGCTCTTCATGCCGCGAGCGGCGAGATCGGCCCCGAGGATGTAAATCGCGCACGAAGTCTGTTTCGCGCGCAGCGCTTCGGCGAAGGCGCAGCCTTTGCGCGCGCCGATCACCCCGTCTTCGTAAATGAGCACGGCGTCGCCGTCGGCGAGATGTCCGAGGCAACTCGTCAGCGACGAGCGTTCGAACGGCGACTTGTTGATCGTGTGCAGCGTGGACATGCATGCGCCTCAAAAACTCAGGATCACGTCTTGCTCGGAAATGAGCCGGGCCATTTCGGAACGGTCGACGAGGCGGATCGATGGCTTTTCCGCATAATCCTCGTCCTCGTCCTCGTAGGTGAGCGGCATCAAGTCCTCGAGGGTGAGGCCGCGCTCGGCCAGCGACTCGCGCTCGACGTAGAGCTTGCGGACCTCGAAGTCTCCGAGCGCCTTGTAGGCTTTGGAGAAATTCTTCATGCCGACGCCGGTCGTGTCCTGGCCGTCGATCAACTGGTAGACGCCGTCGTCGAGGAAGGCGGCGCTGACGTCCTGCTCGAAGGCCGCTCCGATGAGGACGACTTCGAGAGCTTCCAGGGCGTAGATCGTTCCGTAAGGGGCTCGGCGGTTGATGTAGAGAAATTTCTTCTTGGCTGTCGCTTCCGACATCGAATGCTCCTCAATCGCCGAAAACGACGAGACGATCGGATTGAATGCCCGCCTCGATCAATTGGCCGAGGCCGGAGATGCGGAAACCCGGCGCGATGTTGTCGCCGTCCTTGCCTTGCCGCTTGGCTTCGTTGGCGTCGAGAACGCCGCGCCGTTGCGCGGCGGCGATGCAGACGACGAGGTCGAGCTTGTGCGCTTCGGCCAATTCGCTCCACAGGCGCTGCAGGTTGCGGTCGTCCTGCGGCGGCACGGTGAAGCGCGTGCCGTTGTTGACGCCGTCATGGTAGAAGAACACGCGAAAGATTTCGTGCCCCCTAGCCAACACCGCCTTGGCGAACTGATAGGCCGAGTCCGACGCCTGATGCGTGTACGGCCCTTCGTTGACGACAATGCCGAAACGCAAACCCGCTCCTCCTTGTGATTGACCCGCTGCGCCGCGCCGATGGGCGGGGTCGCGATTTCGCGCGACCCGGCGTCCCGGTCGGCAGGCTTCAGAAATGCACGTGCGCCGACATGTTCATGGTCTTGCGGGAGCCGGTCCACGTGTCGAGGTGATGCTTGGTGAACGCGAACTTGGTGAGTTCGAAGAACCTCGGCCAGCCGATGCGCTCGATCCATTCGCCCACCCGCTCGTAAGGACGGCCGTGCTCCTTGTAGGCGTAGAGGATCGTTCGCACGACCTCCTCGACCTCGGGCCAGCGCGGCGGGTTGTTGGGCAAGTTGGCGACGACCAGCTTGTGGAAAGCGGGCTTGGAGCGCGCATTGGAGTGCTTGCCGCCGACCCACACCGCGATCCTGGTCGAGTCTGCGCCGTTGATCTGCATCGGCGGGCAGGGCGGGTAACAGGCGCCGCAGCACACGCACTTCTTCTCGTCGACCTCGAGCGAGGGTTTGCCGTTGACCAGCGCCGGCCGGATCGCGGCGACCGGGCAACGCGCGACGACCGCCGGCCGTTCGCACACTTTCGAGACCAGATCGTGATTGATCTTCGGCGGCTTGGTGTACTGCACGTTGATCGAGATGTCGCCTTGTCCGCCGCAATTGATCTGGCAGCACGACGTGGTGATCTTCACCCGGCTCGGCATCTCCTCATGGGTGAACTCGTGGTGCATCATGTCCATCAGGCTCTTGACGACGCCGGAGGCGTCGGTGCCGGGAATGTCGCAATGCAGCCAGCCCTGGGTGTGCGAGATCATCGACACCGAATTGCCGGTGCCGCCGATCGGAAAGCCCGCCGCGGTCAGCGCGTCGATCAGCGGCTGAACCTTGTCCTTCGAACTCACCATGAACTCGATGTTGCTGCGCGTGGTGAACCGGACGTGGCCCTCGGCGAACTGATCGCCGATGTCGCAGAGCTTGCGGATGATGAAGACGTCCATCTGGCGCGGCGTGCCGGCGCGCACCGTCCACACCTCGTCGCCGCTCTTGGAGACGTGATGCAGCACTCCCGGGCGCGGACGGTCGTGCCAGGCCCACGCGCCGTAATTCTTGACCAGCAGGGGATGCATATACGGAAACGGATCCGGCACCCCGGTTTCGTCGGGACGGCGCATCTGGACAGCGGCACTCATCGATCAAGACCTCCCAGAAATGTTGTCATCGGCTGCGGCCGGGGCGGCTCGCCCGGCCGGAGCGCACAAGCGGACCCGCGCCGCGTCATTCCGCGGCGGCCTCCAGACCGGCTTCGCGCGCTTTGCGCTCGAAATATTTCTCCGCTTCCACGGTGAAGTCGTCGGTGCGCACGTAACTCGAGGTGCGGGGGTGATTGACCATGTTCGGATCGGGAGGAATGTCGAGCGCCTCGAGGAAGGCGGGAAGCCCGATGCGGTCCATGCACTCGCCGAGCCGCTCGTGCTCGAGCGCGTTCTCGGCGAAGAAGTCGATCAGACGTCGCCCGAGATCGACCAGCTTCTGGTAGTCCTCGTCGGTTTCGAGCTTGATGAAGGGAATGATCATCGTGCCCATGAGGTCGCCGATCTTCAGCGAGCGCTTGCCGCCGATGCAGATGGAGGCGCCGCGATCGGCGCCGGGCGACAGCGCCTTGTTCATCACGTTGATGCAATGCATGCAGCGCACGCACGACTTGTTGTCGACGTCGAGCGTATCGTCGTCGTTGAGGCTCAGCGCGCGCGTCGGGCACATCGCGATGACGCTGTCGATCGTGAATTTGCGGCCGACTCGGCCGACATAGGCCTTCACCTCTTCCTGGTTGACGCGCATGTCGTCGCGCCAGGTTCCGATCACCGCGAAGTCGGAGCGATGGATCGCGTTGACGCAATCGTTGCCGCATCCGGAGAACTTGAACTTGAATTTGTAGGGCAGCGCCGGGCGATGCATTTCGTCGAGGAATTCGTTGATGACCGTGCGGTGCGCCTTGATTTCGTCGTAGCAGGACATTTCGCAGCGCGCGTGTCCGACGCAGCTCATCGAGGTGCGCAAGGCGGGGCCGGCGCCGCCGAGATCGAAGCCGGCTTCGTTGAGCTCGTCGAAGGCCTTCTGCACGTTTTCCGAGGTGCAGCCCTGGAACATGATGTCGCCGCTCTGGCCGTGCAGCGCGATCAGGCCGGAGCCGTGCTTCTCCCAGATGTCGCACAGCTTGCGCAGCAGGTCGGTCGTATAGTGAAAGCCGGCGGGCGGCTGCACGCGCAGCGTATGGAATTCCTTCGAGGCGGGAAACTTGGACGCGACTTCGGAGAAACGCGGGATGACGCCGCCGCCGTAGCCGACCACCGATACGGTGCCGCCCTTCCAGAAGCCGAGACGTTCCTCATAGGAGTGCTCGAGCTGACCGAGCAGGTCGTTCATCATCGCCGCGTAGGGTTTGTCGGTGGCGTCGCGCAGACGCTTCAGACCGGTGACGAAGCTCGGCCACGGCCCCGTTTCGAGTTCGTCCAGTTTCGGCGTCGGATGATGCCTCGCCGCTTGGACGCCCCCGTGATCGCGCGTGGTCTCCTGATCCGACATACGTCGCCTCCCTGTGGCAATTTGCCGCGACACGATTACCGGTCCGCGGCCTTATCCGACGCCCCCGCCGTTGGCCGATGCGCCGCTGGAACGGCAAATCCGAGCTTTGCAATTCAAGCTATTTATCATAATAGCAGGAAATACGAATATGTGAATAGGAAAAATGACTAAGCGCCGGCGACGGCCCCCGCGGGGCGCGTCCGGCGCGCTTGAGGAGGCGGTCGGATGGCAATCGCGCGCGTGGGCGCCGCAGTGTCGCATGGGGGGGCGCGCGGCGGCCCGTTTGATCTCGACGAGCAGGCTTCGTATCGCGCGTGGCGCGACGCCAAGTTGGAGCGTTATCCGGCGCGCGCCGAGGATTTCGTCGTCGACATTCGCGACCCCTCGCGCCTGCACGCGTCGGAGCGCGCGGCCGTCGCTGAGCGGTGCGGGCGAGCCAACGCGGCGCTCGGTGATATCCTCGAGACCGACCCGTTGGTGTTGCGCGTGCGCATGCGGCCCGGCCAGGGATTGATCTGCAACAACGTCCTGCACGATCGAACCGGCTTCGTTTCCGCCGCGACGGCCGGGCGGCTGCTTTTCCGCATCCGCTACGACAATCGCATCGACCCCGACGCCCGATGAAGGGAACGCGCATGGTGCAAATCAGCGAACTCATGATCCGACATCCGGAGGCGACCTCGTTCGCCGACCTCGAGCGGTTGGTGGTCGAAGCGGCGCGCGCCGGCGAAATCCATTTGTATTTCGACATCAAGCCGGAATATCCGGATACGCCGCGCAAATGGGAGGCGCGGCTCGAACTCGCCTTCTACAATGCGGAGAGGGTCGACAAGTGAGCGAGACGGCCAAGCGCAACCGGGATACGATCCAGGCCCCCTACGGGCGCGTGATTCGCCTCGACGAGGTCGACTTCGAAAGCGGCATGCGCCTCCTGCGGGTGACCATTCGCGAGGGCGGGCGCTTCACCATCCTCGATCTCGACGCCCCGACGGCGGCGCAATGGGGTCGCTCGATGTGCGATTGGGCGCAAGGCGCGGCGGCGTCGCCGACGCCGGGCGCCGGCTGAGCGCAGCCCGCGGGCGGACAAATCTGAATACGCGAATACAATAACAATAATTGGACCAGTCGAGGCGCGTTCGGCAACGGCGCCCTCGGCGCGTCGAGGAAACGCGGGCGAGCGGCGGGGAAGGACGCTCGATCGCGGCGCCGCGCCGGCAAAAAAGCCGGCGAGGACAGTTGCACCCATTCTAATAATTGAATATCATGACAACATTGTCAGGAATTCCGCGAGCGCGCCCGAAGAGCGCGCAGCGCGCGAGCGCGGGAGAGGAATCGCCGGGCGCCGAGGCGGAGCGGCGCGCTGACCGAAGGAGGATTGGGCCGAATGCCGCCTAGCGTCAGCCGCGCAGGTCGAACCGCGTGGTATTCCGTTTTTTTTCCGTTCCTGAAATGGGCGCCGCTTGTCGACGGGGCGACCGCCCGCATCGATTTCATCGCCGGCCTCACCGGCGCCGTCGTCGTGCTGCCGCAGAGCGTCGCGTTCGCGACGCTCGCCGGCATGCCGCCGCAATACGGGCTCTACGCGGGCATGATTCCCGCGATTGTCGCGGCGGTGTTCGGCTCGTCCTGGCAGCTCGTCTCCGGACCGACGACGGCGGCTTCGATCGTGCTCTTCTCGGCGCTGAGCGAGCACGCGGAGCCCGCTTCCGCGCATTACGTCGAACTCGCGCTGACGTTGACCGTCATGGTCGGGCTCGTCGAACTGACGCTCGGCCTCCTCAAGCTCGGCACGGTCATCAATTTCATCTCGGATTCGGTGGTGATCGGCTTCACCGCGGGCGCCGGGATCATCATCGCGATCAGCCAGCTTCGCAACTACTTGGGAGTGCCGATTCCGCGTGGCATGCGCCCCTACGAGACGGTGGCCTTCGTCGCGACCCACGCGACGAATATCTCATTGCCGATAACCGTCGTCGCAACGGTCACGGTGATCGCCGGCGTGCTGTCGCGCCGTTATCTTCGGCGCACGCCCTACATGATCGTGGCGATTCTCGCCGGCAGCGTCGCCGCCCTCGCGTTCAACGGCGGCCAGCCCGGCGGCATCGTGCCGTCGCTCGGCGCCCTGCCGACCAGCCTGCCGCCGCTTTCGCATCCGAGCTTCGACCCCGAGGTTTGGCGCATGCTGGCGCCGACGGCGGTGGCGGTGACCGTGTTTGCGCTCACCGAGGCGTTGTCGATCTCGCGAGCGCTCGCCGTGCGCACCGGGCAGCACCTCGACGCGAGCCAGGAATTCGTCGGCCAAGGGCTTTCCAATATCGCCGGCGCGTTCTTTTCCGGCTATGTCGCGACCGGCTCGTTCAATCGCAGCGGCGTCAACTTCGCATCGGGCGCGCGCACGCCGCTCGCGGCGATCTTCGCCGGCGCGCTCCTGCTCGTGCTGGTGATATTCGTCGCGCCCTACGCCGCCTATCTGCCCAACGCCACGATGGCCGGGGTGCTGATGCTCGTCGCCTGGGGCCTCGTCGACCGCCATCACATCGCGCAGGTCATGCGTACGAGCAGCCAAGAGACCGCGGTGATGTCGGTCACCTTCGTCGCCACGTTGACCCTCGACCTCCAGGTCGCGATCTTCGTCGGCATGCTGTTGTCGCTGTTGCTCTATCTCAACCGCACTGCGAACCCGCAGCTCAGGCCGCGCGTGCCCGACCCCTCGAGCGGCGCGCGGAAGTTCACCGACGCTTCGCCGGCGCTGCCGGAGTGCGCGCAGTTCCGCATGCTGCGCCTCGACGGCTCGCTGTTCTTCGGCGCCGTCAGCGCGTTTACCGAGGCGATGCGTTCGGTGGAAGCGGAAACGCCTCAGTGCCGCTTCGTCGCGATCATCATGAGCGGGGTCAATTTCATCGACATCGGCGGCGCCGAGGCGCTGGTCGCGGCGGCGCGGCGTTTCAAGCAACGCGACGGCGACCTGTTCCTCATTCGCGCCAAACCGCAGGTCTTGGAGTACTTGCGGCGCGGCCGCTACCTGGCCGAGATCGGCGAACGCAACGTCTTCTCGTCGAAGACCGAGGCGATACGGGCGATCTATCGTCGATTGGACTATTCGATCTGCCGGACCTGCGATCGCCGCACCTTCGTCGAATGCGGCCGCTTGGGAAGGCAGGAGCCGATCGAGGACGATACTCAGGCGGACGCGGCGCCGGCGGCGATCTAGTCTGCCGGCGGCGACGAGCGAGGAGCAAGGGAAACAAGAGGGCGCGGCGGCTGGTGCGGGTTCTGGTCATCGAGGACGACAAGGAAGTCGCCAACTACTTGACGCGCGGCCTCAGGGAGTACGGCATCGTCGTCGATTCGGTCGGCGACGCGTCGTCCGGCCTCGAGATCGCGCGCCAGCGCGCCCATGACGCGCTGATCGTCGATCGCATGCTGCCCGAGGCGGACGGCCTCGACGTCGTGCGCGCGCTGCGTGGTGAAGGCTATCCGACGCCGATTCTCATCCTCTCGGCGCTGTCGCACGTGGACGAGCGGATCCTCGGTCTCAGGGCGGGCGCCGACGACTATCTGGCGAAGCCCTACGTGCTCGGCGAAGTGCACGCGCGGCTGGAGGCGATCGTCCGCCGTCGTATGGTGGGAGCGAGCGAGGGGCCGCTGAAAGTCGGCGACCTCGAACTCGACGTCGCGCGCCGCCAGGCGCGGCGCGGCGGCAAGGAGATTGCGCTGCATCCGCGCGAATTCATGCTGCTCGAATATCTGATGCGCCATGCCGGCCATGTGGTGACGCGCACCATGCTGCGCGAAGCGGTGTGGGACTACCACTTCCACCCGCAGACCAACACGGTCGACGTGCACATCAGCCGCTTGCGCCAGAAGATCGAAATGGGTTATTCGACGCCGCTGCTGCACACGGTCCGCGGCGCGGGATATGTTCTGCGTGAAGCTTAGGCGTCTGATATCGGCGACCACGTTCCGCCTCGTCGCCCTCGCGGCGCCCCTTTATCTCGTCGCGGGCTGGAGCCTGCTCGCCTTCGTCTATTTCAACACCGTCTCGATCATGGACCGGCGCGTCGACACGGGCCTCGCCGCCGAGAGCGAGCGGCTGCGCGGCGACGGGCTGCTCGTGAACCGCGACAGACTGCTCGCGGCGCTGAAGCTGCGTATCGCCGAAGAGCGCGGCAGCTCGCGGCTCTATCGGCTCGACGCCGAGGACGGGGCGGCCCTGATCGGCAATTTCTCCCTCGTGCGGGGCGAGATTCCGCGCGCCGGCGAATATGTCCACGTCGAGATGCGGGCGAACGGCGCGGGCGCCGACGCCGCGGCGCGACTCCACGCCGTCGCGCTCGACGACGGATCGCGCCTGATCCTGGGCCGCGACCTCACCGAGGAAGACCGCCTGCGCGGCGTGATCGGCGAGAGCGTCTACCTCGCCGCGGCGCTGACCGCGCTGCTTGCGCTCGGCGCCGGCTTGGTCACCAGCCGCGCGGTGACGCGGCGCCTCGCCGGCTTCAACGCGATCGCCGACCGCCTGCTGCACGGCCACGTCAACGAGCGGATGCCGGTCGGCGGGTCGAACGACGAATTCGACCACCTCGCGCGAAACCTCAACGAAGCGCTGGCGCGCATCGAAGAGCTGATGGAGGCGACGCGCCAGGTCACCAACGACATCGCCCACGACCTGAGGGGGCCGCTCACCAGGATCCGCAACCGGCTGGAGCTCTTGCAGATTTCCGCGCCCCCGGCGCAGGAGGAGGAGCTCGTCGAAGCGGGGCGCGAGCTCGACCGCGTGCTCGAGACTTTCGAGGCGCTGCTGACGATCGCGCGGGTCCAGCACGGCGCGGCGCCCGCCTTCGGCGACGTCGACCTCGGCGTGCTCGTCGCCGACGTCGCCGACTATTTCGCCCCGCTCGCCGAGGAGCGCGGCATCGAGCTTCGCGTCGAGGCGGCCGCTTCGATCGTCGTCTCCGGCGACCGCCACCTGTTGTTCCAGGCGCTCTCCAACGTCGTCGACAATGCGATGCGCTACGCCACCGAGGGCGGGCGGGTCGTCGTCACCGCGCGGCGCGAAGGCGAATTCGGGATCCTCGCCGTCGCCGACAACGGCCCCGGCATCGCCGAAGCCGAGCGCGGCAAGGTGCTCAAACGATTCGTGCGCCTATCGGCTTCGCGCCAGGAACCCGGCAGCGGCCTCGGCCTCGCCGTGGTGGACGCCGTCGTCAAGCATCATTGCGGCAAGCTGACGCTCGCCGACAACTCGCCGGGACTGCTGGTCACGATCGCGACGCCGCTGGCGGGGAGGTGACTTGCCGGCCGCTCCGGTCCGCAAGCCGTCCCTGACCTACATTTCCCCGTTCCTGACAATCTTTTAATCCAATCCGCAGGGCGTCGTCAGTTTCGGCCGCTAAATTCCGATTGACAAACGATTTTTCTCAATTGGAAGCGACGATGTCCGCCTTTGCCCCCGCCAACCTCCACCCGACCTTCCGGCGACGCCTCGCCGACCTGCTGCGCGCGCTCGCCGACTGGCTCAGCGCGCCGCGCAGGAGCCAGCGCCGCGCGCCGCTCGAGAAGCCCTTTCCTTTCCTCGGGGACTAAAGACCCGAAGGCATGTCCACCTATTCCACGTCCGAAGAGGGGGGTGACATCGGGCCGGCGCGCGCAGACGGCGCGAGGCGCCGGATCGACCTCAAGACAATATTCCCCTTTCTCGCCTGGCCGATATCGGGCGAAGAGATGCGCGCCGACTTGCTCGCCGGCCTCACCGGCGCCATCGTCGTGTTGCCGCAGGGCGTCGCTTTCGCGACCATCGCCGGCATGCCGCCGCAATACGGCCTCTACGCCGGCATCGTCCCGACCATCATCGCCGCGCTTTTCGGTTCGTCCTGGCACCTGGTGGCCGGACCCAGCACGACGGCTTCGCTCATCTTGTTCGCCTCCCTCTCCGCGTTCGCCGAACCGGGCTCGGCCCGCTACGTCGAGTTGGCGCTGACCCTGGCCATGATGGTCGGGTTGCTCGAATTGGCGCTCGGCGTGTTCAAGCTGGGCATGATCGTCAATTTCATTTCCCATTCGGTCGTCGTGGGGTACACCGCCGGGGTCGGCGTTCTCATCATCGTCTCGCAGGCGCGCAACTTTTTCGGCGTGCCGATCCCGCGCAGCGCCGAATTCTTCAACGTCATCGTCAACACCTTCACCCACCTGCCGCAGCTTTCCTGGCCGACGACGGTGGTCGCGGTCGCCACGCTGACGAGCGGGATCGCGGCGCGGCGTTTTCTGCCGCGCGTTCCCTTCATGATTCTGGCGATCGTCGTCGGCGGCCTGGTCGCCGCGGCTTTCAACCTCTGGAGGCCGGGCTCGGTCACCACGGTCGGGGCGCTGCCGTCGCATCTACCGCCGCTGTCGGCGCCGAGCTTCGATCCCGACACCTGGCGCATCCTCATCCCGACCGCGCTCGCGGTGGCGATTTCGGCGCTGAACGAAGTCGTGTCGATTTCTCGCGCGCTGGCCATTCGTTCTGAGCAGCACCTCAACATCAATCAGGAATTCATCGGGCAGGGGCTCGCCAACGCGATAGGCTGCTTCTTTTCCGGCTACGTGGTGTCCGGCTCGTTCAACCGCAGCGCGCTCAATTACGAAGCGGGCGGGCGAACGCCGATGTCGGCGCTGTTCGCCGCCGCCCTGCTCGCGGTCTTTCTCGTCACCGCCGCGTCGCTCGCCGCCTATCTGCCGCACGCCGCGATGGCCGCCTCGCTGGTGCTCGTCGGCTGGGGCCTGATCGATCGCAAGAGCATCATGCGCATCGCGCGCACGAGCCGAACCGAAGTGGGCGTGCTGCTCGTCACCGTCCTCACCGCGCTGTTCGTGCAAATCCAGATGGGCATCCTCGTCGGCGTCGCCGTGTCGCTGCTGATCTACTTGTATCGCACCTCGAACCCGCGCCTGCGCCCGCGCGTCCCCGACCCCAACAGCGCCGGCCGGAAGTTCACCGATCCCGGCCCGGGCCTGCCGGAATGTCCGCAATTGCGGCTGATTCGCCTCGACGGCTCGCTCTTCTTCGGCGCCGTGAGCAGATTCCGCGACGCTCTGCGCGAAATCGAGGCGAGCAGTCGGGACTGCAAGCACATCGCCGTCATCATGTCGGGGGTCAATTTCGTCGACGTCGCCGGCGCCGAGGCGCTGGCGATCGAAGCCAGGCGGATGCGCAACAGCGGCGGCGGGCTCTTCTTCATCAGGGTCAAGGAAAGCGTGCGCGAACTGCTCGAGCGCGGCGGCTACGCCGGCGAAATCGGCCCCGAAAACATCTTTCACTCGAAGACGCAAGCTCTGCGCACGATCTATCGCAAGCTCGACTACGACATTTGCCGCCGTTGCAGCCGGCGCGTGTTCGTCGAATGCGCGCGCATGGGCAAGCAGGAGCCGCTCGACGACGACGCGGCCGAACCGCGCGACGGCGCGGCCGCGATCCCGCAATCTCCGCCCCAACGTAACGGTTGACAATGACCGCGCAATCTATTCGTATATGATGACATGTCGAACGACCAAACGTGAGACGAGGAAACGCTAGTGGCCGACAAGACGCTCGATGCAAAGGGACTCAATTGCCCGCTCCCGATTTTGCGGGCCAAGAAGTCGCTCAAGGACGTCCCCGCGGGCGGGACGCTCGAGGTTCTCGCCACCGACCCCGGTTCGGTCGCCGACTTCGAGGCGTTCTGCCGCACCACGGGCAACCAACTGATCGAATCGACGGCGAATGCGGGCGTCTACCGCTTCCTGATCAAGCACGCGGGCTGAGCGGGGCCCGGGCGCCGCGCTTCGCGCCCTCGCCCCGGCCGTTTTCTGAGCTGGGCGTTCGGTGGAACGCCCGTTTTTCCAAGGGCTTAGCGGGAGATGAGCCGGGCGTCGCGCTGCGAGGCTTCGCGCCAACCCGCAAATCCCTGCGGCGGAATTCGCGTCACGCCTCGCGCGACGGATTGCGCCTGCAGAAGACCTTGTAGACGGCGTCGAGAATCGTCCGCACCCGGTCGCTGGCGAGGCTGTAATAGATGGTCTTGCCCTCGCGCCGGGTCGTCACCAAGCCTTCCAGGCGAAGACGCGCCAGTTGCTGGGACACGGTCGATTGCCGCTGCGACAGGAATTCCTCCAGCTCGCCGACCGATTTTTCGCCATCGGCGAGAATGCAGAGAATCATCAGGCGCGATTCCTGCGCCAACGCCTTGAGGAATTCGCTCGCTTCGCGGGCGTTCTCGGCCATCCGATCGAGTTCCGGCGTCGATTCGATTGAATGCAATTGGGGGAGCGCCATTGGGTCGTTCCTACCTATCATGATATTCCGATATCATATTTTAATACTGAAATCCTCCCGCGTAAAGCGAATACCTCGAATTCTGCGGCTCGTCTTTGGGGATGCGGCCGACTCGCGCGGGAAACGCGGGCCGCCGGCGCAAACGCGCTCGGGCGCCCGCCGGCCTTCGCGCTTCCTCAATCGGCAAGTCGCCAGATGCGGCGCGCGTTGTCGCGCAACAGGCGCGCGCGTTCGTCGTCGCTGCAGCCGCTCATGATCGCGTGGGTCGCCGCCACCCATGTGGAAAGCGAGGCGGTCAACGTGCACACCGGCCAGTCGCTGCCCCAGACGACGCGGTCCCAACCGAAGCAGCCAATCGCGTGCTCGACGTAGGGCCGGATGTCGTCGACCGTCCAGGTCTCGCCGTCGGCGTAGGCGACGACGCCGGAGATCTTGACCGCGACGTTCGGGCGCCGGGCGATCTCGGCGATGCTTTCGCGCCAGGGATGCTCGGCGCGATCCTTGATCGCCGGCGCGCCGCAATGATCGAGCACGAACTGCACGTCGGGACAAAGGTCGGCGAGCGCGACGGCGTTGTCGATCTGGTCGGGCCGCACGCACAGATCGAACGGCCGGCCGGCGGCGGCGAGGCGCGCCACATGGGCGCGAAACATCGGGGAGAGGCTGACTTCGTCGGGAACCACGTGCAGCACCCGGCGAAATCCCTTGACGAAGGGATCGGCGAGCTGGCGTTCCAGGAAAGCGGGAAAATCGGCATTCTCCGGACGGCAGGCGCTGATCGCGCCGCGCAAAGGGCTGGCGGGCCTCTCGGCGAGCGCCTCGACGTGGCGCGTTTCGGCTTCGATATCGCCTTCCGCGACATCCACTTCCATGTGCAGCGCGGCGCCGACGCCGCAGCGAAACGCCTCTTTCTGATAGCGTTCGAGCAGGAAATCCTGGTTCAATGCGGGAACGCCGGCGAGCCAGGGATAGCTCAGCGCGCTGCGATCGATGAGGTGGAGATGGGTGTCGAGGATGGTCGAAGCGGTCATCGGGCGAATCCGGGCGAAAGCGGCGCGATGCGCCATGATAGACCCGGGCGGAGAAAGTCGCCAAAGCGAGCGCGTCGCTTCGTTCCGGCACGCCTCGCCCCGGCGCGGGCCGCGCGCCGACGCGGCTCGATCTCGACGGCGCTATTGCGCGGCGGCGGACAATGTGATGATCGGTTGCGGCAGGGACGCCGCGAGTGAGCGGCGGCGCGCGAGAATTTCGGAGTCGAGCATGTCGTCGCGATTGAAGGGCAAAACGGCGTTGCTGACCGCCGCGGCGGCGGGCATCGGGCGCGCGACCGCGCAAGCGTTCGCCGCCGAAGGCGCGCGCGTGATCGCCACCGACATCGATCTTGGGGGGCTGCAAGGGCTCGAGGCCGAGCCGCGTCGGCTCGACGTGCGCTCGAGCGAGGCGGTCGAGGCGCTGGCGCGCGAGATCGGGCCGATCGACGTCCTCTTCAATTGCGCGGGCTTCGTGCATCACGGCAGCGTGCTGGAGTGCTCGGACGACGATTGGGATTTCTCGTTCGATCTCAACGTCAAGTCGATGCATCGCACCATCCGCGCGTTCCTGCCTGGCATGCTGGACAAGGGAGGCGGCTCGATAGTCAACGTCGCCTCGGCCGCCTCGTCGGTGCGCGGCGTCGTCAATCGTTACGTCTACGGCGCCTCCAAGGCGGCGGTGATCGGCCTGACCAAGGCGGTCGCGGCCGATTTCATCCGGCGCGGCGTGCGCTGCAACGCGATCTGTCCGGGCACGGTCGAAAGTCCTTCGCTCGATCAGCGCATCGTCGCGCTCAGCGCGCAGACGGGCCAGAGCGTCGCGTCGGTGCGCCAGGCTTTCATCGACCGCCAGCCGATGGGCCGGCTCGGCAAGGCGCAAGAGGTCGCCAAGCTCGCCGTCTATCTCGCCTCGGACGAAAGCGCATTTACGACCGGGCAGGTTCACTTGGTCGACGGCGGCTTCGCGCTGTAGCGCGGCGGGGCGTCATGCTTTTGCGGCGCCCGGCGGTTCCGGCCATGCGCGCGCTTCGCCGGCGCGCATCGCCTCGAACGCCATGGCGAGGCCGATGACGCCGACATCGTCGAAGCGCCGGCCGACGATCTGCAGGCCGATGGGAAGGTCTTCGTCGCTGTAGCCGCAATTGATCGTCGCGGCGGGCTGCTCGGACATGTTGAAGGCGACGGTGAAGCCGATGTGCGGAAAGGGGTTGAGCGGGTCGCCGCTCGGCGAGGCCATTTCGGCGGGGTAGGCGGTGATCGGCGACGTCGGCGACAGCACGAAATCGTAGGGCAGCGTCGCCACGATCGCCGCCTTGCCCATCGCCATCATCTGGCTGAAGCCGTGGAACACCGCTTCGCCGCTGAGGCCCGCCGCCGATTCGGCCCAGGCGCGGATGAAGGGGAGAACCTTTTCGCGCCGCTCCGCTGGCAGGGCGCGCAGGTCGATGAGCGAGCGCATGCGCCAGAAGCGGTCGAGCCCGTCGAGCATCTCCTGGGTCAGGAACGGCTCGAGCGGCTCGACGATCGCGCCGGCGGCCGCAAGGTCGCGCGCCGCGCGCTCGACCGCCGCGCGCACCGGCGCCGTCGCGGCGTCGCCGCAGCCGGCTTCCATGAGCAGGCCGATGCGCAGGCCCTCGAGTTCGGTGGGCTCGATGCGCCAATCGAGGTTCTGCGGCGGCAGGCTCATGCTGTCGCGCGCGTCGGGCAGGGACAACGTCGCCATCATCAGCGCCGCGTCGGCGACGCTGCGCGTCATCGGCCCGGCGACGCGCCCGATATAGGGCGGATCGATCGGCACGCGTCCGGCGCTCGGTTTTAGGGCGAAGACGCCGCACCAGCCCGCCGGCAGGCGCACCGAGCCGCCGATGTCGGTGCCCAGATGCAGCGGGCCGTAGCCGGCGGAGGCCGCCGCCGCCGCGCCGGCCGACGAGCCGCCGGGATTGCGGTCGAGCTTCCAGGGATTGCGCGCCAGCGCATGAAAGCTCGAAAGGCCCGACGACAGCATGCCGTAGTCCGGCATCGTCGTCTTGGCGAAGAGAATGGCGCCTGCTTCGCGCAATCGCGCTGCGGGCGGCGCGTCGGCCGCGGCGGGCGCGAGGACGCTCGCCGCCGTGCCCAACGGGATCGGCTCGCCGCGGGTGGCGATGTTTTCCTTCACCGTCGCGGGAACGCCGTCGAGCGGCCCGAGCGGCGCGCCGCGCCGCCAGCGCTCCTCCGAGGCGCGCGCCTCGCCGAGCGCGCGCTCGGGCGCCAGGAGATAGGTCGCGTGAATATGCGGCTCGAAGCGCGCGACGCGCTGCAACACGTCGCGCATCGCCTCGAGGGGCGACAGCGCGCCGCGGCGATAGGCGTCGAGCAGCGCGACGGCGCTCAGCTCAAAGGGGCGCATCAGGGGTTCACATGTTGTCTTGATCGGAGCGGCAAATCACCCACGCCCCTCACCCAACCTCTCCCCGCAAGCGGGGAGAGGGGCGCACGGCGCCGACCTTCTCCTCTCCCCGCTTGCGGGGAGAGGCAGGGTGAGGGGCCGGGGGATTAGCCGCAGGCGCGCTCCTACTTCCACGAAAGCGCCGAGAGGTCGTTGGCGAAGATCGGCGCGTTCTTCCACAGGCCGTTCAGGTTGGCGCTGGCGACGACGACGTTGGGAAACTGGAACAGGAAGGCGTTGACGCAATCGTCCGCCAGCTTGCGCTGCGCCTCGCCCAGCGCCTTCTTGAACGCGTCGAGATCGGGCGCCGCCTCGATGCGGGCGAAAATATCGCGGAAGGCCTGGCTGTCGTACTGGAAATAATAGTTGGGGTTGGCGTAGATGCCGATGTCGAGCGGTTCGACGTGGCTGACGATCGTCAGGTCGTAGTTGTGGTCCTTGTAGACGCCGGACAGCCACTGCGCCCATTCGACGTTTTCGATTTTCGCCTGAATACCGACCTCGGCGAGTTCGGCGGCGATGATCTCACCGCCCTTGCGCGCGTAGTCAGGCGGCGGCGGCAGGGTCAACGTCAGCTCGAGCGGGAGATTCACGCCCGCCGCCTTCAACAGCGCCTTCGACTTCTCCGGGTCATGTGGATATTGCCCGGTCAGGTCGACATAGCCGGGATCATTGGGCGTCAAGTGGCTGCCGATCGGCGTTCCCATGCCGTTCATCGCGCCGTCGATGATCGCCTTGCGGTCGATGGCGTAGGCGATCGCCTGGCGCACGCGCACATCGTCGAGCGGCTTCTTCTTGTTGTTCATCGCCAGGATGGTCTTGCCCTCGGTGCCGCCGATCAGCACCTGGAAGCGCGGATCGCTCTGGAACTGGGGGAGGCCCGTGACCGTCACGCGCGGGAAGGCGTCGACGTCGCCGGCGAGCAGCGCGGCGACCTCCGCCGAGGGGTCGCTGATGAAGCGGAACGTCGCGTGGTGGATCGCGACCTTGGCCGCGTCGCGGAATCCGTCCCACGCATCGAGCGTCGCCGAGGAGCCCTTGTTCCATTGGGATAGCTTATAAGGGCCGGTGCCGATCGGCTTGGTCGCCTCGGTCGCCGCGCTCTTCTCGTCGAGAATGACCGCGGTGTTCAGGCCGAGGTGAAACAAGGCCTGGAAGCTCGGCGCCTTGAACGTCAGCGTAACGACGGAGGGATCGTTGGCGTCGATCGATTCGATCGAGGCGAAGAACGCCTTTTCCTTGTTGGTCGAGTCCTTGGCCGCGTAACGCTCAAACGAGAACTTGACGTCCTTGGAGGAAAACGCTTCGCCGTCCTGGAACTTGACGCCCTTCTTGAGATTGAAGGTCAGCGTCTTCAGATCGGGCGAGAAGCTCCATTTTTCCGCCAGCAGCGGCGTGATGGAGAAATCCTCGTTGATCTTCGTCAGTCCTTCGAAAATGTTGTAATGCGTGATCTCGCCGATCGCCGCGGCCGCGGCGGTGGTCGGATCGAGTCCCGGCGGCTCGAGCGTCATGCCGATCGTCACAGTGTCTTTCGAAGCGGCGAGGGAGGGAACGGCGAGCGCGCTCGAAGCCGCGAAGGCGGCGCCGAGGGCGATAACGAGGCGGGAGGGGGATCGCATGCGACGCTCCTTCAGATGGCGCGGGGAAACCGCAGAATAGCACCCGGCGGCGCGCCGGCGTCAAGCGCCGGCGAACGGGGAAATGCGTCAACCCGAAATTCCGCGATCGGCTCTCAATCGACGAACCGCACCGCATGGATCGGCGGCAGCGTGTGGCTGAGCTCGCGCCAATGGTCGCCCTGGTCCTCGCTGATCCAAAGACCGCCGGTGGTGGAGCCGAAGGCGAGACGGTCGCCGGTCTCGTCGACTGACAGCGCGTGGCGATAGACGACGTCGTAGGCGTGCTGCTGGGGCAGGCCGGCGCACAGCACGTCGAAACTCTTGCCGGCGTCGCGGGTGCGCGTGACGACGAGTTTGCCGTCGACGGGAATGCGCTGCTCGTCCTTGACGCCGGGCGCGAACCACGCGGTGTCGGGCTCTCGTGGGTGCACGACGACCGCGAAGCCGAAGGAGGAGGGAGGCGCCAACCCCTCTTCCGTTTCGGAAGAGGGGGCCTCGCTTCAGCCCTTGCAGGCGTTGCGCTTGAGCTCGACGCGGCGGTTGCGGAAGCGGTGGTCGTCGGTGTCGTTCGGGAAAAGCGGGACGGTGTCGGCGTAGCCGGCGGTCGTCATGCGGCTCGTGGCGACGCCGTGGGCGACGAGCCACGCCTTCACCGCCTCGGCGCGCTTGGCCGACAGCTTCATATTGTAGGGGCGTTTGCCGACGTTGTCGGTGTGGCCGCCGATCTCGCCGGAATAGTCGGGGTTGTTGACGAAGAGGGCGAGCACCTGCTTCAGCGTCGGCTCCGAATCCGGGCGGATCGTCGCCTTGTCGAAGTCGAAGTTGATGCCGTAGACCTCGAGCGTGCAGGCCGCGGCCGGCGGCCCGCCCTCGTCGACGGTCGCCAGGTCGTAGGAGAGGACCTGGACGTCGGTGTTTTGCGCCAGGTTGTAGATGTAGCGCGTCTCGCCGCGCGGCGTGGCGCGGGTGAGGATGGCTTGGCTGCTGTCGTCGGGCTTGGAGATCAACTTGGCGCCGATGGCCTCGAGGGCGGTGACGAAATTCTGGCGCACCAGTTCGTGCGACGGAGCGTGGTGGTCGTCGACCACGTAGTGAACCAAGCCGATCCGGCCGGTGACCTCCTTGTCGCCGTCGGGCAGATGCAGGGTGAACCTGCCGAAGTCGTCGACGCTGCAGCTTTCGCGGTGGACGTAGGCGAACGACTTGACCAGCCAATCGGGGTCCTGGCAGTCGCCGGGCTTGACCGGCGCGGGCTGGTCGACCGCCTTTGCCGCCACGTCCTGCGGCGCCGGGCCGGGCTGGATGATGGAGACGCTATAGTCGGCGTTGCCTTTCCCAAGGGAATACCAGACCGGACCGCGCGCGGTCTGACGGGAGACGACGGCGCTGGAGTAGGCGGTCGCGTCGCTTTCCAGCTTGGCGCCGATCTTTTGCATGCCGTCGACGAAGTTGCGCCACACCTCGAAGTCGGCCGGAATCCGCTGGCCCTCGGGCAGGGAATACATGATCGTGTAGATCGCGCCATCGACGTTGGCGTCGCCGGAATGGGCGAACGGCTGATAGGTGCAGACGCCGCTGTTATGGTAGCCGGGGAAGCCCTTGACCAGCCACGCCGGATCGGGGCAGCCGGCGCCGGGGTCGGCGAGCGGCTCGTCGACCGCCTTGAATTCCATTTGCTGGTTGAGCGGAACGACCTGGATGGTGGTCAGCACATAGTCGCGGTTGCCCTTGTCCAAGTAGTACCAGAATTCGCCGCTCGCCGTCTTAGCGATGAACCAGCGGTGACCGTTGCCGTCCGCGCCGACGGCGGCGACCCCGACCTTGGCGAAGGCGGCGCGGAAGTTCTCGTAGAACTCCAGGTCGGACGGCAGCCGGATGCCCTCGGGGAGGGTGTGGCGGGTCGTGTAAACGCGACCGACGATATTCGTGTCGGCGGGAGAGGCGTACACCGCGTCATAGGCCCGATAGTCGCAGCCGTCTGGAATATAACCGGGGAAACCCTTGACCACCCAGCTCTGCTCCGGGCAGGCCGAACCGGGGTCCTTCAAGGGCGTGGCGTCGGCCCTGACTTCCACTTTCTGGGGAACCGGAACGACCTCGATGGCAGTCAGATCGAACTCGCCGCCGCGGTCGTCGAGCCGATACCAGAACTCGCCGGCGGCGGTCTGGCGGACGAAGACGCGCGAGGCGTCCGTCATCCCGGGATCGAAGACGAACTTCGCCCCGATCTTTTTCATCCCCTGGACGACGTTCTGCTTCAGCTCGTCTTCCGCCGGCGCCGGGACGCCCTCTTCGAGCCGATAGGTCGTTCTGTAGACGCGGCCGACGAGGTCCCTGTTGGCGTGGTCGGAGTGGACCGAGTCGTAGTCGTGGTAGTCGCACTCGGCGAGCTTGAAGCCGGGGAACTGCGTGACCACCCACGCCTGCTCCGGGCAGGCCGCGCCGGGGTCAAAGAGCGGCGCGTCGACCGCCTTGAAGACCATCCGCTGTACGACCGGCGCCGGCGCGTCGTCGGCGCGCGCGACCGTCGCGACCGTCGCCCCCGCCGCCAGCGCAACCGCCAACGCGGCGCAAAACGCCGTGAATGTCCGCATGTCGTGCTCCCCCCGGAGACGTCCCGCCTGTCGTCGACGATCGTCCGCCGAGCGTCGCTGGACGGCGGGTTAAGCACCGGCGCTTTGTGAGTCAAGGTCGTGTCCTGGCGAACGATGGGAGCGACGGTCCGCTGGACTGAGGCCGAAGCATGCGGCAGTTCAGAACGCCTTCGGCAACCCGGCCTGCCGCAGGATCGCATTGGCGGTGTGGCGGCTCGGGATGCCGATCGGCACGGCAAAATTTCGCTGCGTGATCGGGCTGCGCCAGATTTCATGGCTGCCCTTGCCTTGCCGCACGATGGCGCAGCCTGGCGCGTGCAACGGCTCGCGCAGCGGACGATCGAACTGCGGCGCCATTTCAGGCCGCCGTAGGCTCGACTTCGCGCAAAGCGGTGATTTGCAGGTACAGCGATGCGGGATCGGCGCCCGGATGGTTATCCGGCAAGAGATCGAGCGCCATGGCGGAAATTTTCGCCAGCAATTCGTCGAGCGTCGGCGCGTCGGCGGCTGCCGGGATGTCGTCGCAATGCCCGCTCCAGACCGACGCCTCCTCATCCCAGGCGGCGGAAATCGTGAAGATGACAGGCTTGGACACGACACGCTCGGACATGGAGGCTTCCATACTCGCGGCGCTGTTTCGCGGCCGGCGCCAAGCGCCTTCTTAGCACACTTCCGGCGCCCGACGGAGGCGGCATGAACGAGGCGACGACGATCGTTGGTCCCAGTCGGCGCCGTCGCGGTTCGCGGGTCAGCCGCCGATCGGAAAATGGCACGCGACGCGTCGGCCTTCGCTGAGCGGGCGTAGCGCCGGCGCCTCCTCGAGGCAGCGCGCTTGCGCGAAGAGGCAGCGCGCGGCGTAAGGGCAGCCGGTCGTCGCGTCGGGCCGCGGCGGGGCTTGAGAGGGCGCCAGCGGAGCCTCTTCGAGCTTGGGCTCGGCGTCGACCAGTTCGCGCGTGTAAGGGTGGGCGGGGCGAGACAGCAGCGCAGCGCTCGGCCCCGTTTCGACGAAACGGCCGCGGAACATCACCGCGATCTCGTCGCAGATGTGGCCGACGACCGCCAGATCGTGGCTGATGAGGAAATAGGTGACGCCCGCCTCGCGCTGCAGGTCGCTCATCAGATTGAGCACTTGCGCCTGGATGGAGACGTCGAGGGCGGAGACCGGCTCGTCGGCGACGACCAGCTTCGGGCGGGTGATCAACGCCCGCGCGATGGCGATGCGCTGGCGCTGGCCGCCGGAGAATTCGTGCGGGTATTTGAGGGCGTCGGCCGGTCCGAGGCCGACTGCGCGCAACGCCTCTTCGACGCGGCTAGCGCGCTCGGCGCGCTTGACGTGCGCGAGGTTCGACAGCGGCTCGGCGACGATGCGCGCGATTCTCTGGCGCGGATCGAGGGAGCCGTAGGGGTCCTGGAAAATCATCTGGATGTGCGCGCGCATCGCGCGCAGCTCGCTGCGCGGCAACGCGTGGAGCGGGCGGCCCTCCAGCCGCACGACGCCAGCGGTCGGGCGCTCCAGCGCCATCACCGCGCGCGCCAGCGTCGATTTTCCCGAGCCCGACTCGCCGACCACGCCGAACGAACGCCCGGCCTCGATGACGAAGCCGACGCCGTCGACCGCTCGGCGGGTCGGATGCGCCGCCAGCCAGCCCGGTCGCGCCAACGCATAGACCTTGACGAGGTCGACGACTTCCAGCAGCGGCGCGCTCATGTCAGCCGCCCCTCGGCGTCGATGCGCAAGCAGCGCACGCGATGAGCGGCCTCGAACTCGATCGTCGGCAGCGGCGTGACGCGGCAGGCCTCGAGGGTCAGCGGGCATCGCCCGGCGAACGGACAGCCGACGGGCGCCCCGGCCGAAGACGGCGCGGCGCCGGCGATGGCGCGCAGCCGCTCGCCGCGCGGCGCGCCGGGACGCGGCCGCGCTTCGAGCAGGGCGCGCGTGTAAGGGTGGCGCGCGCGCCGCAGCACCGCGTCGACCGGGCCGCTCTCCATGATGGTTCCGCCGTACATCACCAGGACGCGCCGGCAATGGCGCGCGATCACCGCGAGATCGTGGCTGACGAGCAGCATCGCCATGTTCGAGCGCTCGCTGAGGCTCGCCAGCAGATCGAGAATTTTCGCCTGCACCGTGACGTCGAGCGCCGTCGTCGGTTCGTCCGCGATGATCAGCTTAGGCGCGCAGCTCAGCGCCATCGCGATCATCGCGCGCTGGCGCTCGCCGCCCGAGAGGGCGAAGGGATAGGCGCGGGCGATGCGCTCGGGGTCGCGCAGGCGGACCCGGTCGAGCAGCCGGACCGCCTCGGCCCAGGCGGCGGCCTTCGTCATGCCCCGATGCAGGATGAGCGGTTCGGCGACCTGCGCGCCGATGCGGTGCAGCGGGTTCAGCGCGCTCATCGGCTCCTGGAAGATCATCGCCAGCCGATCGCCGCGCAGCTTGCGCATCTCGGTCTCGTCGAGCCGCGTCAGATCTTGCCCCTCGAAGCGAATGGCGCCGGAGACAACCGCGCCCTCGGGCAGGAGCCCCATCAGCGCCAACGCCGTCATGGTCTTGCCCGAGCCCGATTCGCCGACGACGCCGAGGCTTTCGCCGGCTTCGAGCGAAAAGGCGACGTCGTGCACGACGCGCCGCGCCGCAGCGCGCGAGGGCAGATCGATGGCGAGGTCGGATATTTCGAGCAGCATGTCAGCGCCGCGCCCTGAGGCGCGGGTCGAGCGCGTCGCGCAGGCCGTCGCCGAGGAGGTTGAGGCCGAGCACGCTGAGCGCGACGGCGACGCCGGGAAAGACCGCCAGCCGCGGCGCGACGTACATCCAGTTCTGTGCGTCGGCGAGCATCCGTCCCCACGAGGCCTGCGGCGGCTGCGCGCCGAGGCCGAGATAGGACAGCGCGGCTTCCGCCAGAATGGCGACCGCGAATTGGATCGTCGCCTGCACGATCAGCGCCGGCGCGACGTTCGGCAGCACGTGGTCGAGGGCGATGGCGAGGGGCCCGCGCCCCGCCGCGCGCGCCGCCAGGACGAATTCGCGCGCCAGCACGCCGTTGGCGGTGGCGCGCGTCAGCTTGGCGAAGATCGGCACGTTGTAGACGCCGATCGCGACGATCGCATTGACGACCCCGGCGCCGTAGGTCGCGGTCAGCATGATCGCAGACAGGAGGGCGGGGAACGCGAAGGTGAAGTCGCAAAACTTCATGATCGCGTCCTCGACGATCCCCTTGGCCGCCGCGGCGACGAGGCCGAGCGCGACGCCGAAGACGAGGCCGATGCCGACCGCGATGAGGCCGACCAGGATCGACACCTGCGCGCCCGCGAGGATTTGCGAAGCGACGTCGTGGCCGAGCGAGTCGGTGCCCAGCCAATGCGCCCACGAGGGTTCGAGCAGCCGGTGCGGCACGTCGATCGCGGCGGCCGGGTAGGGCGTCCAGACCAGCGACAGCGCGGCCGCGCCGACGAGCAGCGCCACCAGCGCGGCGCCGAACCGCAGGCTGGGGCCGGCGCGCCCGCGCGCTTTGACGACGCTCGCGCTCATGGCGCGTGGGCTCTGAGCCGCGGATCGATCGCCGCGCAGGCGAGATCGACGACGAAGTTGAGGCCGATGACGAACGCCGCCAGCAGCATCACGCAGTCCTCGACGACCAGCGCGTCGCGGTTGGCGATCGATTGCACGATCAGGCGGCCGAGGCCCGGCAGCACGAAGACGTTCTCGACGACGATGGCGCCGGCGATGAGGTTGGCGAACTGCAGCCCCATGATCGTCAGGATCGGCGTCATCGCGTTGGGCAGGGCGTGGCGCCACAGCGTCGCGCGGCGCGACAGGCCCTTGGCGCGCGCGGTGCGGATGAAGTCCTCGTTGAGCGCCTCGAGCAACGCGGAGCGCGTCACTCTCGTCAGGATCGCCGCCTGCACCAGGCCGAGCGAGATCGCCGGCAGGATCAGCGCGCCGAGCGCGCGCAAGGGACCCTCGTCCCAGCCGGGAAAGCCGCCCGCCGGCGCGAGGCGCCAATGCACGGCGAAGATGAGCACGAGTAGGATGCCGAACCAGAAATTGGGGACGGCGAGGCCGACCTGGCTCGCCGCCATCACCGCGGCGTCGCCGGCGCGGCCGCGCCGCTCGGCCGAATAGACGCCGGCGACGAGCGCCACCGCGCCGGCGATCGCCATCGAGAGAAAGGCGAGCGGCGCGCTGACCGCCAGCCGCTGCGCGATGATCGGGCCGATCGGCGAATCGTAGGCGTAGGAAAGCCCGAAATCGCCGCGCAAGGCGCCGGAGATCCAGGACCAGTAGCGCACCGCCATCGGCTGATCGAGCCCGAGCTTGTGCGCGAGCGCCGCCACCGCCTCCGGCGTCGCGCTCGCGCCCAGCATCGTCTCCGCCGCGTTGCCGGGCAGGATTTCCAGCACGCCGAAGACGGCGAGCGAAGCGAAGATCAAGGTCGCCGCCAGGACGAGCAGTCGCTGAAACGCGTAGGCGAACATGAACGATTCCGGCGCGTCGCGCGCGCCCGTCGCGCCCGACTGGCGCGACAATAGGTTGTCGGCGTTCGCTTTTCCAGCCGTCCCGCGATTTACGCCGCAGGCTTCTCGACCACGGCGCGGATCGCGTAGCCGCGTAGATGGTCGCGCGCCTCGCAGCGAACGCCGCGCGAGGCGGCGAGCGCCGCCAGTTCGGCGCGTAGCGCAGCGCGAGGCGTCACGTCGAAGGCGGTGAGCCAGCGATTGAGCCCGGCGCGGAACGGGCCGGGCAGGCCGCCCTGTTCGCCGAAATCGACGATGTGCAGCGCGCCGCCGGGCGCCAGCGCGTCGACCGCGCGGGCCAGCGCCTCGCGCCAGGGCGGGATCATCGACAGGGCGTAGGAGATCATCACCCGTTCGAAATCGGCCTGCCCGAACAGGTGCGCCGCGTCGAAGTCGGCGGCGTCGCCCTGGGCGAGGCGAACGCGCGACTCCAATCCGGCGCGCTCGATCGCGGCGCGCGCGCTCGCCAGCATCTCGCTGGAGACGTCGAGGCCGTAGACGCGCGCTTGGGGGTAGCGGCGCGCGATCTTGACGAGATTGCGCCCGGTGCCGCAGCCGATCTCCAGAACATGCGCGCCCGCCCGCGCGTCGAGCGAGGCGATGGTCTCGTCGCGGCCGAGCAGATAGAACTTGCGCGTGGCGTCGTAGATGTAGCGCTGGCGCCGATACATGCGGTCCATCAGGACGGCGGCTTCGCTCATGCGCTTTGCCCGGCCAGCTTATAGAGATGGAAGGCGCCGTAGATCGAGGACCGGTCGCGCCGCCCCAGTTCGCGGCTGCGCTCGGCCTGATATTCCCAGGCGTCGAGGACGTCGTCGGGAACGCGGCCGGGCAACAGCCGCTCGTCGGCGGCGGTGCGGAAGATCACGCGGGCGCCGGGCCGCGCCGTGCGGGTGATTTGCGTCCACAGCGCCGTGAGGTCGGCGTCGTTCATCCAGTCTTGCGCGTCGAGCAGGACGTAGCAGTCGAAGCTCGTGGCCGGGCTGTCGGCGAGCGTCTCGGTGAACGAGCGCTGGGCGAAGCTCAGCCGTTCGCTGCGCGCGCGCAGCGCCTCGAAATTGTCGCGCTGCAAGTAGGGCGGCAGCGCGGCGTTCGGCCCCCGCGCGTAGCGCCGCCCGAACGCCTGCCAGGCGAAGTAGTTCGAATGGATGTCGAAGTCGCAGGCGAGGCGCTCCAGCCTTTGGCGCAGCACCGCGCCGATGCCGTCGGGCGAATCGTTCGATAGCGCGCGATATTGCGCCGGCGGGATGCCGAGCCCGTAGAGCGAGGCGGGCTGGCGCATCAGCCAGCGCACCGCCGGCTTGTCGAAGATCGGCGCGAGATGCCGATCGAACAAGACGCGTTGATGCGCCAGGGAATCGGCTTTCAACATGACGCTCGGATCGAGGCCGTGCAGGCGCGCCAGCGCGTGCCCCGCGCCCATGAAGCGTCCGAGCAACCCATGACGATAGAAATTGCGCGTGAACAGCGAGATGCGCCGGCGCCCGCCGATCCCGCGCGCGTCCCAATAGGCGCGGGTGACGGGATCGACGCGATGGCGAAGAAGGGCGTCGTAGGCTTGCACGTTGGCGCGCGAATCGGCGCTGCCGAAGAACCGCAGGAACGCTTCGTGATTGGGCAGATGCCGCAACGCGGCCAATTTGAGACGGCCGAGGGCGACATGCGCGCCGTTGAGGTCGACGGCGACGATCTCGGCGGGGTCGGCAGTCAGATAGGACAGCGCGTTGCATCCGCCCGAGGCAATGGTGATGACGCGATCCCGCGGACCGATTTCGAGCGCTTCGAGATCGACGACCGGGTCTTCCCAGATTTGCGGATAGACCAGGCCGCGAAACGCGGCGGTGAAGAGACGTTCCAGGACGCCGGCGCGGGACAGCGGCCTGCTGCGATGGACCGCGCTCCGCAGCCCCTCTTCCGTGGCGCGCCGCGCGGCGCGAACTGACTGCTGCACGCTTCCTCCCGAATCGCGATTGACATCCGTCCGCTGCCGTTAGTGGAGCCGCGTGACGAGCGCGTGACGGCGGGAGGCGAGGATGCGCGCCGGTCAGCTCGTTTGCGAACCGCTCAAGGGAAAGCGGCGCAGGATTGCGAAATCGCCGTCGGCGCCGTCCTGCGCGAACAGGACGAGAGCGTCGACCGTCAGCAGCGGACTCGCGACGCGGCGCGCGAACTCCCGCGCCAGCGCTGCGGCGATCGCTTCGGCGTCGTCGAGCGCATTGGTCAGGGTGAGATGCGGTCTGAATTCGTCGAGCGCGAATGGATATCCCCAGGTCTCGAACGTTTCCCGTTGGCGCCGGCTGAGGCGCTGGGGATCGCGGCGCAAGCGCTCGGCGTCGTCGAGCGGGGCGCGAAAGGCGTCGAGCGCGCGCACGACGACGTTTTCGAGGCGGGCGAGTTCGGGCGAAGGCGCGATCGGGGTCAGCGCGACGAAGGCGCGCCCCTTGCCGGCGGCGATCCTCGAGACGCCGAGCGGCCCCGCCTCGAACGGCGGACGCGCGCCGGCGAGCGCCGCGACCGCCCGCAAGAGCTCGTCGACGCTCGCGCCGTCCTTCAGCCGGAACGGCGCCTTGAGGGTCGCGTGGAATCCGTAGCGGCGCGGCTCCGCGGTGCGTTCGCGCCAGCCTTCGGCGTCGAGCCCGTCGATGGCGAAACTCGAGCTCTCATCGCCGGTGAGCGCGTCGCGCCCCAAGACATCGCAGCCGAAGCGCCAGAGCGCGCTCGTCGGCGGCGGGGCGAGATAAATGGCGTAGCGGGCGGGCGAGGTCAAGGACGCGCGCTCCATCGTTGCAAGGCGACCAGATCGCAAAGGCGCGCCACCGCTTCGTCGAGCGCGCCGTCGTTGTCGATTGTCGCGTCGGGTTCGAACGCGTCCCTCGGCGCGAAGGCGCGTTCGAGCCGCGCGCGGCGCCCTTCGCTCCCCTCGCGCCCGCGCGCGGCGAGGCGCGCCGCCAACGTTTCGGGCCGCGCGGTCACCAGCACGACGAGGCTGCGCTGATAGCGCGCCCGCACGTCGGCGACGACCGCGCGCGAGACGTTGCAGACGACGGCGCCGCCGCTCGCGATGCGCGCATCGACGTCGCTGGGCACGCCGTAGAAGAGGCCGTGCGCCGCCCAGCTCAGCGCGAAGCGGCCGCGCTCGCGCGCGAGGAGGAACTCGCTCTCCGCGAGGCTGTCGTGATCCTCGAAGGAATCGGCGCGGCGCGTGACCACCCGCCGGACGGTGAAGACGCCGTCCGCTTCGCCGAGGCGCGCGGCCATGCCGCGGATCAACGCGTCCTTGCCCGCGCCGCTGGGGCCGACGACCGCGACGAAGAGACCATGAAGCGCGCCGGCTTGTTGCGACGGGGTCACTTCGAGAGTTCCCTAGATCCGCGCGCCCCTTCCCCCCTCGCGGGGGAAGGTGGCCGGCGGAGCCGGCCGGATGAGGGGGGTCGAGCGTAAGCGAGACGGCTTAGAAGCGCGTCGCCGCGGGCGATCGCGCTCGCGCGCGACCCCCTCATCCGACCCTCGCTGACGCGAGGGCCACCTTCCCCCGCGAGGGGGGAAGGGGCGCGCGCTCGTTTCGTCTTACCGACGCACGCCACGAGCTTCACGCCACCCTGCGCCCCGTCCGCCAGACGGCGCGCACCACCGGCTCCCCGGCGTGCGCGCTGACCCGCACGAAGTCGGCGCGACGGCCGATCGCGATCTCGCCGCGGTCGGAAAGCCCCGCGGCCTCGGCCGGATTCTTCGTCACCAGCCGGATCGCGCCGGGCAGGCCGCCGACGTTCGGCGCGTCGGCGAGCCGGAAGGCGCCCATCAACAACGCCGCCGGCACGTAATCGGACGAGAGGATGTCGAGCAGCCCCGCCTCCGCGAAATCCCGCGCCGAGGCGTTGCCCGAATGCGAGCCGCCGCGCACGACGTTCGGCGCGCCCATCACCGTCGCCATGCCCGCCGTGCGCGAGGCCGCCGCCGCCTCGCGCGTGGTCGGGAATTCGGCGATCGAAACGCCCTCGCGCCGCGCCAGCGCGACATCCTCGAGCGTGGTGTCGTCGTGGCTCGCCAAGATCAGCCCACGAGCCCTGGCGATCGCGACGATGCGCGGCCGGTTCGCCTCGGCGCGCTCGCGCCCGAGGAGCTGGCGCTCGCGCACGACGTCGCCAAGCTCCGCCTCCGTCTTGCCGGTCTTGCCCAGATAATAAATGAAATACTTGTCGAGGTCGCGGAACTGGCGTTGCCCGGGCGTGTGGTCCATCAGCGAAATCAGCCGGGCGGGATGCACGCTGAGGAATTCCTCGAGAAATTCGACGACGTTGGGCGAAGGAATCTCGCAGCGCAAATGCGTCTGATGATCGGCCCGCAGCAAGTCCGCGGCGCGCGCCTGCTCGATCGTGTCGGCGAGAATCACCACTTGCTCGCCTACGCCGCCCCTCTCTTCGTATTCATCCATGCCGACGCGAAAGGAATCGAACACCGTCGTGATGCCGGCGGCGGCGATCTGCGCGTCGTAGGCCATCACCGCGCTGCCGGCGTGCCAGACGACGCGCGGTCGCGGCATGTAATGGGCTTCGAGGTGGTCGGTGTGCAACTCGACGAGGCCGGGCAGCAGATAGTCGCCTCCGCAATCGAGGCCACCGCGCGGACCCCGTCCTTCGCCGATTTCGATGATGCGTCCGCCTTCGGCGACGACGTGGCCGGGGAACGCCCGCTCGGCCGTTACGATCGTCGCATTGTCGAACACGATGGGATCGGTCACGCGAAACTCCATGACGTCAACCTCCACGTTTTTCCAGGAACGCCTCGGCCGAGAGCGTGCGAAAATCGTCCAACGCCGCGCGCAAGGCGGCGTGCGGCCAGTCCCACCAGGCCAGCGCGTCCATGCGCTCGCCGACTCCGGGCTCAAAGCGGTCTTTCAGCGGCCGCGCCGGCACGCCGCCGACGATCGTATAGGGCGCGACGTCGCGGGTGACGACGGCGCCGGCGCCGACCACCGCTCCGTTGCCGATCGATACGCCCGGCGTCACCGTGACGCCGTGGCCGATCCAGACGTCGTGGCCGACCATCACCGTGTTCTCGCGCCGCCAGTCGAAGAAGCTCTCTTCGCGCGTCGCGTCCGGCCAGTAGTCGTGGGCGCGATAGGTGAAATGATGCAGCGTCGCGCGCCACGTCGGGTGATTGGTCGCGTTGAGGCGCGCGTGCGAGGCGATGTTGACGAATTTGCCGATGCGCGCCGCCCAGGTCTCACAATCCTGCATCATGTAGGAATAGTCGCCGACCTGCGTCTCCGTGACGACGCAGCGCTCGGCGATTTCGACCCAGCGGCCGAGCGCGCTGTCCTTGACGACGGCCGTAGGGTGCACCAGCGGCGCTTCGCTGAGGCGGGTCGCGGCGTTCGGGCCTTTCACGGCGGGGTTCATGCGGCCTCGCGATCGGAAAAGAGCGAAACGTCGACGATCCGGTCGGCGACGCGCGCGCGCACGTCTTCGTCGTGGAAGGTGGCGAGAAAGCCGGTCCCGAGCGCCTTGCGCTCGGCGATGAGATCGATCACCGCGCCGCGATTGGCGGCGTCGAGCGAGGCGGTCGGCTCGTCGAGGATGAGCAGGCGATGGCGCCCGGCGAAGCCGCGGGCGATGTTGACGCGCTGCTGTTCGCCGCCCGAGAAGGTCGCCGGCGGCACCGACCACAGCCTTTCCGGCAGGTCGAGCCGCGCCAGCAGCGAGGCCGCCCGGTCGCGCGCGGCGGCGCGATCGAGCCCCGACTCCTGGGCGGCCGCCGCGACGACGTCGATCGCCCCGACGCGCGGGATGACGCGCAGGAACTGGCTGACGTAGCCGACGATTCGCCGCCGCGCGTCGAGAATGTCCGCCGCTCCCGCGCGTGCGACGTCGATGACGCGATCACCGTCGGCGAGAAGAATCCGGCCCTCGCCGATGACATAGTTGCCGAACGCCATTTTCAGGATCGACGACTTGCCGACCCCCGAGGGTCCGCCGAGGACGACGCATTCGCCCGCGGCGACGGTGAAGGAAACGCCGTGGACGACCGGCAGGCGCGCGCCGCCGTGCAGATGCAGCGTGAAGGCCTTGGAAAGACCCTCGACGCGTAGCAGTTCGTTGGCTTGAAGCGCGCTCATGCCGCCAGCACCGAGGACACGAGGAGTTGGGTGTAGGGCGCCTGGGGATCGTCGAGCACGCGGTCGGTCAGCCCGCTCTCGACGACCTCGCCGCGCCGCATCACCAGGATGCGATGGGAAAGCAGCCGCGCGACGGCGAGGTCGTGCGTCACCAGCACCACGGCGAGGCCCATGTCGGCGATCAGACCGCGAAGCAAGTCGAGAAGGCGCGCCTGGACGGAGACGTCGAGCCCGCCGGTCGGCTCGTCCATGAACATCAGGCGCGGCCGGGTCACCAGGTTGCGCGCGATCTGCAGGCGTTGGCGCATGCCGCCCGAATAGGTCGTCGGCGGATCGTCGATGCGGGCCGCGTCGATCTCGACGCGCCCCAGCCATTCGAGCGCGCTGGCGCGAATGCGCCCGTAGTGGCGGTCGCCGACCGCCATCAGCCGCTCGCCGATGTTGCCGCCGGCGGAAACATTCATCCTGAGGCCGCGCGAGCTGTCCTGATGGACGAATCCCCAATCGGTGCGCATCAGGGAGCGCCGCTCCGCTTCGCTCAGCGAGGAGAGCGCGCGCTCCGTTCCGTCGCGCATGCGATAGACCACCTCGCCCGCGTCCGGGGCGAGCGCGCCGCCGATCAGATTGAGCAGCGTCGTCTTGCCCGAACCCGATTCGCCGACGATCGCCAGCGCTTCGCCCTCGTTCAGTTCGAAGGAGACGTCGCGACAGGCGGGAACAGCGCCGTAGCGCTTGCTGAGGCCTTGGGCGGAAAGCAGGGGGGCGCTCATTCCGCCGCGTCCTTCTTCTGCGCCTGCTGCCTCTTCTGGCAGTAATCGGTGTCCGAGCAGACGAACATTCGCCCTCCCTTGTCGTCGACGACGACTTCGTCGAGGAAGGAGTCCCTGGAGCCGCAGAATTCGCAGGCCGCCTCGAACTTGGTGCGCTCGAAGGGATGGTCCTCGAAGTCGAGCGAGACGACGCGCGTAAAGGGAGGGATCGCGTAGATGCGCTGCTCGCGGCCGGCGCCGAAGAGTTGCAGCGCAGGGCAATCGTCGAGCTTGGGATTGTCGAACTTGGGGATCGGCGAGGGGTCCATGATGTAGCGGTCGGCGACGCGCGCGGGATAGGCGTAGGTCGTCGCGATATGGCCGTGGCGCGCGATGTCCTCGTAGAGCTTGACGTGCATGACGCCGTATTCGGCGAGCGCGTGCATGGTGCGCGTCTCGGTCTCGCGCGGCTCGAGGAAACGCAAAGGCTCGGGAATCGGCACCTGGTAGACGAGGATCTGGTCGGCGCTCAGCGGCGTCTCGGGCACGCGATGGCGCGTCTGGATGATGGTCGCCTGCGTCGTGTCGGTCGTCGTCGCGACATCGGCGGTCTTGGCGAAGAAGGCGCGGATCGACACCGCGTTGGTGGTGTCGTCCGCGCCCTGGTCGATCACTTTGAGCACGTCGTCGGGACCGATGATCGACGCCGTGAGCTGGACGCCGCCGGTGCCCCAGCCGTAGGGCATCGGCATTTCGCGCGAGGCGAAGGGAACCTGATAGCCGGGGATGGCGATCGCCTTGAGGATCGCGCGGCGGATCATCCGCTTGGTCTGCTCGTCGAGATAGGCGAAATTATACAGCTCGCGCAGCAGCGCGAGCTCCGCCTGGAAGTCGACGTAGTGCGGCAGCTTCAGGTGCTCGACGAAGCCCGTCGCCTGCACGTTGTCCGAATGCGAGAGGACGAATTCCTCGTCCTGCGCCGGGCCCTTACGCTCCTCGGCGAATTCCTCGGCGCGCAGCGCGCGATCGACCAGCGCCATCGACATCGCCTTGCGCTCGCACTGGCCGAACACGAGGCCGTAGCCGCGGGTGAAGCGCGGCGGCTCGCCGTCGCCGCCCTTGAACTGGTTGACCATCTGGCATTCGGTGACCGCGATGGCGCCCAGCGGGACTGCGAAGCCGAGATCGTCGACGAAGAGTTCGACGTCGACGTCGCCGAAGCGGATTTCGCCGACGAAAGGATGGTTGCGGCCGTAGCCGCGCTGGGTGGAATAGGCGAGGCCGAGCAGGAAGCCCTCGTCGCCGCGCGCCAGCGTCTGCAGGCGCGCGTCGCGCGGGGCGGGATAGCTCGGCGCGTCGCGGGTGACGTCGGCGACCGGCGCGCCGGGCTCAGGGCTTACGTTGCGCTCGATCAGGTCGCCGCCGGCGATGATGTCGGTGACGCGCGGCATGGCGGCCTCGAGATCGGCGGGCGCCGACGGCGCCGGCGCCGGCGCCCCGTCGCCGTCCTCGCGTAGCGAAAAGTCGATCAGCCGGTGAGTGTAGTCGAAGGTCGGCCCGAGCACCTGTCCGCCCGGCAGATCCTTGTAGGTCCCGGAGACCCGGCGGCGCACCGCCATCGCGCCGCTCTCGACGGGCTCGGCGAAGCCGAAGCGGGGCAGGGTGGTGCGATAGGCGCGCACCAGGAAGATCGCCTCGATGAGATCGCCGCGCGCCTGCTTGATCGCCAGCGCGGCGAGCTCGCGGTCGTAGAGCGAGCCTTCGCTCATCGCGCGGTCGACGGCGAGCGCGAGCTGCTGGTCGATTTGCTCGGGCGAAATCTCAGGGATCGCGCGGTCGCCGCGCCGCTTGTCGGCGAGCAGCGCATGGGCGTTGGCGATCGCCCGCTCGCCGCCTTTGACCGCGACGTACATCAGCGCGTCTCCCCGGATATTGTGAGCGAGCGGGGCAGGCAGGCGAGCCTCGCGCCCTCAGCGAGGATCACGTCGACGCCGAGCGGGAAGGCGCCGCGATCGGCCGCCCACTGCGCGACGAAGTCTTCGGGAAGCGACGCGGCCCGAAGCACCGCCTCGCCTCGAACGCCGGGCCCCGCGAGCCTCAGCGCCGGCCCCTCGCCGAAGCGAGCGCCTTGCGCGACGACGGTGGTCGAGCGATCGGGGTACTCGGCGCTCCCTTGCGCGAAGCGATCGAGCCGCAGGCCGTCGCTCGCAAGGTCGATCAGCGCGAAGGCCGCCTTGTCGGGGGAAGGCGCGAGCGGCGCGCCGGTGTGGAAGGTGAGATAGGCGGCGACGGCGCCCGCGAACGACGGCGCGATCCACAGCGGCGATTCGAAATCCGCCAGCGTCAGCAAAGCCGCCGCGGCGGCAGGTTCGAGCGGCGCCGGCGGCGCCAGGGTCTGGCCACAGACGAGAATCGTCCCCGGCGCGGCCATCGCCCGCATGATCCGGCGGAAAACCGCCTGCGATTCAAACACGGGATCGGCGAATGCGAGCGCGGTCATGCGTCGTCCTCGCCGCGCACGAGGGTGAAGAAGTCGACGCGGGTGGCGGCGGTCTCGGCGCGGGACTTGGCCTTCTCGGCTGCGACGCGCGCGGCGATCGGCGCGAGAATCGCTTCTTCGATATCGGCGCGCGCCTCGGGGCGCTGCCAGAGGGCGTCGACGATCGCCGCGAGTCGGGCCCGCTTCGCGTCGCGGCCGAGGATGTGCGCGTAGCCGCGTTCGCCGCTCGGCAACTCGACGATGGCGCGGGTCACCGTCGCCTCGCCGACGTTGAAGGGCGCGCCGTCGCCGCCGATGCGGCCGCGCAGCATGACGAGCCCGGTCTCGACCGGCTTGAGGTCGCGCGCGGCATGGCGCGGCCAGAAACGTTCGATCGGCTCGGCCATTTCGGGCGCGAGCGCGCGCGCGAGCAACGCCATGGCGCGCTTGCGCGCGGCGATCGCCTCGTCGTCTCCCGCCCTCTGGGCGACCGGGACCGCTGTCGACATCATTCTCCCTTGGCGATGTTTAATGACATTTGTGTGTACCTGGTCAATGCGGCGCGGAACGCCGTCCGGCGATGGCGGCGCGCAGGCGGCCGGAGACGAAGTCGATCGCCGCCACCGCGACCAGGATTTCCAGGATGATGAACGAGACCTGGCGCCATTCGAGCACGCGGATCTGTTCGGCCAGGTGCAGGCCGATGCCGCCGGCGCCGACCACGCCGATAATCGTCGCCGAGCGGGTGTTCGATTCGATGAAATAGAGCACTTGGCCGGCCATGACCGGCAGCACTTGCGGCAGCAGGCCGAAGCGCACTTCCGCGAGGCGCCGGCCGCCGGCCGCGCGCACGCCCTCGACTTCCCGTCGGTCGGCCGATTCGATGATTTCGGCGAACAGCTTGCCGAGCGCGCCGAAATCCGAGGTGGCGATCGCCAGGACGCCGGCGAACGGGCCGAGGCCGACGACGTTGATCCAGATCAGCGCCCAGATCAGCGTGTCGATCCCGCGCACCGAGTCGAAGAACCGCTTGACCGGCAGCCGCAGCCAAGCCGCGGGAATGACGTTGCGCGCCGCCAGCACGCCGAGCGGCAGCGCGAAGAGCGCGCCGAGCAGGGTGCCGAGCAGCGAAATCGCCAGCGTCTCGCCGAGCGCGTTGATGTAAGTCGCCAGATGGCCGCCCGGATCGGGGGGAACCATTTCGCGCACGAACCAGGCCAGCTGCAAAAGGCCCGGCGCCAAGCGGCCCCAGGGAACGTCGAAATAGACGAACGCGCCGACATAGAGGGCGAGCATTGCGGTCATCACGACCGCCGCGACGCCGCGCGCGCGCCAATTGGCTTGGAAAGCCGAGGGGCAGCGCCGCTTCAAGGCCTCGACGTCGATCGGCGGGGCGTTCGCCAGCGTTCTCATGATCAAGCCTGTCCGATCAGCGCGCGGCGCAGATATTGCGTGCCGATGTCGATCGCCATGACCACCGCGATGATCAGGACGAGGATCGCGCTGACGTCGGAATAGTAGAACTTGCGGATCGCCTCCATCAAATCCAGCCCGATGCCGCCGGCGCCGACGAAGCCGAGCACCGTCGCGCCGCGCACGTTGATCTCGAAGCGCAGCAGCGCGAAGCTGGCGTAGCTCGCCAGCACCTGCGGCAGGGCGGCGAAACGGATGGTCTCGACCCACGAGGCGCCCGCCGCGCGCACCCCCTCGACCGGCCTCATGTCGATGTTCTCGGTAGTCTCGAAGAACTGCTTGCCGAGCGCGCCGACGGTGTGGATCGCGATCGCCAGCACGCCGGCCAACGGCCCGAGGCCGAAGGCGACGACGAAGATCAGAGCGAACACCACGTCGGGCACGGTGCGACAGAACTCGAGGAAGCGGCGCGTCAGGAACACCGTCGTCGCGCCGCCGGTCAGATTGGGCGAGGCGAGAAAATTCAGGCAGAAGGCGAGAATCGCGCCGCTCAGCGTGCCGACATAGGCCATCAGCACCGTCTCGCCGATCAGGCGCAGCGAGCGCTTGAGGCTCCAGAACCACGAGACGGGATCGGTCCACACCCGCGCGCCGGTGTCGAGCGTCGCCAAGCGGTCGAAGTAACTGGAGAATCCGCCGATCTTGGCGAAGAAGGTCTTCGGATCGACCTCGGCCTGAATCGTCGACAGGCCGATCAGCGCGACGAGGACCGCGGCGGCGACAAAGAATTGCACGCGTTTGGCCCGCGCCGCGCCGCGATAGGCGGCGCGGACGGCGGCGAGCGGACGGTCGGGAAGACGGACGACGGCGCTGGGCATGTCAGAGGACAGACGACGGAGAACGGAGGACGGAGAACGGAAAAATCTCCGTCCTCTGTTCTCTGTCCTCCGAATTACGACTTGTTCTTGCGCAGCGTGTCGACGAACTTCACCAGCTCGATCGTTTTGTCGTAGTCGGCGTCGGCGACCGGCTGCCAGGGAAGATTCTTGCCGTCCGAGAGGCGCGCGAACGCGTCCTTGTCCTTGGCGGCGGCGTCGAGGAACGCTTGGCGGATGGCCTTCTTCAGATCGTCGGGCAAGTCGGAGAGATAGGCGTACGGCGAATTGATGATCAGCTCGGACTTCAGGATGATGCGGAAGTCGTCCTTGGTCATCGGCGAGCCGTCGGCGTTCTTCAACATGCCCTTGTTGAGCATGCGCGTCAGGTTGGAATCGTCGGGCGCATTCCACCAGTTGGCGCAGACGTCGACCGTGCCCTGCGCGAGCGCGAGAACCGCGTTCTCGTGGCTGCCGGCGAAAACGGTCTTGGCGAAGAACTTGTCCGGGTCGATGCCGAGATGATCGAGCTCGAAGCGCGGCATGTTGTTGCCCGAGGTCGAATTCGGGTCGACGAAGCCCATCGCCTTGCCTTTGAGATCCTCGATCTTCTGGTACGGCGATTTGGCGAGCACGTAGAACACGGAATAATAGCCCTTCGAGCCGTCGCTGTTGACGTCGATGGCGAAGGCGTCGGTCTTCACGCCGACGATGCGCGCGCGCGCGAAGGAGGCGGGGCCGTAGTAGGCGATCTGAATGTTGCCGGCGCGCTGGCCTTCGATGACGGCGGCGTAGTCGTTGGCGACGCGCAACGTCACTTTCGCGCCGATCTCCTTGCTGAGATAATTGACGAACGGCGTCCAGCGGTCGACCGTGCCGGAAGCGTTCTCTTCGGGAATGACGGCGAACACCAGCTCCGGAAATTGCGCTTTCCAGGCCTGCGCGCGCGCGCCGGACGCGGCGACCGCGCTCAGGGCCGCGCCGATCATCAGGGAACGACGAGTAATCATGCTCTCTCTCCTCCAGGGGGTGACTCGGTGACTGTTCACGCGGCGTTGTAGACCGGGGCCATCGCGCCTTCGGGCGCGTCGGCGCGATCGTCGCCGAGCGCCTCCAGGGCCTCGATGCCGTAAAGGTCGTGCGCGGCGGCGTCGGTCAGTTCGCGCGGCGCGCCGTCGAAGACGACGCGGCCGGCCGCCATGCCGATCAGGCGGTCGCAATAGCCGCGCGCCAGTTCGAGCGAGTGCAGGTTGCAGATCACGGTGATGCCGTGGTGGCGGTTGATGCGTTGCAACGCGTCCATGACGACGCGGGTGTTGCGCGGATCGAGCGAGGCGATCGGCTCGTCGGCCAGAACGATCTCCGGTTGCTGCACCAGCGCGCGCGCGATGGCGACGCGTTGTTGCTGGCCGCCCGACAGGCTGTCGGCGCGCTGGGCGGCGAGCCCGGCGATGTCGAGCTGTTCGAGCGCCGACAGCGCGATCGCGATATCCTCCTCGGACCAGAGCTGCAGGATCGCGCGCAGCGAGGCGACGTAATTGATGCGGCCGATCAGGACGTTGGTCAGCACGTCGAGCCGGCCGACCAGATTGAACTGTTGAAAAATCATCGCACAGCGGCTGCGCCAGCTCGCCAGCGCGCGTCCCGTCAGCGCCGTCACGTCGACGTCGCCGCAGGCGATGCGGCCGGAGGTCGGCCGCTCCAGGCGGTTGATCATGCGCAGCAGCGTCGACTTGCCCGCTCCCGATCGTCCGATCACGCCGACGAATCCGCCCGCCGCGATCGACAGAGAGACTTCGTCGACGGCGGTTTTGGACCCGAATCGGCGCGTGAGTTTTTCGACAACGAGCATGCGGCCGTCCCTTCGCCGATTGGGCTAGCGGTGTTTCGCGACAGCCTCGTGACGCGAGGGCGCGAAGCCGGTCGCTTGGGGCCGCGGCTGCGTGCGGCGGGGGACAGCTCCGCCCTTGTCAGGCTAGAGGTGTGAATGATATCAGACGCTTGACGCCAGATCGAGAGGTTCGCTGATGGCGGAGAGCGGACCTGTGGACGGTCGGCGCAATCGCAGTCGCGCGCCACGCGCCGAGAAGGGCCCGACGAAGAGAAATTTGCGAACGAAGCCCGTCGCCGATCGCTCTTCGACATTCGCCGGCCGGAGCGTCCGCAATGAAGAAATCGCGTTGGATCGAGGGCGTTCTAGGACTTGATCGCCAGTCGCGCCCGCGCCGCCTGCACGAACGCCGCTCGATCGGACGGGGCTTTCACATGGGCGGCGAGCGCCTCACACAAGTCGTCCCGCGTGCGCGCCGTGGCGGCTGATTTCTCGATGAGGACCTTGGCGATCGGGCCGACATGATGGGCGAGCAAGGCCCTGAGCGACTCGAATTCCTGGCTGCCCGCAGCGACGATGGGCGCCTGCGGGATCTGAGCGCGCTCCTTTTCCCTTGCGGCGGCGACGGCCGTGGCGCGGGGATCGGTCGCGATCGAAGCCGCCTCGATCGGATCGCACTCGTGCGACGCTCGAGAATTCAGGGTGTCGCGGATCGTGCCGGCCAGCTTGAGAAGCGCCTGTCGCCGGTCGGGAAACATGTCGATCCATTGGCGGGTCGCGAGTTCGTAGCGCAAGGCGCCGCTGGGCGCGATCGGCGAAAGTCGGAGCGGAAAGACCGGCGCATTGACGCTTCCCGCCAGCGACAGCTCCTTTTTGACCTCCCCGGAAGCGCCCGAGTTCGTCGAGAAGAGGAAAACCATGCCGCCCGCGCGCTCGATCGAGTTGACGATGCTCTCTTGATAATTCTGGCCGCCCGAAACGTCGCGCGCCGAGAACCAGCACTTCAGCCCCTCGGCCTCCAGGAACTGAGCGACCTCGCGCGCCACCGCCTCATCCTTCGATGAATAGCAAATGAAGATGGGGGACATCTCTTGCGACACGTCGTTTTCGCTCTGGCGCCTACGCCAATTTGCCGACCCAGCTCAATTGTTTACCGAATTCACAGTGCGGTGGCTAGCCGCGCCGATCGACGGCGGGGGCAACCGCGCCGCCGGCCTGCCGGTTTTAGCCCGCCCCTTTTTCAAGGATGCCGTCGCGCTCGGCGCGCCTTTCGGAGTAGGTTTGCGGCTCGCGGGCTCGAGCGATCTCCGGCCACGCGTCTTTGCGCCAACGGAGCGAAGTCATGGGGCTTAGTGCAAAGTTCAATCTCGTGATCCTGGCGGCCTTCGCGATCGGGTTCCTGGTCGCCGCCGTCGTCCTCGACCGCGTCTTCATCGAAAGCGCGCGCGAGCAGGTCTTGCAGAACGCCCGCATCATGATGACGGCGGTCAACGCCATTCGCAGCTACACCGACCAGGAACTCGTGCCTCTGCTTCCCAAGGAGGTCGACGGGAAATTCGTCGCGGAGAACGTCCCCGCCTTTGCAGCGCAGAAGAATTTCAAGGCCGTGCAGGCGGCTTTCGCTGGCTACACCTATCGAGAACCGGCGCTCAATCCGACCAATCTGTCCGATCGAGCGCAGGATTGGGAGGCCGACGTCATCAGCTTGTTCCGTAACGAACCGGACCGCCGGGAGGTGGTGGTCGAACGCGACACGCCGGTCGGACCCACGCTCAATCTGGCGCGGCCGGTTTCGGTCGACGGCGAAGCTTGCCTGACCTGCCACTCCACGTCGGAGGCGGCGCCGACGGCCCTGACGCGGACATACGGGACGGCGAACGGATTCGGATGGAAGCTCAATGAGACGGTAGGGGCGCAAATCCTGTCGGTGCCGATGGCGGTGCCGCTCAAGCTCGCCCGCGACGCTTACTTCACCTTCATGGGCGTCCTGGTCGCGATATTCGCGATCGTCTTCGTTATCTTGAACTTGTTGCTGCACTATTTGGTGATCGTGCCGGTCCAGCGGGTGTCGAAAGCGGCCGACGCGATCAGCATGGGTGAGGAGAACGTCGAGGTCTATGTGAAAGCCGGCAAGGACGAAATTTCGTCGCTCTCCGTCTCCTTCGCCCGCATGCAGGAAAGCCTCAAGCACGCGATGGAGATGATCAAATGATCCCGCTTCCGGCTCGGCGCGCCCGCGTCGAGCGTCGGATTTCATCCGCTACGCCTTTGGCGCCCTGACGCATTACCGGCTATGACGCTTGCGGCGATCCTGGGTGGCGGCTCGCCGGCCGCGCCGCGCCGCGCCGGGGACGCGATCGGGAGGGACACGACCATGCGCATCAAAGCCGCCATGCTTCGCCAAATGGGATCGCCGGTCCCTTACGCGCGCTCGAAGCCGCTCGAGATCGTCGAAGTCGATCTGGCGGAGCCCGGCCGGGGCGAAGTTCTGGTCAAGATCAGGGCCGCCGGCCTCTGCCACTCCGACCTTTCCGTCATCGACGGCGCCCGTCCGCGTCCGACGCCGATGGTGCTGGGGCACGAGGCCGCCGGCGTCGTCGAGGCGATCGGCGAAGGCGTCGATGGCCTCGCGGCGGGCGATCGGGTCGTGCTCGTCTTCATGCCGAGCTGCGGCCATTGCCTGCCCTGCGCGACCGGCCGGCCGGCCTTGTGCGAACCGGGCGCGCGGGCCAATGGCGCGGGCGCGCTGCTGCGCGGCGACCGGCGGCTGACCTTCGCCTGCGAGCCCGTCAACCATCATCTCGGCGTCTCGGCCTTCGCCGAATACGCGGTGGTGTCGCAGGAATCCTGCGTCAAGGTCGACGACGCTCTGCCGTTCGAGCACGCCGCGCTGTTCGGCTGCGCCGTGCTGACCGGCGTCGGCGCGGTGGTGAACACGGCGAAAGTTCCGCCCGGCGCTTCCGTGGCGGTCGTCGGGCTCGGCGGCGTCGGCTTGAGCTCGGTGCTGGGAGCGGCGGTTTCGGGCGCGCGCCAGATCGTCGCGGTCGATCTGTCGGACGAGAAGCTCGCTTTCGCCCGGGAGCTGGGCGCCACCGACGCCGTCAACGCCGGCGGCGCCGATGCGGCCAAGCAGATCAAGGACATTACGGGCGGCGGGGTCGACTTCTTTTTCGAAATGGCGGGCGCCGTTCCGGCGCTCGAACTCGCCTACGCCGCGACGGCGCGAGGCGGCGTCACGGTGACCGCCGGCCTGCCGCACCCCGACCGCAAGCTTTCGATCCAGGCGGTGAGCCTGGTCGCCGAAGAGCGCACCCTGAAGGGCTCCTACATCGGCTCGTGCGTGCCGCGGCGGGACCTGCCGCATTTCGTCTCGCTGTTCCAGTCGGGAAAAATGCGGGTCGATCGGCTCCTCACGCACCGCTTGCGGCTGGAGGACATCAACGAAGGTTTCGATCGGCTGCGCGAGGGCGTCGGGGTGAGGCAGGTCGTCCTGTTTCCGTGAGGGGGCGCGGCGCGTTGTCGCCGCTCGCTCTGGCGCGTTCCCGAAGCTCAGCCGAAGCGGCGCCTTCGCCATTCGATCAGTTTGCCGCTGACCTCGTCGGGCTTTTCCTCCTGAGTCCAATGGCCGCAGTCCCTGACGAGGTATGTCTCGAGATCGGGAACGAGGCCTTCCATGCCTTGCGTCGCCGAAGGCGGCTGGACGGGGTCGAGTTCGGCCATGATCATCAGCGAGGGAACGCGGACCATCCGGTCCTGTCCGGCCGAGCGCTGCCAGTTGCGGGTGATGTTGCGATACCAGTTGAGGCCGCCGGTGAAGCCGGACGCCTTGAACGCGTCGACGAAGACCTTCATTTCTTCCTCGGCGAGAAGGCGCCTGCGCGCGTCCCTCTTCGGGTCGTAGGCCGCGACCATCGCCGGAAAATCGAGATTGAGGCTCGGCGACGCGCCGATGCCGGCGATCGCGCCGTCCGCGGCGGCGGCGGGCGCCGCCTTCGGCGCGCGCATGAACGCATCGAACAATTTATCGACATTCACCGCGAAAATCCGGTCCGGCTCGTGGCCGGGATTCTGGAACTGCACGATGTACATGCGCTCGCCGTAGCGCTTGCGCAGGATGACGATCGGGTCGATCGGCGCCCGCCGAACGTGCGGCGTGTTGAGCGCGACGACGCCGGCGACCCGGGAGGGATGTCTGATCGGCATTTCCCAGGCGACGAAGCCGCCCCAATCGTGGCCGACGAAGATCGCCTTCTCGATGTCGAGCGCGTCGAGCAGCCCGACGAGATCGCCGGTCAAGCAGTCGATGTCGTAGTCGGCGACCGACTCGGGGACGTCGCTCGCGCCAAAACCGCGCTGGTCGGGCGCGATCACGCGCAGGCCGGCCTCGCTCAGCGCCTGGATCTGCCGGCGCCAGGTGAACGCGATCTCCGGCCAGCCGTGGCAGAGGACCATCGGCGGCCTGTCGCTCGGCGGTCCGGCCTCATAGAAGCCGAGGCGCACGCCGTTGACCTTGGTGAAGCGCAACGGCGGCATGTCGATCATGACGGCGACTTTCGCATGTTGGGCGCGCTCCCGGGTCTCGATACGCCGGCGTTGACGGCCCCTCTCGCCGGTCAATCCTCGTGAGGGACCTTGTCGGCGGAGCGTCGCTTTGCGCCGCTCTTGCGTGCGTCGGCGCCGCTCTTGCCCGCGTCGGCGCCGTGTGGCTTGGCGTGCGGCGCGCACCAGCCGGGCAGGTAGCTCGCGTCCTCCGACTTGGCGAAATCCAGAGCGACTTGCAGCGCCGCGGAGAAATCCTTGCGCACGTCCTTGGGCTTGATGCGGCGGCGCAGGAAATCGGCCCAGACGAATTCGGAAAAGGGCGTCGAATCCTTCGCGAATCCGCCGATGTTGCGCAATTCGCCCGCCAGCGAACGATAGGGATCGTCCGCCATGTCTTTGATGGTCTTCGGCAGGTCCGCATAGTCGCGGCGACGGCCTTTGCCGTCATAGGGATGGGTCCAGCCGTGAAAATCCATCAAGTTCCAAAAGTCTTGCGGGTCGAGCTTATGGAAGTCGGCGACGATGGTGACGAAGACGCTGTCGACCCCTTCGTCGTGCAGCGCGCGCACGAGGTGATGGTGGTCGATGAGAAAACGCTGCTCGCCGGGTCCGACGACGACGGGCACCATGTGATGGCCGAGAAAATCGGTCAGCTTCTTCCGATTCTGCGTACTCCACGACTTTCGCTTGAGCGCGACTTCGTTCATGCCGAGCGTCATCTGCGTCGGCCGCAATTCGAGGACAAGCGTCGCGTGCAGGCTGGGTTCACGAATGGAGTAGCTCATCGAAATTCACCGATCGGGCGCGAGGCGGAGCAAGAGCCTAATGAACATGTCGTAAGCGGCCGAAGGGGTCAATGGAAGCCGGCGGCCCGCCCGCGGCGACAAACGGCGGCGCGGCCAACCGATTTGACCCCTCCGCGCAAATCATGTTTTGTCGCCGCCGTTCGCCGAACATTCCTGAAAACGAGACCTCCAAGACATGCGGCCCGAACGCTACAACGTCCGCGAATCCGAGCAGAAATGGCAGAAAGTGTGGGCCGACGAGGCGATTTTCGCCACCCACAACGACGATCCGCGGCCCAAGTACTACGTGCTCGAAATGTTCCCGTACCCCTCGGGGCGCATCCACATGGGCCATGTGCGCAACTACGCGATGGGCGACGTGGTGGCGCGCTACAAGCGGGCGCGCGGCTTCGCCGTGCTGCATCCCATGGGTTGGGATGCATTCGGCATGCCCGCCGAAAACGCGGCGATGCAGAACGCCAGCCATCCCGCCCAATGGACCTACGCCAACATCGACGCGATGCGTGCGCAGCTCAAGTCGATGGGCCTGTCGCTCGACTGGTCGCGCGAGGTCGCCACCTGCGATCCCGCCTATTACCGCCATCAGCAGAGGCTGTTTCTCGACTTCTTCGCCGCCGGCCTGGTCGCGCGCAAGAAGTCGAAGGTCAATTGGGACCCGGTCGACAACACCGTGCTCGCCAACGAGCAGGTGGTCGACGGGCGCGGCTGGCGCTCCGGCGCCGTCGTCGAACAGCGCGAACTGACGCAGTGGTTCTTCAAGATCAGCGACTACTCCGACGAATTGCTCGCCGGGCTCGACGGGCTGGAGCGCTGGCCCGACAAGGTGCGCCTGATGCAGCGCAACTGGATCGGCCGGTCCGAGGGCATGCTGGTGCGCTTCGCCATCGATCCGGCTTCGCGCGGGGCGTTGGCGGACGGAACGGAGGCGCGCGAGCTGGAGATCTACACGACGCGGCCGGACACGCTGTTCGGCGCCAAGTTCATGGCGATCGCGCCCGACCACCCGCTCGCCGGCGCGGCGGCGCGCCACGATCCCAAGCTCGCCGCCTTCATCGAGGAGTGCCGGCGTATCGGCACGTCGGTGGCGGCGATCGAGACCGCGGAAAAGAAGGGATACGACACCGGCTTGCGCGCGATCCATCCGTTCGACGCGGAGTGGCGGCTGCCGATCTACGTAGCCAACTTCATCCTGATGGATTACGGCACGGGCGCGATCTTCGGCTGCCCGGCGCACGACCAGCGCGACCTCGATTTCGTCAACGTCTACGGGCTCGGCGCGACGCCGGTCGTCTGCCCGCCCGACGTCGATCCGGCTTCGTTCACGGTCGACAAAGTCGCCTACGACGGCGACGGCGTGATGATCAATTCGCGGTTCCTCGACGGTCTGACGATCGAGGCGGCCAAGCAGGAGGTCGCGCGCCGCCTCGAGGGGCAGACGCTCGGCAATGCGCCGCAGGGGCGCCGGCAGGTCAATTTCAAGCTGCGCGACTGGGGCATTTCGCGCCAGCGCTATTGGGGCTGCCCGATCCCGGTCATCCATTGCGAGGCCTGCGGCGTCGTGCCGGTGCCGGCGAAGGACTTGCCGGTCCTTTTGCCGGAGGACGTGACGTTCGACGCGCCGGGCAACCCGCTCGACCGCCATCCCACCTGGAAGCAGGTCGACTGCCCGCGATGCGGGGCGCTGGCGCGGCGCGAGACCGACACGATGGACACCTTCGTCGACTCCTCCTGGTACTTCGCGCGCTTCACCGATCCCTGGAACGCGGGCGCGCCGACCTCGCCCGCGATCGCCGATCACTGGCTGCCCGTCGATCAGTACATCGGCGGCGTCGAGCACGCGATCCTGCACCTGCTCTATTCGCGCTTCTTCACCCGCGCGATGCGCAAATGCGGCCATCTCGATCTGGACGAGCCCTTCGCCGGCCTGTTCACGCAAGGCATGGTCGTGCACGAGACCTATCGCGACGCCCAGGGGCGCTGGGTCGCCCCGGCCGACGTGCGCGTCGAGACTGACGGGAGCGGCCGGCGCGCCTTCGCGCTCTTTGGCGACGCGCCGATCGAGATCGGCCCGATCGAGAAGATGTCGAAGTCGAAGCGCAACACCGTCGATCCCGACGAGATCATCGCCAGCTACGGCGCCGACACCGCGCGCTGGTTCATGCTCTCCGATTCGCCCCCCGAGCGCGACGTGATCTGGACCGAGGCGGGCGTGCAGGGCGCCTTCAAGCAGACCCAGCGCCTGTGGCGGCTGAGCTGCGAGATCGAGCGCATCGTCGGGCCGGAGCGTCCGGCCAAGCCCGCCCGCTTTTCCCAAGCGGCCGCCCGGATTCGTCAGGCCGCCCACGGCGCGCTGGCGAAAATAGAGGACGAGATCGAGCGCCTGCGGTTCAACGTCTGCATCGCCACCCTCTACGAACTGGCCAACACGCTCGCCGCCGCGGTCGGCGCGATCGAGGGCCCGGTCCTCGACGACGACTTGCGCTTCGCCTTCGCCGAGGCGGGCGACATGCTGGTGCATGGTTTCGCGCCGATGATGCCGCATCTGGCCGAGGCGTGCTGGGAGGTTCTCGGCCACCGTACGCTCGTCGCGCGCAGCCCCTGGCCGGTCGCAGACCGCAGCCTCATCGTCGCCACCCACATGACGCTGCCGGTTCAGGTCAACGGCCGCAAGCGCGCGTATCTGACGATCCAGCGCGACGCCGACGGAAAAACTATCGAGGCCGCGGCTCTCGCCCTCGACGCCGTGCGCCGGGCGATGGATAATAGGCCGCCCAAGAAGGTCATCATCGTGCCGCAGAGGATCGTCAATGTCGTTGTCTGACCGCGCGCGCGCCGCCGCCGCTCTCCTGATGGCCTTCGGCTTGGCGGGATGCTTTCAGCCGCTTTACGGCGAGGCTGCCCACCCCGGCCTCGTCGACGATCTCAAGGCGGTCGAAGTCACGCCGATCAAGGATCGCATCGGCCACTATCTCGGCGACGACCTCGTCTCGAAGCTGAACGGCTCGGGCGAAACGCCCACGGCCAAGTATCGCCTCGCGATCACGGTGACCCAGAACTCGCAAACCCCGACGGTGTCGTCGCAGATCAACGCCGCGAATGCCGCGACCGTGATCGGCAAGGCGACGTTCACGCTGACGAAAATCGACGGCGGCGCCGTCGTCTACAAGGGCGACGCGACGTCGGCCGCGGTCTACGACCGCACATTGCAGGGCTTCGCCAACTTGCGGGCCTCGCGCGACGCGGAGATCCGGATCGCCCGCGCGCTGTCGGACGAGATCGCGCTGCGCGTCGCCGCGGCGCTCGGCAAGCAGCACTGACCCCGACCGGGTTGCCCCGCGGCGGCGTGTATTCGAGATTCGGGAGCCCGCGGTGCCGCGCCTGTTCACCGGCCTCGAAATCCCCGCCGCGAGCGCGGCGGCCCTGGCGAGCGCGCGCGGCGGCGTCTATGGCGCGCGTTGGATCGAGCCGAGCGACTACCACATCACCCTGCGTTTCATCGGCGACGTCGAGCCGCGCATGGCGGGCGACATCGCCGAGGCCCTCGCCGAGGTCCGGCGCGTTTCCCTCGCAATCGGCTTTGCGGGGCTGAGCTGGTTCGGCGCCGACAAGCCGCGCGCCATCGTCGCCAGGATCAACCCGACGGCGCCGTTGATCGAATTGCAAAGCGATCACGAGCGGCGGCTGCGGCGCATCGGCTTGGCGCCGGAGCCGCGCAATTTTACGCCGCACGTGACCCTGGCGCGCCTCCGCTCGGCCTCGCCGGCCGCCGTCGCCGATTACTTGGGCGCGCGCGGCGCGCTGGTCGCGCCGCCGTTCGAAGCGGCGCGTTTCGTGCTGTTCTCGGCGCGCGACTCCGTCGGCGGCGGCCCCTACGTCGTCGAGGCGGCCTATCCCTTGCTGTGAGGAATCTGGGGATTGGAAAGCGCAAACTCGAACCGAAGCGTTTCGCCGGCCTCGCGGCAGATGACAAATCTTTCCGATGACGTATAACTCCGCGTTCTGGCGAGGAGCGCGGCAATGGAAGCGGCAAGCGAAACGGATGCGGGGACGGGACGGGGCGAGACCGTGTCGTTGCCGAAGATTTCCGCCGGGCCCGGCGCGACGGACGCCGGCGCGGAAACCGCCGGCGAGGTGGAGCGCAATCCGATCTTCGATGCGCTGGTGGGTCCCGACGAGGACGTCGCGGGCTTGGTCGCCTACTCCATTTACAAGCAGAACAAGCGCGCCTGGCTCGAGGATTTCGTCAAGGCGACGGGCCGCGCGCCGACCGATGCGGAGTCGCGAGCCTATATCATCGGCGAAAGCACGGAGCGGCGGCTCAGCACCTACCGCCACCTCGCCGCCTCGACGCTGGCGGGGAAGGGGTCGCGCGCGTCCGCCGCCAGCGGCGCGGCGAGCAAGGCGAACCCGATCGCCGGCGCGCTGTGGGCGCTGGCGGTGGTCGTCGTCGCGCTCGGCGTGCTCGGCCTGGCGATGCACGCAGGCTATCTGACGCCGCCCAAATAGTCAGCGCACCAGCGTCAGCTTGCGCGCGGCGCGGGTCAGTCCGGTGTAGAGCCAGCGTGCGCGGTGCTCGCGAAAAGCGCGGCTCTCGTCGAACAGCATGACACTATCCCATTGCGAGCCCTGCGCCTTGTGCACGGTGAGGGCGTAGCCGTAGTCGAATTCGTCCGACTCGCGCCGCACGGCGTAGGGCAGGTCGGCCTCCGCGCCCTCGAAGAACTGCTTGAGCACCGCGACTTTCGCTTGTGTGCGGCCCGCGTCGTCCTCCGCGCGCACGCTCATGCGCACGAAGTCCTTGCGCATGCCGCCCAACGCCTCGACCCGCCACAGGCCGCCGTTGATCAGGCCCTTGACCCGCTCGTTGCGCAGGCAGACGAGCTTGTCGCCGACGACCGGCAGGGCTTCGCTCATGCCGAGCAATTGCCGAATGCGTTGATTGTACAGACGGCGCGTGCGGTTGACGCCGACCAGGACCTGGTCGGCGGCGAGAACGGCGGCGGCGTCGATCTCGTCGCGGCGGACGACGCGGCTTTCGCCATAGGCGCCGTAGCCGATTTCGCCGCCGGAGCGCACGATCTGAGACAGGCGGATGATCGGATCGTTCTCGGCCTGGCGGTGGATCTCGGTCAGCATGACGTCCGGCTCGGCCTCGGTGAAGAAGCCGCCGCCCTTGACGGAGGGCAATTGCGCGGGATCGCCGAGCACCAGGATCGGCTTGCCGAAGGAGAGGAGATCGCGGCCGAGTTCCGTGTCGACCATCGAGCACTCGTCGATGACGATGAGCCCGACACGCGAGGCCGGGCCGTCGCGGTTGAGGGTGAAGGTCGGCGCGCCTTCCTCGCCTTCGCTGGCGCGATAGATCAGGGCGTGGATGGTCGAGGCGCCCTCGCAGCCCTTCGAGCGCATCACCAGCGCCGCCTTGCCGGTGAAGGCGGCGAAGGCCGGCTCGCCCTGGGCGGCCTCGGCGACGTGGCGCGCCAGCGTCGTCTTGCCGACCCCGGCGTAGCCGAACAGCCGGAACACCTGCGGCTCGCCCGCCTTCAGCCATCGCCCGACCTTGTCGAGCGCCGCCGATTGCTGCGGCGACCATTGCGGGGGCGGGCTCCCGCGCCGCGCCGGGAGCGGTGGCGGGGCGGGGGCCTCGCGTTTCTCAGTCGGCTCGTCGGCCGGGCGCTCGGCAGGCGCGCGCCGCTTGGCCAGCCGCTGGAGATCGACCTCGGCGCCGCAATGCGCGCAAATGACCGGGCGTTTGCCCAGATCGTAAAATCGCGCGCCGCAGGCCTGGCACTGGCGCTTGGTTCCGAGCTTGGTTTTCCCCATGGCCTTCTTCGAGGGGCGGCGCGAGCGGCGCGTTCGGGGGCCGAGTCGCCGAGAATCGGTCTCCTTCATAGCCGAAAACGCCGGCGGGCGCCGTCCCGGGGCGGCGAAACCGTTGAGAATTCATTCAAGTTTTCGGTTCAGCATGGCCCGACGGTCGATCTCGATCCGCTTCCGCCGGGAAAACCGCCGAGGCCCTTGAACGCAGCGCCGGCGACGCCATATTTTTTTTGTCCGGAGCGCTCGATTCGAAGGCGGCCGGGCGAAATGGTTCCTAAGCCGATCGGGTCGTTCGAGAGAAGGCCGGTTCGGCGGAGCGCCTGAAAGGGGCTTCGATCATGGTGCGCGTGACGGCATTGAGTTCTCCGTTTCTGCTCGGGTTCGACGGCATCGAGCGCGCGCTCGACAAGGCTTCGAAATCCGCCGCCGACGGCTATCCTCCGTACAATATCGAACGGATCGCGGCGAAGGACGGCGCGCCGGAGATCTTGCGGATCACCCTCGCGGTGGCGGGATTTTCCCAGGACCAGATCGAGGTGACGCAGGAGGAGAATCAACTGGCGATCCGGGGTCGCCAGCAGGAGGACAAGACCCGCGACTATGTCCATCGGGGCATCGCCGCGCGGCAATTTCAGCGCAGTTTCCTGCTCGCCGAGGGCATGCAGGTGCGCGGCGCGGAACTTGCTGACGGGTTGTTGTCGATCGACGTGGCGCGGCCGCAGCCCGAGCGGACCGTGAGGAAGATCAATATTGCGGCGCGCGACTGAGCGTAGCGTGCGCGTCGAAGGCGGGTCCGGCGACGGACGGCCTGGAAAGGAGTGGAACATGACGAACGGAAATGAACGGAGCGGCGCCTTGACGCCGCAGGAATTCGCCCATCTCGGCGACGGCTCGATCGCCTATGTCAAGACGATCCGGTCCGAAGACGCCCAGCGCCTGTTCCCGCAGGCGCCGGCGATCCGGCCGGGCTTGCAGCTCTTCGCCCTGCTCGGCGCCGACGGCTCGCCGATCATGCTGACCGATTCGAAGGACGCGGCGATCGCCAACGCCTGGCAGCACGAGTTGCAGACGGTGAGCGTGCACTAAAAACGCCGTTCGGACGCCCCGCCGGAACGGGGCGTCGGGGGCGGGCTGCTCTAAACGCGCCGAATCGTCTATGAGGGGCTCTCCAAGGCAGCGGGGCTCCCATGCGGGTCTATCTCGAACTCCTGCGCGAAGCGCTGGAAAAAGGCGTCGTCAAGGGCGACCGGACCGGCACGGGCGTGCGGTCGCTGTTCGGGCGGCAAATCCGTTTCGACCTCAGCGAAGGCTTCCCGCTGACCACTACGAAGCGGCTGCATCTCAAATCGATCGTCCACGAACTGATCTGGTTCCTCAACGGCGACAGCAACATCGCCTATCTCAAGGCCAACGGCGTTTCCATCTGGGACGAATGGGCGGACGCCAACGGCGACCTCGGCCCCGTCTACGGCAAGCAATGGCGCGCCTGGGCCGGCCCGGACGGGCGGACCTATGACCAGATCGCCTGGCTCCTCGCCGAGATCGAGCGCAACCCGGATTCGCGCCGGCTGATCGTTTCGGCCTGGAACGTGCCCGACATCGGCGCCATGAAGTTGCCGCCATGTCACTGCCTGTGCCAGTTCTACGTGGCCGAGGGGCGGCTGTCCTGCCAGCTCTATCAGCGCTCGGCCGATCTCTTTCTCGGCGTGCCCTTCAACATCGCGAGCTACGCGCTGCTGACGCATCTGATCGCGCGAGAATGCGGGCTCGGCGTCGGCGAGTTCGTGCACACGTTCGGCGACGCGCATCTCTATCGCAACCACGAGGCCCAGGCGCTGGAGCAACTGGCGCGCGAGCCGCGCCCGCTGCCCAGGCTCGAGCTCGCGCCCGCCGAGCCCTCGCCGCGCGGCGCGCTGTTCGATCTGAAGGCCGAGACGATTTCCTTCGAGGGCTACGATCCCTGGCCGGCGATAAGAGCGCCGGTGGCGGTGTGAGGGCGCCGATCATCGCGCTGATCGCGGCGGTGGCGCGCAACGGCGTCATCGGCGCCGGCGACGCCTTGCCCTGGCGGCTTTCCAGCGACCTCAAGCGCTTCAAGGCGCTGACGATGGGCAAGCCGCTGATCATGGGCCGCAAGACCTTTCAGTCGATCGGCAGGGCGCTGCCGGGCCGCGCGACGATCGTCATCACCCGCGACGAGGGGTTTGCCTGCGAAGGCGTCGAGATCGCTAGCGACATCGAGTCGGCTTTGCGTCTTGCCGGGATGAAGGCGCGCGCCGCCGGCGTCGACGAAATCATCGTCGCGGGCGGCGGCGAGATATACGCGCAGACGATCGCGCGCGCCGGGCGGCTCTACGTCACCGAAGTCGCTCTCGCTCCCGAAGGCGACGCTTTTTTCCCGCCGATCGACCCAGCGCTGTGGCGCGAGGTTAGTCGCGAAGCGGGCGCGCGCGGGCCGCGCGACGACGCGGATTTCGCGTTCGTAGAATATGGGCGCGTGCGGAGCTGACGAGCGGCTTCGCCGCGCGCGCTTTCAGCGAGGCCCGCTCTCCAACGCGCGCGATACGGCGGCAGGGTCGCCTGCGATCGCCCTGAGATAGGCCCTCGCGGGTTGGTCCGGTTCCGAGCGTCCCTGCTCCCAGTCGCGCAACGTGCCGAGAGGGATTTGATAACGCATCGCGAACTCTTCCTGCGTCAGTCCCAGCGCGCGGCGCAAAGTCTTCACCCGCGGCACGCGCCGCGCCGTTTGCAGTTGATCGGCCGTCATGGGCCGCGCGTCGGGGTCGGCGGCGGCCGCCGCGCCGATCTCTTCCTCGGTCATCGGTCGCATCGGCGCAGGTCGCAGCGGTCGCTCGCCGCCGTCGGCGAGGATTTCGACAGCCGCGCCGTCAGCTCGAATTCTCGCGGAAGTAATGGTCTTGCTCATTGCGCGTCGCTCGTCGGGCTGAAATGATTCGAATGCTCTTGCCGCGCTCGGTGTACGTCACGTGCAAGAGCACGCCGTCGCACATGCCGAGCAAGTTGATGCGCTCTTCCCCATAGGCCTCGCGCTCGTCGATCCACTCGACCGCAAACGCATCGCCGATGGCCTTGATCGCATGATCGAAAGCGACGCCGTGAACGCGCCAATTGACGGCGGCTTTTTCGGCGTCCCATTCGAAAACAAGGTCTTTCATATACTGATTACCAGTAGTTTCGTCAAGCCACGCTCGGCGAGCAGTGAGCCTATAGCGCGTGCTCGATCGCCACGCTTCGCTCGCGATGACGACGTGCGTCCGTCCCTTCACTCGCGAAAAATCTTCCCCGGATTGAACAGGTTCATCGGATCGAACGCCGCCTTGATGCGGCGCATCAGGTCGAGCGTTTCCGGCGCATGCTCCACTTCGACGTAGCCGATCTTCTTCTGGCCGACGCCGTGCTCGCCGGTGCAGGTGCCGTCCATGGCGATGGCGCGGCGCGCGAGGCGCGCCGAGAAGCTTTCGGCGCGGGCGATCTCGGCGGCGTCGTTCATGTCGACGAGCGGACTGACGTGAAAGTTGCCGTCGCCGACGTGGCCGACGATCGGCGCGACGAGGCCGTGTTCGGCGATGTCGCGCTGCGTCTCCTCCACGCAGTCGGCGAGGCGCGAGATCGGCACGCAGACGTCGGTGGCGAACGCGCGGGCGCCAGGGCGCAGGCCCGACACCGCCCAGAACACGTCGTGGCGCGCCTGCCAGAGCCGGCTGCGCTCCTCCGGCTTGGTCGCCCAGACGAACGGTCCGCCCGCGTGATCCCCGGCGATTTCGCCAAAACGCCGCGCCTGTTCGGCGACGCTTTCCTCGCTGCCGTGGAACTCGACGAACAACATCGGCGTCTCGGGCAGGCCGAGCTTCGAATAGGCGTTGCACGCCTTCACCTGCAACGCGTCCAGGAGTTCGATGCGTGCGATCGGCAGGCCGGACTGGATGGTCTGAATCGTCGCGGCGCAGGCGGCGCGAACGCTCGGGAACGAGCAATGCCCGCCGGCGATCGCCTCGGGAACGCCGGCCAGGCGTAGCGTGACCTCGACGATCACGCCGAGCGTGCCTTCCGAGCCGACGAACAGCCGTGTCAGGTCGTAGCCGGCGGCGGACTTCTTCGCCCGGCTGGCGGTGCGAAGATAAGCGCCGTCGGCGGTGACGACGCCGAGCGAGATCACGTTGTCCTTCATCGTGCCGTAGCGCACGGCGTTGGTGCCCGAGGCGCGCGTCGCCGCCATGCCGCCGATGGTGGCGTCGGCGCCGGGGTCGATCGGAAAGAACAGCCCGCTGTCGCGCAGATATTCGTTGAGCGTCTTGCGCGTCACGCCGGGCTCGACGACGCAATCGAGGTCTTCGGCGTGAACCGCGAGGACTCGCGTCATGCGCGTGCAATCGAGCGAGACGCCGCCGTGCAGCGCATTGACGTGGCCTTCGAGCGAAGTGCCGGCGCCGAACGGGACGATCGGCGCGTCGTGGGCGGCGCAAATGCGCACGGCGTCGACGACGTCTTCCCGACTTTCGGCGAACACCACCGCGTCGGGCGGCGCGTTCTCCAGCCAGGTGAGCGTGTGGCCGTGCTGCCGGCGGACCGCCTCGGAGGTGACGAGGCGATTGCCGAAACGCGCCGCGAGCGCGCCCGTGAGCTCGGCGACGGTCTTGGCGGCGAGCCGGCCTTCGCGGCGGCGGATCGTCGGGCGGGTTTCGTTGGTCATTGGCGTTTGGTTCCTGGACGGCGCAATCGAAAAACGGATGCGGACCCGAGTGGGCGGCGCTGTCGCCCCATCCTGCCTCGCCGACGGCGCCTTGCGCAATGCGCGGGCAAGGGGCTCACGCGATGTTCGGCTGTGCTATGGTGCGCGCGGCGCTGGCGCGCGCGCTGGAAACGATGGCCGATTTCGAGATCGCTGTGGGATAGGCGGCAAAGGATGAACGAACCGCGCGCCTTTCTGACCGGGCTGTTTCAGGCGGCGATCGACGCCGCCTCGCCGGCCAAGAGGCTCGCGCGCTTCCTGCCGGCGCCGCCCAAGGGGCGCACGATCGTCGTCGGCGCGGGCAAGGCCGCCGCGTCGATGGCCGCCGCGCTCGAAGCGGCTTGGCAAGGGCCGCTCGAAGGCCTGGTCGTCACCCGCTACGGCCATGGCGCGCCGACCAAGCGCATCGAGGTCGTCGAAGCCGCCCACCCGGTGCCGGACGCCGCGGGGGAACAAGCCGCGCTGCGCATTCTCGAATGCGTGAAGAACTTGACCGCCGACGATCTCGTGATCTGCCTCGTCTCCGGCGGCGGTTCGGCGTTGCTCGCCGCGCCCGCGCCCGATCTCACCCTCGACGACAAGCGCGCGATCAACCGCGCGCTGCTGAAGAGCGGCGCCGACATCGCCGAAATGAATTGCGTGCGAAAACATCTCTCGGCGATCAAGGGCGGCCGGCTGGCGCTGGCGGCGGCGCCGGCGCGCGTCGTCGCCCTCGTCATATCCGACGTCCCCGGCGACGATCTCGCGATCATCGCTTCCGGGCCGACCGTTCCCGATCCCTCGACCTCGGCCGAGGCGCTGGCGATCCTGCGGCGCTATAAAATCGACGCGCCGCCGCGCGTCCTCGCCCATCTTCAGAGCGCGGCGTCGGAGACGCCGAAGCCGGGCGATCCGCGCTTCGCCGCGGTGTCCAACGCGCTGATCGCGACGCCGCAGATGTCGCTTCGCGCGGCGGCCGAGGCGGCGCGCGCCCACGGCGTGACGCCGGCGCTGCTCGGCGACGCGATCGAGGGCGAGGCGCGCGAAGTGGGCAAGGTCTTCGCCGGGATCGCCATTTCGGCGGCGCGGCACGGCGAACCCGCACGCGGCCCGTGCGTGCTGCTTTCCGGCGGCGAGACCACGGTGACCGTGCGCGGCAAGGGCCGGGGCGGGCGCAACGCCGAATTCCTGCTCGGGCTCGCGCTCGCGCTGAACGGCGCGCCGGGCGTCTACGCGCTCGCCGGCGACACCGACGGGATCGACGGCAGCGAGGGCAACGCCGGCGCCTATGTCGCGCCCGATACGCTCGCCCGCGCGGCCGCGCTCGGCCTGAAGGCGAAGGACCGCCTCGCCGACAACGACGCCTATTCGCTGTTCGAGGCGCTTGGGGACCTCGTCGTCACCGGGCCGACGCTGACCAACGTCAACGATTTTCGCGCCATCCTGATCGAGCGCTCGGAGGGGCCATGAACGACGACGAAGCGCAAATCGTCGCCATCGAACAGGCGGCGCTGCGCCGCTCGTGCGCCGGCGACCCCTCGGGGTTTCTGGAAATCTGCGACGACGACGTGGTCTACTTCGATCCGTTTCTCGACCGCCGCCTCGACGGCCTCGCCGCTCTGACGCGCTACTACGAATCGCTGCGAGGGAAGGTGTCCGCGGCGCGATTCGAGATGCTGAACCCGAGGGTCCAGCGCACCGGCGACGCCGCGATCCTGACCTTCAACTTCGTGTCTTATGGCGGAAACGAAGATGCGCTGCGCTGGAACTGCACCGAGGTCTTCCGTCGCCGCGACGGCGCCTGGAGGCTCGCGCAGACCCATTGGTCCTTCACGCGCGGACGGCGCGCCTGAGCGCCGACGAGGCTGCGGCGCTTCCCGGTCGCCCGGCGCGCACAAAAAAGGGCGCCCTGAGGCGCCCCGTTCGCACGCGTTCGCGACGCGCCTTACGCGCTCACTTGATCTTGGTTTCCTTGAACTCGACGTGCTTGCGCGCGACCGGGTCGTATTTCTTGAATGTGAACTTTTCCGTCTTGGTGCGGGCGTTCTTCTTGGTGACGTAGAAATAGCCGGTGTCGGCGGTCGACAGCAGCTTGATCTTGAGCGAGGCGGCCTTGGCCATGTCCGGGCGTCCGAAATGTGCGGCGCTCGGGGCGCCGGAGAAAAACAAAACAGCGCCCTCGGGAGGCCCCGCCAGCGCCAGTTGCGCGGCAACATAGTCGGGGACGACGGGAAGTCAAGCCGAACGTCGAACGTCGGCTCGCCTATCCCCAGAGCCCGGCGAGGCCGGCGTAGACGCCGAACAGGGTGGTCGCCGCGATGAGGACGCCGGCGACCCAGGCATAGGTCCCCCGCAACTTGAACGGCTTGGGCAGGCGCCGGGCCAAGAGGAACAGGAACGTCAGCACGATCGGCAGCAGCAGCGCGTTCATCACCTGGACGCCGACGCTCAGCGCGACCAGGTTGACGCCCGAGCCGACGATGAGCGCGCCGACGATGAGCGCCAGCGCGTAGGCGCCGTAGAACCAGGGCGCGTCGGCCGGTTCGTGGTCGAGGCTGTGATTGACGCCGACGACCTCGGCGAGCGTGCGGGCGGCGGTCAGGGTGACGACGATGGTGGCGACCAGCGCGGCGCCGCTCATCCCCATGGCGAAGAGAACGTCGCCGCCGACCTTGCCCAGGAAGGGCGTGATCGCCTCGCTGATTTCCTGAACCGTGTCGAGCGCCCGGTCGCCGCCCGTCTTGCCCAAAGTGGCGGCGACGGCGACGAGGACGGCCGCCATGATGAGCTGCGTCAGCACCGCGCCGGTGGCGGTGTCGAGGCGCGCGGCGCCGAGATCGGCCGTCGTCAGCTTCTTTTCCACGATCGAGGATTGCTGGAAGAACACCATCCACGGCATGATCACCGCGCCGATGTTGGCGGAGGCGAGATAGAGGTATTTCGGGTCGCGAAGCGGGATCGACAGCGAACCGGAGGCGATTTCGCCGAGGCTGGGGTGCGCCATCCACGCCACCAGCAGGAACACCAGTTCGAAGCCGCCGACCACGATGGCGACGCGCTCGACCGTGAGATAGCTGTGGGTGAACGCCATGATCAGCAGCGCGCTCACCACCAGCGTCAGGGTGACGGGAACCGGGACGCCCATCAGGGCGCCGACGCCCGCAATGCCCGAAAGCTCGCTGAGCAGCGCTCCGACGCAGGAGACGATCAGCGTCGCCACCGAGAACCACGCCCAATAGCGCCCGAAATGTTGCGCGATGAGCTCGGCGTGGCCTTTGCCGGTCACCAGACCGAGCCGCACCGTCAGCTCCTGGACGATGTAGAGGATCGGGATGAGCACGAACTGCAGCGCCAGCAGCCGATAGCCCCACTGCGCGCCGCTCTGCGCCGCGGTGACGACGCTGCCGGCGTCGGTGTCGGCGAGCATCACCACCAGACCCGGCCCGGCCACGACGAGAAAGCGCCGCCAGCCGGCGAGCGGCACAGCGGCGGAGCCTGACGTCATGCGGCGCGCTTTCGCGGCGAGAGGGTTCTCGCTTCGCCGTCTTTGGGTTCCGTCAGGAAAAACAACTGCTTCCTCCTTCACCGCGAGCAAAACGACGCCCTCTGCTGCTGGTGATTGCGGCAGCGGCTTCGTCTGGACGGCTTCGCCGTCGCTCGCAATGCCGGCTCCTCGATTCCGCTGAGCCTAGCAAGCCCTTAGCGCAAGTCCGGGGCGTACAAAAGCGTTTCCTCACGGTCGCAGAAGGTTTACATTTTGTCGTCGCGAAGACGCAAGCGCCGGGGATCGCGACCATTTGGCTCAGGCGCCGACGCGGGCGAGCGAGGGCGAGGCATGGCGGATCGGGGCGAAGCCGTCGTCGGCCGCGCGCGACGCACCCGGCTGGCCCGCCGGCTCACGGGCGTCGCCATCGGCGCCGTCGCGCTCGCAGGCGCCGGCGAAGCGCAGGACTTGCCGGGCGACGCCGATGCTTTCACCTCCGCCGTCGCGCGCCTCTATCGCGAGGGATCGCCGGGCGTCGAGACGCGCGTCGTCGGGCCGCTCGAACTGGAGGTCAAGTCGCCGAGCGGCGGCATGGAGAAAATTTATCTCGGCACGATTTTCTCGGCTTGCGCGCGCAATCGCGACGCTTGCGCGGCGCTCGTCGCGCGGCAAGTCGAGGCGATGAAAGAAGGGCTCGGCCCGCGCGCGCCGATTTCCGCGACCGACGTGCGCGTCACCGTCCGCCCTTCGGCCTATGTCGACGATCTCATCGCCATGCGTCCCAACGCCACCGCCGAGGTGGTCGCCGAGCCGCTGGTCGACGATCTCTGGATTATCGGCGTCCGCGACCAGCCCACGACGATCGCGACGCTCGGTCGCGACGACCTCGACGCGCTCAAGTTGACGGCGGACCAGGCCCTCGCCCTCGGCAAGCGCAACCTGGAGGGGACGGCGCGCCGGGTGATCGCCCAAGCGGTCGACCGCGGCGCGGCGGGGGTGGCGCGATTTCACGGCAGCGATTACACCGCGAGCCTCCTCGCTTTTCCCGATCTTTGGCAACCGCTCGCCGAGAAGTTCGACGGCCAACTGCTGGTCGCCGTACCGGCGTCCGACGTTGCGCTGTTCGCCGACGGACGCGAGCCGGAAAGTCTCGCGCAAATGCTCATGTCGGTCACGCAAACGCTGGCGCGCGCCCAGCGTCCGATTTCCGCGGCGGTGTTCGAGTGGACGCCGACCGGCTGGAACAAGATTGCCTCGGTCGAGGTCAAACCCCCGTGAGCCGCCGCCGCCCGGATCGCCGGTCGCCAATTCGCCGTCGAGCGGCTATGGTCGCGCGCGTTTTCGATTCGACGAGGTCGACCATGCTGGAGGCGCGTCCCGCCAAGCGCGACGCTGCGAGCCGTTTCAGCCGCGACGTGCGCTACGATATCTACCAAGCGGACGCGGCGATCGGCGCGCTCGTCTACGACATCAAGTTGGAGAGCGCGGCGCTGGACGTGCGCGGGGAGGCGTTCACCGCCGCACGAGAGCGCAAGCGGCAAGACGGGGTTCTCTATCAGGCGGCGTTGCGCAAACTCGCCAGAGGCGAGAAGCTGCCGGCGAATCCGGTCGTGCTGAAGGACGCGGGCGGCGCGGTCCTCGCGCAAGCCGAGAGCAAAGGCGCGGCCGGCTGGCTCATCGCGCGCGGCGATGAGGAATTCGAATTGCGTCGGCGCTCGGCCTTTTCCCGCCTCTACGATTTCTATCGCCAAGGGCAGGGGCAAGCGCTCGGCACGATCGGACCGAGGAATTTCTTCGCCTCTCGCCTTCACGTCGACCTGCCAAGCGAATTCGACGCGCCTTTCCAAGTCTTCACCATCGCGCTGCATACGGATTTGACCTTCGTCGCGCTGGCGGGCTTGCCGAATTAACCGCCTGAAGACGCGCCGGGGGCGCGAGGCGACGAGGGGGAGGAAACGCTGCGATGACGCTCTATTCAGGCCCGGTCTTCCAGATGGCGCGCGACCAGTTCCACATCATCGCCGACCATCTCGACATTCCGCTCGACGAGCGCGACCGCCTGTTGCTGCCCAAGCGGGCGATCGTGGTCTCCTGTCCCATCCACATGGACGATGGCCGCACCGCGGTGTTCGACGGCTATCGCGTGCAGCACCATCTGACGCTGGGGCCGGCCAAGGGCGGCACGCGCTTCGCGGCCAACGTCGACATCGGCGAGATCGCGGCGCTGGCGATCTGGATGAGCTGGAAATGCGCGCTCGCCGATCTGCCCTACGGCGGCGGCAAGGGCGGCGTCGCGGTCGATCCCAGCTCGCTGTCGCTGCGCGAACTGGAGAACCTGTCGCGCCGCTACATGCAGGAGATGATCCCGTTCGTCGGTCCGCGCGTCGACGTGATGGCGCCGGACATGGGCACCAACGAACAGGTGATGGCCTGGTTCATGGACACCTATTCGATGTATCAGGGCATTACCGTGCCGGAGATCGTCACCGGCAAGCCGGTCGGTTCCGGCGGCACGCTCGGGCGGCGCGAGGCGACCGGCCATGGCGTCGCCTTCCTGTCCTTCCGCGCGATGGAGCGGCTCGGCATCGATCCGGCCCAGGCGAGCGCGATCGTGCAAGGCTTCGGCAACGTCGGCTCGCACGCGGCGCTCGCCCTCGCGCATCGCGACGTCAAGATCGTCGGGATCAGCGACCACACCGTCGCCTATTACGATCCGAAGGGCTTCGACGTCCACGCGGCCGACGCCTATGCGGCGCGCCACGGCGCGCTGAAGGGTTTCGCCGATCAAGCCATGATCGACGCCAGGACGCTGCTGACGCAGCCCTGCGACGTGCTCGCCCCTTGCGCGATCGAGCGGGTGATCGACGACGAAATCGCGCGCGCCCTGCAATGCCGCATCATCGCCGAGGGCGCCAACGGCCCGACGACGCCCGAGGCGGACCGCGTGCTCGCCGAGCGCAACGACGAAATCTTCGTCATCCCCGACATCCTGTGCAACGCCGGCGGGGTGATCGTCAGCTATTTCGAATGGGTGCAGGACCTGCAGCAGTATTTCTGGTCCAAGGACGAAGTGATGGAGCGCTTGGAGCGCGCGCTCGATCGCTCCTGGGCGCAGGTCGTCGAGCGCGCCCGCCGCGACGGAATCGCCAACCGCACCGCGGCGCAGGCGATCGGCGTCGAGCGGGTGCGCAAGGCCAAGCTGGCGAGGGGGCTGTTTCCCTAACGGTCGGCGGCGCGCCTCGGCGCGTCGACGTCACGCCGCCGGCAGGCGCCCCCTTAGCGCGGCGGGCGCAAACCCCAACGCGCGCCGCCGGGCGGGCCGCCAATAGGCGGACAGCAACAGGAGCCCGGCGCCGGCGAGCAAGGCCGACAGCGCGAAACTGACGCTCAAGGCGCCGGTCGCTTGGAAGAAGGCGTTCATCGCATACAGGAGATAGGCGAGCGCGGAAACCATCAGGGCGCGGCGGTCGACGACCAAGGCGACGAGCGCCAGAACGAGGTACACCGCCACCGCCGCCGCGGGTCGCGTCAGCGCCATGGGGCCGAGGGCGCCGGAGGCGCTTTCCGACAACCCAGGCGCGGCGTTGAGGCCGAGCAGGGAAAAGGCGGGATGAACGATGAGAGGCGCGGCGGCCAGATGCAGCCAGAAGGCGACGTCGGCGCGCCGCGTCCGGCGCAAGGGATCGCTCGCGTCCCACCACAGCGCCAGGCCGAACACGCCGAGACCCGACAGGAAGGTCAGCGGCAAAACCAACCTGTCGCCGCCCGGGAGCGCGCTGCTCAGGAAAGCGATCAGCGCGGCGAAAGCCGCGCAAGCTCCCGCGGCGACCGTGATGGGCACCTTGAAGCGCAGCCAATGGGCGTAGGCGGCCGCGCCGGCGAGCAAGGCGTCGAATCCGAGATTCAAAGGGCCGCCGGCATCCGGCCCCTTGCCGGCCAACACGACCGCCGCTGCGCCAAAGACGCCGCCGACCCAACTCAGAAGCAAGACGATGCTGGGAAGCGCCATCCGCCGCCTGGCGGTGAAGAATTCCGCCAAGGCCCAACTGACCAGCGCGACGAGGCCGAAGCCCAACGCCAGCGCTTGGCGACTGCCCAGCCATCCCAGCGCGATCAGCACCATCAGGATCGCCATGGCGACGAAAATGTCGTTGAAGCCGGTCAGCAATCTGAACTGCTCGTCGTCGGCTCTGGGCGCCGTTCGGCGAGCTTCGACGAAGGCGCGCAGATTGGCGGCGAGTTCCGGCGTCATGACGCCGGCGCGCACGGCGGCTTCGAGATCCTCGTCAGTCAATAGCGAAGCCATCTGCGCACCCCTTGTTCCGCCTTCGCGCCGGTTCCATGGCCGGGGCGCCCGCGACGGCGACGCCCATCGCGGTGGGCGACGCCGCCGAGCGACGCCAGTCCCGCGGCGCGCCCCTGGCGAAGGGAGCGCCAAACGCGGTAGATCACGTTCAGGCGGGACGGCGCGGCGAAATCAAGCGGGAGCATAAGGCGGCGGGCTCGCCAGGCAAGTCCCGCGTCGCCAACGAGGAGCTGAGAATTTGGCGAACGAGCTTCATTCGCCCCGCGCCACGACCGGCGCGGAATTCGTCGTGCGCGACGCCGGCGAGGCGGACATGCCGGCGGTTCAGCGCATTTACGCCCACCATGTGCTGAACGGCCTCGCGACGTTCGAGGAGACGCCGCCCACGCTCGAGGAGATGATCGGCCGCAGGCGCGCAGCGCTCGAACTCGGGGCGCCGTATCTCGTCGCGCATACGAAGGGCCGCATCGTCGGCTATTGCTACGCGACCGCCTACCGTTCGCGGCCGGCCTATCGCTACACGTTGGAGGACTCGGTCTATCTCGCCGACGGCATGGGCGGCCGGGGCCTGGGAACGGCGCTGCTCGGCGAGCTGATCGCGCGCTGCGAGGTCGGGCCCTGGCGGCAGATGCTGGCGATCATCGGCGACAGCGCCAATCTCGCCTCGGTCGCGCTGCACCGGCGTCTCGGCTTCGAACTCGTGGGGACGTTGCGTTCGGTCGGCTTCAAGCTCGGCCGCTGGGTCGATACGCCGCTGATGCAGCGCGCGCTCGGCGCCGGCGATCGCAATCTGCCGAGCCCGCTGTGAAGCGCCGACTCGAAGGGAGCGGCTCGTTGAAATGGACCATTGTTTGGTCTATATGAACCTTCGGTCGTTTGGATCCAATTCTGGAGCGACGAAAGCCATGCGTGTCTCGGTCACCGAAGCTAAGGCGCAATTGACCGATCTGGTGCGGCGAGCCGAGGCGGGCGACGAGATCGTGCTCACCCGTCACGGCCAGGACGTCGCGCGGATTTCGACGGTCAGGGCGCGTCCGCTGGAGCCGAGCGCGCGCCGGCGCATTCTCGATGCGGCGCGCGCCGCGGGCGCCGCCAAGAGCGCGAGCGGGCCGAGCGCCGCGCGCAGCCAAGATTTTCTCTACGGCGAAGACGGCATGCCCAAGTGATCGTCGTCGACACGTCCGCTCTGATGGCGATCGTGCTCGACGAGGCGCAGGCGGAAGCCTGCGCGGCCGTGCTCGAGCGCGAGAGCGAAGCCGCGATGTCCGCCGCGAGCGTCGCAGAAGCGCTGATTGTCGCGTCGCGGCGCGATCGCGCGCGCGAGATGGCCGATTTGATCGATGGGCTCGGCTTCGAAGTCGTCCCAGTGACGGAGACCAGCGCGCGGCGGGTCGCCGCCGCCTACGCCCAATGGGGAAAGGGCGTGCATCCCGCCGGTCTGAATTTCGGCGACTGCTTCGCCTACGAACTGGCGCACGAGCGCGCCTGTCCGCTGCTGTTCGTCGGCGCGGATTTCGTGAGAACCGACGTCCGATCGGCGCTCACGGCGCCGGCGCGCTGACGCCGACGATCGGACCGAGCGGCGTGAAATCGTCGTCGCGCCCGAGGTCGGGGGAATAGAGCGAGGACAACGAGCCGTCGAGGAACAGCGCGTTCGAGCAATCGAGCGCGTCGCGGAACATCACTGCGAAGGCGTGGAAGGTGACGGGCTCGTCGGAAATCGCGAAAATCGCGATCGCGCCGTCGCGCACGCAGACGCCGTTGCGGATTTTTTCCGAGGTCCCGGTCGGCAGGATCTTGGGGTGGATGCGGCCGTCGATCACCAGCATCGGCCCGGACTGGGTGGCGAAGCGCGTCGGCGGCGGATTGGCGAGATAGCGCGAGGTTTCCGTGACGCCCGCGGCGCCGTCGCCGATCCAGAAGACTCCATTGGGCTTGAGATGAAAATTGCTTCCGCCCTCGCGCGTGTCCGCTCGATGTTTGCGTTTGCCGTCCTCGACGAACAGGCCGACCGGCGACTGGTCCGCTTCGAACATGCCCGCGTTCATGGCGAAGCGCAGGGCGCGGCCGTGCGCGTTCAGCGTCTGCGCGAGCGCGTCGAAGCCGCCGAAGGGCTTGCCGGCCGAATCCTTCCAGTAGAGCCGGATTTCGTCGCGCCGCGCGTCGAACGTGCAAAACGTGTAGGGGGCGCCGTCGAACTCGAGCTGCGCGCACGGCGGGTTCGCGCGCGCGCCGGCCGACGCCAGCAGGAGGGCGGCCGTCAGCAGCGCGAACGCGCCAGCGGCGCGTCGGTCGGCCACCGTCGGGCGGCGCAAGGGACAGCTCGCGCGCGTCTGCGCCTCCTCACAGAAAATCGAATCGCTCCGCATCTTAGCGCGGCGCGGCGCTTCAAAGAACCTTGCCCGGATTCAAAATTCCGTTGGGATCGAGCGCCGCCTTGATCGCGCGCATGACGTCGAGCGCGTTCCGGTCCTTGGTTTGCGCGAGCAACTCGCGCTTCAATCGGCCGATGCCGTGCTCGGCCGAGATCGAGCCGGAATGGCGCGCGACGATTTCGTGCACCACGGCGTTCATCGCCGACCATTGGTTTAGGAAGGCGGCCGTGTCGGCGCCGACGGGCTGAGTGACGTTGAAGTGGATGTTGCCGTCGCCGAGGTGCCCGAAGGCGACGACCCGCGCGCCGGGCATGAAGGCTTCCACCGCCGCGTTCGCCTCGCTGAGGAAAGCCGGAACCGCGCCCACCGGCACGGACACGTCATGCTTGATCGAGCCGCCCTGCGGCTTTTGCGCGTCGGGCAGAGTCTCGCGAATCGCCCAGAACGCGGCGCGCTGGTCGAGCGACGCGGCGACGCTCGCGTCCTCGATGATCCCGTGCTCGAGCGCGGCGCCGAGCAGGCCGGTCATCGCCTCCTCGAGGCCGCCGGCGATCTGCGAAGCGACTTCGATCAGCACGCACCAGGCATGGCGCGCGCTCAAGGGATCGCGCAAGGCCGGACGATGCGCGAAGGTGAAATCGAGGCCGATGCGCGCCATCAGCTCGAAGCTGGTCACGCCCTGGCCGAAATGCTCGCGCGCCAGCGCCAGCAACGCCAGCGCCTGGGCGGGGTCGGCGAGGCCGACGAAGGCGGTGGCGCGCGAACGCGGCCTGGGGAACAGCTTCAGCGCCGCGGCGGTGATTACGCCGAGCGTGCCCTCCGCGCCGATGAACAAGCTTTTCAGGTCGTAACCGGTGTTGTCCTTGCGCAGCTTGGAGAGCGCACTGACGATCCGCCCGTCGGCGAGCACGACCTCGATTCCCGTCGTCAGATCGCGCGCGTTGCCGTAGGCGAGCACAGCGACGCCGCCGGCGTTGGTCGAAAGATTGCCGCCGATCGTGCAGGTTCCCTCGGCGGCGAGCGAGAGCGGAAAGAGGCGGTCGACGCCGAGCGCGGCCTCCTGCGCCTGGGCGAGAGTGACGCCCGCCTCGACGATCATCGTCTCCGACAAAGGATCGATCTCGCGAACGCGTTTCATGCGGAGCAGCGAAAGGATGATCTCGGCGCCGCTCGCGTCGGGCGTCTGGCCGCCGACCAGGCCGGTGTTGCCGCCTTGCGGCACGATGGCGATGCGCGCCGCGTTGCAATAGGCGACGACGGCGGCGACCTCCTGCGTATCGGCCGGTCGCACCAGCGCCAGGGCCTTGCCGTGGTAGAGGCCGCGCGGCTCTTCCAGGTTTCCGGCGATCAGCGCCGGGTCGGTCAGCACATGCGCGCCGCCGACGATGCGCGCGAGCGCTTCGAGCGGGGCGGCGGTGTCGAGGCCTGGGTTCACCCGAGCAATCCCCTGGGGCGGCGTTTGGCGGGCGGGCGTCGGAACGTTGCGAGAATTTCGACATGCGGGGAAAAGCGGAACTGGTCAAGCGGCGCAACTGGCCCGATCGCGTAGCCTCCTTCGACGAGAATGCGCGCGTCGCGCGCGAAGCTTTCCGCGTTGCAGGAGATCGCGGCGACGATCGGCGTCCGGCTCGCCGCGAGGGCGCGCGCCTGGGCTTCCGCCCCGACGCGCGGCGGATCGAACAGCACGCCCTCGAAGACGTCGAGCTCTTCGGCGCGCAGCGGACGCTGGAAGAGATCGCGCGTTTCCGCTTTGAGCGCGCGCAGACCTCGCGCCTCGGCGGCGGCGCGCTTCAGCGCGGCGATGGCGGCGGCGTCGGAATCCGCAGCGAAGACCTCGTGGTCCTCAGCCAGGCGCAGCGCGAAGGCGCCGGCGCCGCAGAAGAGGTCGGCGACGCGCCGCGCGCCTCTCAGCGCGTCTTGAGCGCCCTCAGCCAGCGCGCGCTCGCCGGCCAGCGTCGCCTGCAGGAAGCCGTCCGGCGGCGGCGTCGCCAGCGCCTGCCCGAAGGCGACTTGCGGCGCGCGCCGCTCGACGACGACCTCGCCATGGTTCGACACGCGCGCCAGATCGAGCCGGTCCGCGGTTTCGACCAGCTTGCGCCGCGCCGGCGCGTCGAGCGGCCCGGAGCCGCGCAGATCGAAGTCGAGCCCGCCGAGCGTCGCCGTCGCCTGAATGTCGAGCGGCTTGTTCGAGCCGCGCAGATCCGCCGCGAGCGCCCGCGCCGCGGGAATTGCGCCCGCCATCGCCGGGCTGAACAGCGGGCAGGCGTCGATGGCGACGATGTCGTGGGCGCGCGCGCGCATGAAGCCGACGCGCTCGCGGCCGTCTTCGGCGATGCGCGCGTGAAAGGTCGCGCGCCGCCGGCCCTCGCCGTGCGCGTCGATCAGCGCGCCGACCTCGGCCTCGACGCGCGCGCGCTCGAGCGCGCGGACGAGGGTTTCGCGTTTCCATTCGCCATAGAGCGCCGCGCTCATGTGCTGGGCCGCGCAGCCGCCGCAAACGCCGAAATAGGCGCAGATGGGCTGAGCCCGCTCGGGGCTGGGAACGAGAATTTCGCGAAGACGCGCGCGCTTGGCGCCTTCCATCGTGACGATCGCGCGTTCGCCGGGCAGGGCGCCGGGAACGATCGCAGCGTCGTCGGCGACGCCCTCGCCGCGCTCGTTCAGGGCGAGAATCGTCAATGTGCGCGTCGCGTCATCCATGCCGCGCGGCATACAGGAATTCGCGCGCGCCGTCGCCGCCGAGCACCGGCGAGGGGATGAGGCCGAGGCTCGTCCAACCCAAGGCTTCGACGCAGCCGCGAACGGACTCGCAGGCGAACGCCAGCGCTGCAGGGTCCTTGACGGCGCCCTTGACGAGGTTTTCCCGCCCCGCCTCGAATTGCGGCTTGACGAGGGTGACGAGCCAGGCGGAGCGCTCGGCGAGGGCGAGAACATGCGGCAGCACCAGCCGCTGCGAAATGAAGCTGACGTCGCAGACGATCGCCTGCGGCGGGACGCCGAGGATCGCCGCGGTCAGGCGGCGCGCGTCGAGGCCTTCGAGGACGCGCACGCGCTGATCTTCGCGCAGGCGCGCGTCGAACTGGCCGTGGCCGACGTCGACGCTCACGACCGAGCGCGCGCCGCGCGCCAGCAGGACGTCGGTGAAGCCGCCGGTCGAGGCGCCGACGTCGAGACAGGCGAGCCCCGCGGGATCGAGCGCGAAGGCGTCGAGCGCCGCCGCGAGTTTCATGCCGCCGCGCGAGGCCCAGGGATGCGGCGCGCCGGCGACGATTTGGGCGTCCGGCGCGAGGGTCTCGGAAGCCTTGCGCACGAGATGTCCGTCGGCGCTGACCAGCCCCGCGGCGATCGCTTCCTGCGCGCGGGCGCGGCTGGCGAAGAGCCCGCGTTCGACGAGCAGCATGTCGGCGCGCTTGCGCATGGGAGGCCGATGGCCGGCGGACGGGTCAAACCCGCCCGGCGCGCTTGCGCGCGTGAACGAACAGGCGGGGATAGAGGAATAACAGCGAGCCGCCCGGCTCGACGCCATAGGCGTCGGCGAGCTCGCGCATGTAGCGCTCGATGAATTGCTCGCGTTCGCACTCGTCGAGCGGGTTGAGGAAGGGCCTCAGCGCGCTGCCGCGAAACCAGTCGACCACCGCGCCGACCCCGCTCATCGGGTGAACGTAAGTCGTCTGCCAGATGTCGAGCGCCGCGCTGAGCGGCGTCAGCCAGGCGTAATACTCGACATGGGTGGCGATGACCGCGCGGGTCTTGGCGATCGGCACCAGCCGGTCCGCCCAGGGCCCGTCGGCGGCGACGAGGCGCATCAGCGCGTGGCTCGGCTCCTGGCGATTGTCGGGCATCTGCACCGCCAGAGCGCCGCCTTCGGCCAGATAGGACATCAGGCGCGGGAAAAGCGACTCGTGATCGGGCAGCCATTGCAGCGCGGCGTTGGCGAAGATGAGGTCGGGCCGTTGGCGCGGCCGCCATTTCGCGATGTCGGCGGCCTCGAAGCGCACGTCGGGCAGGCGGCGGCGCGCCTCGGCGAGCATCGGCTCCGAATTGTCGAGCGCGAGGATTTCCGCGTCGGGGAAACGCGCGGCGAGCAGGCGCGTGCTGGTGCCGGGGCCGCAGCCGAGATCGACGATGCGGCGCGGGGTCTGGGTGACGCGCGCGAGCAGATCGCGCGCCGGCTGGGTGCGTTCGGCCTCGAACTTGAGATAGAGCGCCGTGTCCCAGTCGCTCGCGGGCCTGGCGGAATTTTCATCAATAGGGATTGGGCGCGGTTGCGCCATGGGCTCCTCCCCGTGTCGACCCTCAGGCGCCGCCGCCGGCGCGGCGGCGAAACTGCCGTTTGAATGGAGCGCTTTCATGGCGGGACCGAGGGCGCGCGGAAACTGACGACCTTGGTACGATTCCGTCGATGGACGGACAAGACAATTGCGATGAAATCACAACTTATCCCTTTCGCGCGCGCGCTTGCGTGCGTTCACGCCTTTCGCGCCCGGCGGATATACTCACTTGGCGGGTCTGCGGACAATCCACCCAGGCCCTCGCCCGGCCTTTCCCCGCTTGCGCCAGACAAACGCTTGCGTTTGCGGCGGAGAGCCAGGGCTAGGGGCCGGGCGAGTTTCCGCGCCGCACGGCGCAGGAAGTCCCCGGAGGCTAGCCACGACTCTCTTCCGCCTCCTCGATCAGCCATTTCCTGAACTGTCGGACGGCCGGTTTCAGTTCGCGTTCCGGCCGGGTGACCGCGTAGTAGGCGAACCGAGTCGGCCAGCCGATATCGAGCGCCTTGACCAGCCGCCGCGAGACGAGATCGCCCTCGGCGTAAACGTCGCGAACCAACGCCAAGCCCTGTCCCGCGACGGCGGCGCGAACCAGAAGATGGTCATCCGAGAAAGAGGCGCCTTTCAGACGTTTGGTCGCCGCGACGCCATTGGCTTCGAACCACAACGACCAGTCGCCGCGATCGAGATCGTGAAGCAGGGGATAGGCGAGGCAGTCAGCCGGTTCGGCGATCGGTCGTCCGGATTTGAGCAGATCGGGACTCGCCACCACGATGAGTTCAGGCGCGACCAACCGGACCGATTGCAGACCGGCGTAACTGCCCAGACCATGGCGGATCGCCACATCGACCGGCTCTCGCCGGAGATCGACGAGGCGTCCGCCCGTTTCGACGACGATCTCGATATCGGGATGAAGCCGGGCAAACCGGCCGAGCCGCGGAACGAGCCAGTTCGCTGCGAATGACGCCACCGTGCTGACGGCGACGCGCGAGGAGGGACGCGCACTCAGGCTCCGGTCAACCGATTCGATGGCGCGCAAAGGCCCGTCGAGCGCCGAGAACATCGCTACGCCCCTCGCGTCCAGTCGAACGCCGGCGCGGCTCCGCACGAAAAGCCGGTGTCCCACCGTCTCTTCGAGCAGGCGGATTCGTTGGCTGATCGCGCCCGGCGTCACCGACAGCAGCCGCGCTGCATCTTTCATGCTGCCCGAACGAGCGACCAGCACAAAAGTCTCGAGCAGAACGAAGCGCATCGACATTCTGGGAGTTTAGCACAGCTAAACTCATAGGAGAAAACCATCGTTTGTCGCCCTCTTCGCCACGGCGCAACGTCGCGATGGATGACCCCTGGGGACGATCGAATGGCGAAGCAGAATTCCGCCCCCAGGGCGCCGGCCCAGTGGCTCGTCGTGGGCCTCGGCTTTCTGTCTTTGGCGGTTGCATTCTCGGCGCGCGCCGCCGTGGGGCTGGTGATGCCGGTTTGGCAACACGAACTCGGCTGGTCGCGCAGTTTCGTATCCGCCGCCGCCGCATTGGCATTGCTGACTATGGCGGCCGTGGCGCCGTTCGCCGGGCGACTGATCGACCGGCAGGGCGTGCGGATGACGCTCGCGATGGGGTTGGCGCTGGTCGGCGTCGGCAGTCTCACCGTGGCGGCGACGAGCAGCCGGATCGTATTTCTGATCGGGTTCAGCGGCGTCTCGGCGGTGGGTTTCGGCATCGTCGCCGCCCATGTGGTGTCGACGGCGATCGCGCGCTCTTTCGATCGCCACCGTGGGCTGGCGACCGGAATCGCGACCTCCGGCGCCACCGGTGGGCAATTCCTCGTCGTTCCCATTGTCGCGGCGATCTTGACGACGTGGAGCTGGCGCTGGAGCTTCCTGACGATCGGCGTGGCCGCCGTGACCCTTCTTCCGCTGCTTTGGTGGATACCGGCGGGCAAAGCGCCGTCAGCCGGGAGCGAAGCGGCGCCGCCGCTCTTCGCCGACATCGTCTTCGTGTTGAAGAAACCGGCCTTTCACGTGCTGTTCTGGAGCTTCCTGCTCTGCGGATACACCACCGCCGGCGTTATCGAGACGCATTTCCTCGGCTATGCGTCCTTTTGCGGCTTTGGTCCGATCCCGAGCGCGACGGCGTATGGGTTCCTTTCGGCGGTCAATATGGCGGGCATGATCCTTTCCGGTTGGCTGTCGGATCGCATGAACCGCGTGCTGCTGCTGGGTTCGATTTATCTCGCGCGAAGCCTCGCCTTCGTACTTCTCATGCACGTGGAGGCCGACTACGATAGGCTTATCGTCTTCGCCGCCTTGTTCGGCGCGGTCGACTACGCCACGGTCCCGGTGACCGCGAGTCTGGCGGCGAGCCACATCGGCCTTCGTGTCATGGGCCTTTCGATGGGAATGATTTCCGCCGGTCATGCGATCGGCGCCGCAGCAGGGGCCTTCCTCGGCGGGTATCTGTTCGATCTGACGCTCCGCTATGACTGGGTTTGGCTCAGCTCCGTCGGCCTGGCGCTCGCTGCCGGTCTCATGGTTTTCCAGCTTCGCGACCAGCCCAGATCCGCCCTGTCGACGGCAGCGGCTTAGCTGTCCGCTCGAGCGCCCGCTGAGGGTCGCGGCCTCTGGACATCCGCGCCGCGACGCGCGCAAATGCCGCGCCGCCTCGACAAGGAGCCCGCCGATGACCCCGCTGCCCAATTCGCTCGCCGCGCGCGACGTCGCCTATTACTTCCACCCCGCCACCAACGCGCGCCGGCACGAACAGGTCGGGCCGATGATGATCGAGCGCGGGCGCGGCGTCTACGTCTTCGACGACCAGGGCAAGGAATATATCGAAGGTCTCGCCGGCCTATGGAGCGTCGCGGTCGGCTTCGGCGAGCCGCGGCTCGTCGCGGCGGCGGCGGCGCAGATGGAGAAGCTGCCCTTCTATCATTCGTTCTCGCACAAGTCGCACCCGGCGGCGACGACGCTCGCCGAGCGGCTGGTGAAGATGGCGCCGGGCAAGATGGCCAAGGCGCATTTCACTTCGTCGGGCTCCGAGGCCAACGATCTCACGATCAAGCTGATCTGGTATTACAACAACGCGCTCGGCCGGCCACAGAAGAAGAAGATCGTCTCCCGCCAGCGCGCCTATCACGGCGTCACCATCGCCTCGGGCAGCCTCACCGGCCTGCCGGCGTTCCATCGCGATTTCGATCTGCCGCTGCCGATGATGCGCCACGTTTCGTGCCCCAATCACTGGCGCTACGGCCTGCCCGGCGAGAGCGAGGAGGCGTTTGCGACGCGCCTCGCCGACGAGCTCGAGGCGCTGATCCTCGCCGAAGGGCCGGACACGGTCGCCGCCTTCATCGGCGAGCCCTTGATGGGGGCGGGCGGCGTCATGCCGCCGCCGCGAACCTATTGGGAGAAGGTCCAGGCGGTGTGCCGGCGCCACGACGTTCTCGTCGTCGCCGACGAGGTCATCACCGGCTTCGGGCGCACCGGGCGCATGTTCGGCTGCCAGACCTACGGCATCGAGCCGGACGTCTTGGTGGTGTCGAAGGCGCTGACCTCGTCCTATTTTCCGCTTTCGGCGCTTCTCTTCACCGACGCGATCTATCAGGCGGTCGCCGACAATTCCAACAAGATCGGCGTGTTCGCGCACGGCTTCACCGCCAGCGGCCATCCCGTGGGCGCGGCGGTCGCGCTGGAAAATCTCGACATCTTCGAGGAGCGCGATCTCGTCGGCAATGCGGCGCGCCTGGCGCCGCGGTTCCAGGCGCGCCTGCAAGCCTTCGCCGATCATCCGAAGGTCGGCGAGGCGCGCGGCGTCGGCCTGATCGGCGCGCTGGAGTTTGTCGCCGACAAAGCGACAAAGGCGCCCTTCGCGCCGCCCGGCTCGTTCGGCGCGCGCCTGGCCGAACTCTGCCATGAGGAGGGGCTTATCATCCGCGCCATCGGCGACATCGTCGCCTTCTGTCCGCCGCTGATCATCACGGCCGAGGAGATCGACGCGCTGTTCGACCGCTTCGGGCGGGCGCTGGCGCGGGCGGTCTGACGGTATTTGGCGCTGGCCCTCAAGGGGCCGGCCGACGGCGCCTTTGCGCGTTCGCGGCGTTTCGCCGATTGCACGAGCGCGCCCTTTTGCCTAAGCGAAGGCTTGGAAACCCCGACGAGGCGCGATTCCCCTCATGACCCAGCCCGCGAACAGCCCCGCCCCTCCCGCCTTCGCCCACGACAAGCTGTTGATCGTCGATTTCGGCTCCCAGGTGACGCAGCTCATCGCGCGGCGGGTGCGCGAGGCGGGGGTCTATTGCGAGATCGCGCCGTTCCAGAGCGCGGAGCAGGCTTTTTCCGAGCTGAAGCCGAAGGCGGTCATCCTGTCCGGCGGGCCGGCCTCGGTGCCCGACGAGGGGTCCCCGCGCGCGCCGCAGGCGATCTTCGATTCGAAAGTTCCCGTGCTCGGCATCTGCTACGGCCAGATGACGATGGCCGCCCAGCTCGGCGGCGAGGTCGAAAGCGGCCATCATCGCGAATTCGGCCGCGCCGAGGTCGCCGTCGGCGCGTCGAGCCCGTTGTTGGAAGGCGTCTGGAAGCCGGGCGAGCGCCACACCGTGTGGATGAGCCACGGCGACCGCATCACCCGCCTGCCGCCGGGCTTTACGCGAGTCGCGACCTCGGAGAACGCGCCCTTCGCGCTGATCGCCGACGAGGCGCGCCGCTACTACGGCCTGATGTTCCACCCCGAAGTCGTCCACACGCCCGACGGCGCGCGCCTCATCGGCAATTTCGTCCACGAGGTCGCCGGGCTGAAGAGCGACTGGACGATGGCGGCGTTCCGCGCCGAGGCGCGCGCGGCGATCCGCGCCCGCGTCGGCAAGGGCAGAGTGATCTGCGGCCTCTCCGGCGGCGTCGACTCCGCGGTGGCGGCGGTGCTGATCCACGAGGCGATCGGCGACCAGCTCACTTGCGTCTTCGTCGACCACGGCCTGATGCGCGCGGGCGAGGGCGAAGAGGTGGTGCGGTTGTTTCGCGGCCATTTCAACATCCCGCTGGTCCATGTCGCCGCCGAGCGGGCGTTTCTTGGCGCGCTCGACGGCGTCGCCGAGCCGGAGCTGAAGCGCAAGACGATCGGCCGCCTGTTCATCGAGACCTTCGAGCGGGAAGCGAAAAAAATCGCCGCCGACGGGCGCGGGCCGGTCGAATTCCTCGCCCAGGGGACGCTCTACCCCGACGTGATCGAATCGGTCTCCTTCACCGGCGGCCCGTCGGTGACCATCAAGTCGCACCACAACGTCGGCGGCCTGCCCGAGCGCATGAACATGAAGCTGGTCGAGCCGTTGCGCGAACTCTTCAAGGACGAAGTGCGCGCGCTCGGGCGCGAACTCGGCCTGCCCGAGAACTTCGTCGGCCGACATCCCTTTCCCGGGCCGGGCCTGGCGATCCGCATTCCCGGCGCCGTCAGCCAGGAGAAGCTCGACGTCCTGCGCCAGGCCGACGCGATCTATCTCGAGGAAATCCGCGCCGCCGGCCTCTACGACCAAATCTGGCAGGCCTTCGCCGTGCTGCTCCCCGTACGCACCGTCGGCGTGATGGGCGACGGCCGCACCTACGACCATGTCTGCGCGCTGCGCGCGGTGACGTCTTCGGACGGCATGACGGCGGACTTCTTTCCGTTCGACATGGGGTTTTTGGGGCGCGCGGCGACGCGCATCATCAACGAGGTCAAGGGGATCAACCGGGTGGTCTACGACGTGACGAGCAAGCCGCCGGGGACGATCGAGTGGGAATGATTTAATAGGGTCCGGGACGTATCGCGACCTATCGAAAATCGGCATTAGTATGTTGATTTATAAAGATAATAGTTTCTGTGTCTATCGCGGACTATCGGTGTCCAGCGGCTCAATTTGACGGTAAGTCTGACGGTAAGGCGTGAAGGGTTTCTGGCCGGCGATTACCTTTACCGTCAGCCAAATTCTCGGTGTGACGGTAAAAATATTCGTATAACCATTTGAGATATAACAAGAAAAAATATGACCTTGCCGGTGAAGGCCGCTGACGGTAAAAGTTGATCGTCAGACACCGAAATTTGCCCCGAAATGGCCGATCCATGTTGACCGACACCGCGCTTAAACAGCTGAAACCAAAAGAAAAAACTTACAAGGTCGCCGACCGTGACGGTATGTACGTCACCGTCTCTCCAACAGGGTTGATCACCTTCCGCTATGATTACCGTCTCAACGGGCGGCGCGAGACGCTGACGATCGGGCGATACGGCGCTGCCGGGCTCTCTCTGGCGCGCGCCAGAGAGAAGTGCATCGACGCCAAGCGGGAGGTCGTCGAGGGCAACTCGCCGGCGCACGGTAAGCAGCGGGAGAAGCGGCGCCTTAAGGAAGCGAAGAGTTTTGGGGAGTTTGGCGAGCGATGGCTTCAGGAGGCCAGGATGGCCGACAGCACGCGCTCAATGCGTCGTGCAATCTTCGAACGAGACATCCTGCCCCCGTTTCGAAGTCGGCTTCTTACCGAAATTACCTCGGGTGACGTGAGGGTCCTTTGCGCGAAGGTGAAGGACCGGGGTGCGCCGGCGACGGCCGTCCATGTGCGGGATATCATCAAGCTGGTCTATGGCTTCGCGATCCTGCACGGGGAGAAGGTGCCAAATCCGGCCGAGGAGGT